>DXFX01000026.1 GCA_019114245.1 Candidatus Borkfalkia faecipullorum | reverse complement strand
AGCCCTGCCACATTAAAAAAGAACCTGGCGTTGATCAACGCCAGGCCCAAAAAGGTTTTACATTTCCAAACACCACAAGATTTGTTTGAACAAAATCTTATCAAGTGTTGCACTTAGTTTGACAATTCATCAAAATTCAATTTTGAATCCGTCGTAAGCCGCCAGAAAACCGTATTCTTTTGCAACAGCGCACAATCTGTCGCGAAAAGGCGCAGAGTTATGGGAAAAATGCGTGGCGCAAAACTGCGTATCTTTCCCCGCGATCCCGAAGCGCATGAGCGCTTCGCGCAGGCGTACATTTTCCGCAAAGCCCATATGTCTGCCCGAATACGGCCTTGCATCGTCTGCAAAGGTACAGTCCATGCTGACGAAGTCCGCCCTGATCCCCTTTTCTTTGAGAAAGGCAAAGCATTCCTCCTGCGGAAAGCCAGTATCGTTGAGATACAGAAGAGTCTTATCCTTGCGGATACAGTACAAAAGAGCCTGTTCTTTGGGCGTATGCACGGCAGGAAGCGTAAAAATTTCGTAACCTGCCGCCGTGAACTGCTGAAAAGGTCCGCACTCATGCAGGTGGAGATTCTGCCTCACGTCGTCGCGCATCTCCCGCCTTGTATCCTCCGCAAAGACAGACAGAACTTCCGCATTGCCGTAAAGATCCAGCGTCGGGCTGACAAGGTCAAACGCAAATTTATGGCCGCGGTTGACAAATTCCTGCGCGTAAAAATGATCGGTATGAGAATGGGTGACAAGCAGAGCTTGCACCGCGGAAAGGTCTGTCCCGAAGCGCAGGGAATGCAGATAACTGTCTGCGGGAAAATCGATGAGCAGTTTTCCGTCGACGAGCACCTGCGAGCGCGTTCTGCATTCTTTTTGAAGGTCACGGCGCGCCTGTGTACAGGATTCGCAGTGACAGAACACGGCGGGAAAGCCTTCCGCCGCGCCCGTTCCGAGATATTGTATGATCATGTTCCGGCCTCAGCATTCGTATAAAATCGTAACAGGGCCGTCGTTGAACTGCCGGATCTTCATGTCCGCACCGAACACGCCCAGCTTGACAGGCACACCCTGTTCTTCCAGAAGTTTTGCCGTGCGGCGATAGAGCGGCTCGGCTGTTTCCGGCCTCGCTGCACCCGTAAATCCGGGACGGTTGCCGTGGCGGCAATCCCCGAACAGTGTAAATTGGGAAATGAGCAAAACCTCCCCCTTCACATCTCGCACGGAAAGATTCATCTTTCCGTTTTCATCCTCGAAAATGCGCAGGGCGGCAATTTTTTTAGCCATCATGACGGCATTTTCCTCGCCGTCCTCGGGCGCAACGCCGAGATAGACGGCAAGCCCGAAAGGGATTTCAGAGATCAGTTTTCCGTCCACGGACAGCGAAGTTTCTTTCACCCGCTGAATGACTGCACGCATGATAGTCTCCTTAAAAGTACGAGCCGCATTTTTCAATGCGGCTCGCGATCTGTCTTTCTGAAATTACTTGACACGCTCCATGTATTCGCCCGTACGGGTATCGACACGAATGGTCTCGCCCTCTTCGACGAACATGGGGACCTGAATTTCCGCACCCGTTTCCAAAATCGCCTTTTTGGTGGCATTGGTTGCCGTGTTGCCCTTGACACCGGGTTCGGAAGAGACGATCTTCAATTCCACAAAGTTTTCGCACTCGACGGAGAATGCGGAACCCTTATAGAAACGGACGGTGACGGGGTCGTTTTCCTTGATGAAGCGGAGCGCATCCTCTACCTGCTCATGATTGAGCGGCGTGAGGTTGTATTCCTCGTCCATGAAGTAGTACAGGTCGCCGTCGTTGTACGAATAAGTCATCTTTTTGGTTTCGATGTGCGCGTTTTCCAGTTTTTCGGAGGGGTTGAAGGTCTGTTCGAGCACCGCACCCGTGACAACGTTTTTCAGTCTCGTTCTGACAAACGCCGCGCCCTTTCCGGGTTTGACGTGCTGGAAATCGACAACGACATACACGTTGCCGTTGTACTCGATGGTAACACCCTTTCTGACATCTCCTGCTTGAATCATAATGTATCTCCTTACTTGTTATACTATTTGCGCGGAACCCCGCCTTTCAACTGACCGCTTAAAGCAATGTCAGATTTTTATCTGTCTTCATAAAGCTGACGACGCGCCCGTCTTTCAGGGTGACGCTGTCCTCGATACGGATACCGAACTTGCCCTCAAAGTACACGCCCGGCTCGATGGAAAAGACCATTCCGTCCTGCAGCGCCGCCTCGCCCTTGGGGCTGAGCGCGGGAAATTCGTGAATGTTGATCCCGATCCCGTGGCCCAAAGAATGGGTAAAGAACTTGTCCAGACCCTGCTTGGCGAGATAATCCCTGGCGATGGCGTCCGCCTCCCTGCCCTTCATGCCGGCGCGGATGTTGTCGCGCGCGAGAAGATGGGAAGTGAGCACGCTTTCATAGACGCTCTTGAACTCGTCGTCCGGCTTGCCGCCGAACCAGAGCGTGCGCGTGATATCCGAGCAATAGCCGTTGACTTTGCAACCGAAATCGAGCAGAACGGGCATTCCGCTTTTAAGCTTTGTCCCGTCCGACGCGTGATGCGGTACGGAAGAATTTTTGCCGAACGCGGCGATCGTCTCAAAGGAACGATCCTCTGCGCCGCATTTGCGCATGAGGTATTCGAGGTATCCCGCAGTTTCGTTTTCCGTGACTCCCTCTTTGAGGAAAGAGAGAAGCTGCAAATACGCTTCTTCCGCTATTTCGCAGGCACGGGTAATGCTGGCAAGCTCCTCTTCGTTTTTGACAGACATCGCCTTTACGAATGCGGGCGTACTGTCTACCAGTTTAAAGCGACGGCGAAGCCGTTCGTATTCCGGCTGGGTGAGCCTTTCCACGGGAACGGCAAGTTTTTTTATTTTTTTACTCTTTATAAAATCGAAAACGGAGTCTTCGTTTTTGGCTATGGCGACGCCCGTGTAGGAATTGCGGAGCGCCTCCTTTGCGCCCTCCGCATACCTCGGATCGGTGAAAAACACGCTTTCCTGTGCGTCGGTATAGACAAATCCGAAAGAACTGCGAAAACCTGTCAGCCAGGCGCGCAGATCGGCCGCGCCTGTGAGCATTGCGTCCGCTTTCAACTCGCGTAATAATTTTTTCGTATTGTCCATGCTGATATTGTACCAAATTTTCAGTTATAAGTCAATTTTTCCCGATATATTTTCGCAATATTTCTGTATTCTGTCTTTACGAAAGCGCCTCGTACATCCTTTTCATGGCGAGCGCGTCCTCTGCCTGCGTTCCCGCCGATTCGCTGACAATGTACGGTTCCAGCTTCAGCTTTTTCAGAGCCGCCGCAAGCGGTTCAAAATCGGGGCCGTAGACTTCGTCCTCAAACGTGAGGTGCCTGACTTCCCCCTTGTCCGAATACTGTATCTTGGAAAAATGTACGTGAAAATGCTTTACCCGCTCGTACCCGAGCTGATCGATCATATAGGAAAGCCGCTTTTCGTAATCCTCCTGCGTGCGCAGGCTGCCCTGTTCGCGCGCGTTCAGATGCCCGAAATCGACGGCGGGCAGATAGATCTCATCGATCTTGCAGAAGCGAACGATCTCTTCCAGCGTTCCGATCTGCGCGATCTTGCCCATGGTTTCCGGGCAATAATACACGTCCTGCAAACCCGCTTCATAGATCTTGTCGCGCAGGATCTTCAACCTCTCTTCCGTGAGGGAAACGGCCTCGTCCCGCTGCATTTTCCCCTGCGTGGCGGAATGAAATACGCACCGCTTTCCGCCCATCAGCTTTAAAACGCGCGCGCTTTCCAGAACGTAATTGTACGATTTTTCCGCGTTTTCCTCGGCAGGATTGGCAAAATTGATGTAATACGGCGCGTGAACGCTGATCTCCACGCCCTGCTCGCGGAACGCTTTTCCGATAGAAAGCGCCTTGGCATCCGTCATGCGGACGCCCCGCCCGAAAGAGTATTCAAAGCAGTCCAGCCCGAGATCCTTTACAAATTTTGCCGATTGCTCGGTGTGGGAAAGCCCCTGCGCATAAAAAGATTCGCTGTTGCCGCTCGGCCCGAATTTTATCATCTTATTTTCTCCAGATCTTTTGTTAATTGCGCGGAAAGCGCCTCCGCACTGTCAAATTTTTTGATCTCGCGCAGAAAATCATCGAAATATACGGTGATCTCCCTGCCGTACAGATCTCCCTTGTACCCGTCAAAATACGCTTCCAGCACGACGCGGCCGTCCCCAAACGTGGGGCGCGCACCGTAATTGGCGATCCCGCGGTACATTTTTTTATCCAGCTCCGCCGAGACGGCATACACGGCGCGCTTCAGCGGGTATTTTTCCGCACTGAGATGAATGTTCGCCGTGGGAAATCCCATCTGTCTGCCGATATGCCTGCCTTCCGTAGAAACAGTCCCGAACACAAAATATTTGCCGCCGAGAAGTTTGGAAAGCGAACGCACGTCCCCTTCGTCCAGATATTTTTTTGCGAGCGTTGCCGCCGCTTTTTCTCCGCCAAAGTCTACAAGTTTTTCAACAAAAACGCTAATATTGTTTGCTTTTGAGAATTCTTGCAGGAGAGAAACGTTCCCTTGCGCGTCCTTGCCGAAGGTGAAATCCTCGCCGCAGACAAACGCGTGCACGCAGAGGCAGGAACAGAGCGTCTGCAAAAACTCCTGCGGGGATGTGCTTTTGAATTTCTCGTCGAACTGCGCCGCAAGCACGAAATCGATGCCGAGAGAGGAGAAAATGTGGAGCCGCTCCTCAAACAGATAGATCTGCCCGCCCTTTTTGGATTGGGTAAACGTCATGATACCCACGGCGCACCCGAGCTTTTGCGCAACCTGCTTTGCCTTGGCGACGAGGGCGCGATGCCCGACGTGCATCCCGTCAAAGTACCCCAAAAGTAAGACGCAGGGAACAGAATATTTTTCTCCGTATTGTACGATCTGCATTGCCCTACCTCAGACAAGTTTGACTTTTGCGCGCAGGATCCCGCCCTCCGCGCAGGCGATCCCGTAAAATTCATCGTCCAGATACAGCTTGTATTCCCCGTCGCGGGAGTATTCCACACCCAGGCCGTTGCGCAGTTTGCGCGCCTGCTCATCGTCAAAATCGAGGGCGGGGAAATCGAACACCTTATCGGGCGCAATGAGAAATTCCTGCCAGTTTTCGGGTGTGAGCTGTTCCGCCGTGCAGGCCGTTTCCAGCGTGAAGATCCCGCTCTTTTCGCGGACGAGCGAGGTCATCGTGGCAACAGTTCTGCACGCCTTGGCAATGTCCCTGCACAGGGAACGGATGTACGTTCCTCCGCCGCAGGTGATGAGAAATTCGTAACTGTCCTGCGAGACTTTTCTCGTGAGCGCGATGGACTGCACAAGAACTTTTTTTGCCTGCAAGACGACGGGTTTGCCCTGCCTTGCCAACTGATAGGCGCGCACGCCGTTGACATTCTTTGCACTGTATGCAGGGGGGAATTGCTCTATTTCTCCGACAAAAAATCTGATTTTGTCGTTTATTTCCCGCTGCTCGGGGACTTTTTCCCCTTCACGCAGGACGCTGCCCAGGGCGTCGAGCGTGTCCGTTTCCACGCCGAAGCGGAACACGGCGCGATAGATCTTTTCCTTGTTGAGAAGATAATTAAAGAGGCGGGAAGAATTTCCCACCGCCACGGGCAGAACGCCGCTTGCCATGGGATCGAGCGTACCCATATGCCCGCAAGGGATGCCCGTAAGCCGCTTGATTTTGCCGACTGCCGCCGCACTGGAAATGCCGGAGGGCTTGTTGAGGTTGATAAATCCGCTCGCTTGCTGCATAATTGCCCTCCCTACCGTCAGTCCTGCAAATGCTGTTTGATGGTATAGCGCAGTTTGTCGATGACCTCTTCGAGACAACCCGAGATCATACAGCCGCTCGCCTGCACGTGGCCGCCGCCGCCGTACACGCGCGCAATGGCATTGACGTCCGTCTCCCCTTTGCTGCGCAGGGAGATCTTGAAGCGTTCGTCCGCCGTTTCCAGAAGGCAGACGGCAACCTCCACCCCTGCCACGGACAGGGGGAAATCGTTAAATCCCTCCGTCATGTCGGAAGTGGCGTTTGCCGCGCGGAGCTGTTCCCGCGTGACATAGATAAAGGCGATCCTGCCCTCCTCATAGTAGCGGATGGCGGACATTGTCCTCCCGAACAGGAGCGCGCGCGCAGCGGGCTGGTTTTTGTACATATTGTATTGGATCGCATAGAGATCCGCCCCGCTTGCAACCAGCTTTGCCGCCGCAAGAAAGGTGCTTTCCACGACGTTCTTGTGCGCAAAATTGCCCGTGTCCGTGCTCAGTCCCAAAAGGAAACAATCTGCCGTGCGTTTGGAAATTTTGTCCGTAAAGAGGCTTGCAAGCTCGGTCATGATCTCGCAGGTGGCGGAGCGGTCCTCCACATACCAGTAATCGCCGAAGCGGGTATTGGAAATGTGGTGATCGATATTGAATTTTGTCTTTTCGGCGCGCTCGAAGACCTCGCACAGGGCGCCCAGGCGATGCGTTTCGCTGCAATCGACGCAGATGTATGCCTGCGCGCTCTCGTCGGGCTTGTCGTCAATCTCGTTCATTCCTTCCAGGAAAAAGAACTTGGAAGGCACGGGGCTTTCGCATACGACTTTGCAGCGCGCGCCGTTTTCTTCCAGAAGAGATTTCAGCCCCATCGCCGCGCCCAGCGTATCGCCGTCAGGGCGCATATGGCAGAAAATGGTGGCACTTTTCAGTTTTTTCAGCAATCCGGCTATTTCTTTTAACGATGTCAAAACATTCTCCTCCGCGTAAAAGGGAAAAAAGGGGCAATTATTTTTGCCCCTCTTCCTCCTTGTGGATCTCTTTGATGATACGGTCGATCTTGTCGCCGTATTCCATGGTGCCGTCCCTCAGAAAATGAAGTTCAGGCACCGTGCGCATCTGCATCATATGCGCAAGTTCGTAACGGATAAAACCTGCGTGCTCGGAAATGGCGGCAAACGTTTCCGCCGATTCCTCCGCATTTTTGCCCAGCACGCTGATATAAATTTTCGCGTTTTTCAGATCGGGCGAAACGTCCGCCTTGGTCACGCTGACGATGCCGCGGATCTTATCCGTCTTGTATTTGAGTTTGGTGGAAATAACTTCGTAGACCGCCTTCTGATATTCGGCAGAAAGGCGCTCCGCGCGCAATGATTTCATGTGATTTCCCCTCCTGTCTGTATTTGAAAGAGGTTATGCGGGGATCTCCTCGGTGATATAGCATTCGATGACGTCGCCGATCTTGATCCCGTCGAACCCTTCGATGCTGACGCCGCATTCAAATCCGCCCGAAACCTCTTTTACGTCGTCCTTGAAACGCTTGAGCTGACGCACCGCGCCCTCGACGATCATTACGTTGTCGCGGTAAATGCGCAGTTTTCCGCTGCGGACGATCTTGCCTTCGGTGACGTAGCAGCCAGCGACCATGCCCACGCCCGTGATCTTGAACGTCTGCAGCACGTCGCACTTGCCCGTCATGATCTCCCTGTACTTCGGCGCAAGCATACCCTTGAGCGCTGCCTGAATGTCGTCGAGCAGCTCGTAAATGATGCGGTAGCAACGCACGTCCACGCCGCCGTGCTCGGCAAGCGCCTTCGCTTTTGTATCGGGACGGACGTTGAACCCGACGATGATAGCGTTGGAGGAATCGGCAAGCATGACGTCCGATTCGGTGATGGCGCCCGCACCGCTGTGCAGGATATTGACGCGCACTTCGTCGTTGGAGAGTTTGAGCAGAGACTGCTTGACCGCCTCGACGGAGCCCTGCACGTCGCCCTTGACGATGATGTTGAGAGCCTTGATCTTGCCTTCCGCGATCTTGCCGAACACGTCGTCCAGCGTGACACGCGTCTGCGCTTTGACCATGGACTCGCTTTCCTTTCTCTTGCGCTCTTCCTGGATCTGCTTCATCAGCTTATCCTGCGCGACGGCGATAATGGAATCACCCGCATTGGGGACTTCTTCCAGTCCGAGGATGGACACCGCCATGGAAGGCCCGGCCGCCTTTACCGTCCTGCCCTTGTCGTCGATCATGGCGCGGACGCGGCCCGTAGTGGTACCGGAAATGACGTTGTCGCCCGTGTGCAGCGTTCCGTTTTGAATGAGTACGGACGCGACGGGGCCTTTGCCCTTATCCAGCTTTGCTTCGATAATGGTGCCGCGCGCCGACTGATCGGGGTTGGCTTTGAGTTCTTTAACTTCTGCAACGAGGTTGATGGCGTCCAAAAGGTCGTCGATGCCCGCGCCCGTCTTGGCGGAAACAGGCACAACGATGGCGTCGCCGCCCCACTCTTCGGGAACGAGCCCGTTGTTGGTGAGACCCTGTTTGACGCGTTCGAGGTTTGCCTCGGTTTTATCCATTTTGTTGACCGCAACGATGATGGGAACGTTTGCCGCCTTGGCGTGGTTGATGGCCTCCACCGTCTGCGGCATGATCCCGTCGTCCGCCGCGACGACGAGCACGACGATATCCGTGACGGATGCGCCGCGCGCGCGCATGGCAGTAAACGCTTCATGACCGGGGGTATCGAGGAAGGTGATGGTCTTGCCCTTCACCGTGACGGAGTACGCACCGATGTGCTGCGTAATGCCGCCTGCCTCGCCCGCCGTGACGTTGGTGGAACGGATCTTATCCAGCAAGGAAGTCTTGCCGTGGTCGACGTGGCCCATGACCGTGACCACGGGAGGACGGGTGACTGCGCCCTCACTGCCCGCAACTTCGGCGTTGTAGATCTCGTCCAGAGCTTCCTCCGCCGTCTTTTCGGGTTTGTATTCGAGTTCGATGCCCAGATCGCTGGCGATGTATGCCGCCGTATCGTAATCGAGGGAATCGTTGATGGTCTTTGCAATGCCTTCCTTGAACAGGCGCTTGGTGATCTCCACCGCCGTGATGCCCAGCTTTTCGCTGAGGACTTTCAAAGGAATGTTTTCCGTTGTAACGACGGCGTGCTCGATCTTGATGGTCTGCACCGTCTGCTGTTTCTGCTTTTTAACGCGCAGTTTCCTGTACCCGCTCTTGTCCTCGTCGAAATCGGAAACGGATACCTGCTGTTTGATGAGAGCGCGCTTGCTGACCGTAGGCCTCTTCTGCTCGGTATACGTTTTTTCGTAAGACGCCTTTTTCTTTGCGGGAGCCGTAAACTTGGCGGGCGCTGCGGGAGGCACCGCTGCCGCGCCGAGTCTGCCGCCGGACGCGGGGCGTGCGCCTGCGGAAGGACGGTTCTGCATGGGAGGACGTGCGCCATAGGCAGGCCTGCCCTGTGCCGTACCCTGCTGGGTGCGCGGCTGATATGCGGGGCGCGTTCCCTGATCCTGCGCCGGACGGGCCGTACCCGCCTGCGGACGGCCCTGCGCCTGTTCGGGACGGGCTGCGGGCTGAGCTGGACGCTTGGGACGATCCGCCGCCGTATTGATGTATGTGCGGTTGCGGCGATCCGCATATTGGGTGCGGATGACCTGTTCTTCCACGCCGCGGCGCGTCTGCGTATGCACTTCGGGGGCGCGTGCGGGCGCAGATTGCTTTTCGCATTCCTGCGCGGCAGGTTTTTCCGCAGGTTTTTCTGCGGGTTTCTCAGCGACCTTTTCGGCAGGTTTCTCCGCGGGTTTTTTTGCAGGCTTTTCTGCCGCTGCGGGCGCGGGTTCGGGCTTTTGTTCCGCCTTCACCGCCTCAGCAGCAGGCTGAACCTTTTCCGCAGGTTTTTCCGCCGCGGGACGGACAGGTTCCGCCTTCTCCGCCGCCTTTTCAACGGGCTTTTCCGCAGGTTTTTCTTCTGCCGCGGGCTTTTCCGCCGCGGGACGGGCGGGTTCCGCCTTGATTTCCTTATTTTGTTCGGGAGCTGCCTGGGCAGGTGCCGCCGCAGGTTCCGCCGAAGCCTCTTCCTGCGTGCGGGCGCGCGCGGTGCTTTCCATTTCGGAAAGCTTGCGGAGGATATCCCCCACTTTCTTTTCCGTGCCCTGCACTTGTTTGAGCAGTGATCCTACCCCTTCCGCCCCCAGAAGAGAGTTGATCTTTTCAATATTCGCGTAATTCTTCTTTGCTTCTGCCATCTTGTCTAAACGTTGCCTCCCGAATATATTCTGTAATTTTCATCCGCAGACGAAAGGATCGCTTTCGCCAGATTTTCCTCTTTGACGGCGGCGAGTTTGCAGTTGGGTTTTCCCGTCACCTCTTCCAGCGTTTTGCCTTCAAGGATCATCAACCCGCAGCCGAATCTCTCACTCAGTTTATAAGCGCTCTTTTTTGCATTTTCCGATGCCGTATGGCACAGGAGCAGCAGATACACGCCGCCCCGCTGTACTTCCACGGCGTTGAACCCGCAGGTAAGCTTTCCCGCTTTCCTGCACAGACCGACGTAAGCGTCCGCTTTATTTCTTTGCAAAGAACGCCTCCTCGATTGCATCGTACACCGCAAGCGGAATGTCCGCGGAAAATGCCTTGTTGAGCAGTCTCGATTTTTTCAGCTTTCTGATGCACTCCGGATCGTTGCAGATATAAGCGCCTCTGCCCGCCGCCTTGCCCGAAAAATCGATGAACACGTCCCCTTCCTTGGGTTTTACGATGCGGAGCATCTCTTTTTTCGGCTTCATTTCATGGCAGGCAATGCACATGCGCATGGGAATTTTTTTGACTTTCACCAAAGCTCACCTCGCCCGATCGCCGCGCGATCACTCTTCCTCAGTCTGCGGCTCGCTCTCCTCTTCCGCCGCGCGCAGCTCTTCCATCTTTGCCGCCGCGCTCTCGCTCTTGACGTCGATTTTCCAGCCCGTGAGCCTTGCCGCAAGGCGGGCGTTCTGCCCGTCCCTGCCGATGGCGAGGGAAAGTTTGTCGTCCGGAACGACGGCAATGGCGGACTTTTCGCCGATCTGCGTGACGGAGATCACCTTTGCGGGAGAGAGCGCCTTGGCGATAAATTCGAGAGCGTTGTCGCTCCACTGGATGATATCCACCTTTTCGCCGCCCAGTTCCGCGACCACCGCGTTGACGCGCGCACCCTTGTTGCCCACGCAGGCGCCGACGGCATCGACCTGAGGATCCTCGCTGCAGATCGCCATTTTCGTGCGCTGGCCCGCCTCGCGGGAGATCGCCTTGACGATGACCGTGCCCGCCTTGATCTCGGGGACTTCCTCCTCGAACAGGCGCTTGACCAGCCCCGCGGACGTGCGGGATACGAGCACCTGCGCGCCCTTGCCGCTGTTTTTGATATTTTTGACGTACACCTTGATGCGGTCGTTGACTTCGTAACGCTCGCCGGGGACCTGGTCCTGCGGGAGCATCACGCCCTCGATCTGACCCTTGCCCAGTTCGACGTACACGACGTTTTTCGCATCGACCTTGCGCACCACGCAGGTCATCAGCTCGTCTTTTTTATCCGAAAATTCGCTGAGCGTGTTGTCGCGCTCCGTTTCATGCAATTTTTGCAGGATGACCTGCTTTGCCGTCTGCGCGGCAATGCGGCCGAAATCCTTGGGGATGAACTCCTCGTATACGGTATCGCCGATCTTGTAGCTCTTTTTCAGAAGCTGTGCGTCTGCGAGAGAGATCTCCTTTTCGCGGTCGGTGACTTCGTCCACCACCGTGCGGACCGTATAATATTTGACGCTGTTCTTTTCGGGATTGATGCGGATATCCACGTCGCCGGCGCCGTCTTCGTACTGTTTTTTATAAGCAGAAATAAGCGCGTTGCGCAGTGCTTCGATAAATACGTCTTTGCTGATCCCCTTTTCCACTTCCAGATCCGCCAAAGCGTCAAAGAATTCCTTGCTGATCATTGCATTCTCCTCAAATAATTGTTGTTATGTTTGCCGCGGCTCATTCAAAGTCGATGTACTGCGACATTTTGACGATCTGCGTGAGGTTGAGTTTGAAAACCTCACCGCCCTTGTCAATGGTTACGTTCCCTGCGACGGGGTTGTATTCAAGCAGCACCGCGTCGAAAAATTTTTCTCCTTTGTAAGGCGCGTACAGCTTGATCTCCACCTTTTTGCCGATGTTGCGGCGATAATCGCTTTCCTTTTTGAACGGTCTGTCCAGCCCGGGACTGCTGACGTTGAGCGTGTACGGCTGCCCGTAGGTGGGATCAAGTTCGTCCAGAACGGGATCGGCGGCATTGTGGAACGCTTCACAGGTGTTCAGATCGATCCCGCCCTCTTTTTCCGTGTCCAGAAAGATGGTCAGCGACGGGTGCTTGCCCTGCTTGAACACGACTTCGTACAGTTCTACCCCCAATTCGCGCGCGATCGGCTCGAGTGCGGCCACGATCTCTTCCGTTTGTCTGACTTTCATTTTAAGCTCCTCGCGGATAAAAAACCGCACATAAAAAGATTTGAGAGCGGAAAACCACTCTCAATCTTCAAGCTAACATATTCAGTATCCGTATTATACCACTTTTTTACGCTTTTGGCAAGCATTTTTTTGCCTTTATCAGCTCAATAAAGATTTTTGCCGTCGTCAGAGCGTCCGACCAGGCGCGGTGGTGGTTGAACGAGATCCCGTAATGGTCGGCAAGCGTATCCAGCTTATAGTTTTTGAGAAAGAGAAGCTCCTGCGCGAGGGTCATCGTATCATACGTCGGATGTTCAAAGGGATATTCGTCCTTTTCCGCATAGTAGCGCACAAACTTATAGTCGAACTGCACGTTGTGCCCCACGAGGCTGCACCCGTCGCAGAATTTGACAAAGTCGCCGATGACGTCGGAGATCCTGGGTGCGTCCGCGAGCATATCGTCCGTGAGCCCCGTCAGCTTTACGATCTCTTCCGGCAGCTTGCGTTCGGGATTGACCAGCGTGGAAAACTTTTCCTTGATCTCCCCGCCGATGATCTTGACGGCGCCGATCTCCGTGATGGCGTCCATCTTTCCGCCCGTCGGCGTGTTGACGAGCCCCGTCGTTTCCAGGTCGAACACCACAAACGTCTGCCCCGTGAGGGCGGGAGGAATTTCGGACGATTCAAAGAGATTGAGCTGGCTGTAATCGACGTATTCTTCGGGCGCCACGCGCGAATAGTGCAATGGAACGGATTTCCCCTTCTTCTTTTCGGGGACAAATCCTTCCGGGGCATGGCCGCGGTTGATATAGCGCGCCGTAAAACTCAAACGGTCTCCGTACAACTCGTTTTCGCCCGTGCAGACGATCCGGTCCCCTTCCTTGATGGCGCGGATCTTCTCTTCCGTGCGCTTTCTGATAAAATAGGAAAAGGAGAGAAATCCCGTCCCGTCGTTGAGGGTAAAGCGCAGATAGGGCTTCCCTTCCTTGGTCGCGCCCGAAGCGTCCGTCTTGGGTTTTGTGGTGCGCTCTTGGATCGACGTGACCTCTCCGCAGATCGTCAGAGAATTGCTGGTAAAGTCACAGTCGGCAATGTATGTAGCCAGCTTGGGAACATTCGCCTCGTCGATGGTCTCAAACCCTTCGATCGCAAACGTACGGGCGGGACGGTAATCGAACTGCTCCTCCTCTTCCGTCTCCTCTTCCTCTTTTACCTCTTTGACCTTGTCCGCCAGCGAGCCTTCAAACTTGTTGCAGAAATTGCGTTCGAGCATGGCCTTGACGCCCGACAAAAGCTGTTCGTTTTTTTCAAAAAAGCCGCGTTCCGCTCCGTCCACACCGAACACAAACTTTACGGGATCGCCCAAAACCACTTCCACGTCCTCCGCGCGGATGCAGGCGGAAGCCGCCCTGTGGCTGTGGGAAAGATACTCCAAAATTTTGCTGCGCACCAGCGAGGGATCCGCCACCAGCTTGTGCAGCTGCACGCGCGCCCGCATCGAAGCGGGCACCGCGGCGCGCACGGCGCGTTCCGCCGCCTGCTCGTCCTCCGCCGTGTAAGGCGTATCCGTAACGAGATCGAACACACATTCCCTTGCGGAACGGTCTATCTCGACGGCGCGCAGCACCGCCCGCCGAAGTCCGTCCGCGGAACGGATCTGCCCGAGAAATTCTTCCTGTGTCATTCCTTGTCCCGCAACAGCGCGGATACCTCCTTTAAAAACTCTTCCCGCGCGTCCTTTGCGGGAATGTTGCGCACCCTCTCCCCGTAGCGGAAGAGAACGCACGTATCTTTGCCCCCTGCGATGCCGAGGTCGCAGTCCTTTGCCTCGCCCGGCCCGTTGACGACACAGCCCATGACGGCGATCTTGCATTTCTTATGCACGCCGAAGGTCAGCTTTTCCACTTCCTGCGCAAGCGGCATGCAATCCCATTCGCACCTGCCGCAGGTGGGACAGGAAACGACTTCCACAAACTCCCTGCGCAGACCGCAGGCGCGCAGAATGCGCTCCGCCGCATAGATCTCCTGCACGGGATCGTCCGTCAGCGAGACGCGTATGGTATCGCCGATCCCATCCAAAAGGAGGGCGCCGATGCCTACCGCACTCTTGACAACGCCGCTTTCGTGCGTGCCCGCTTCCGTGACGCCCATGTGCAGAGGATGGTCCGTCCTGCCCGCAAGCAGGCGGTACGCCTCCACCGTCAGCGGAACGGAGGACGCCTTGACGGAGATAACGATGTCCTCCACGCCGTATTTTTCCAAAACAGATACATTGTAAAGGGCGCTTTCCACCAGCGCGGGGGCGCTCCTCCCGTACTTTTCCAGAAAACTCTTTTCGATGCTTCCCGTGTTTGCCCCCACGCGGACGGGAATATGATGGGCGCGGATACAATCCGCAACCGTGCGGATGTCCGCCTCTCCCCCGATGTTGCCAGGGTTCACGCGCACTTTGTCTGCGCCGCTTTCGATGGCGAGAACGGCAAGTTTTGCGGAAAAATGAATGTCCGCCACCACGGGAATGGACGATGCGTCGCGGATGGCGCGGATGGCGCGTGCATCCTTTTCGTCGCGCACGGCGACGCGGACGATCTCGCAGCCCGCCTCAAAAAGCCGTCCGATCTGCGCAAGCGTGGCGGATACGTCGCAGGTGGGCGTGGTCGTCATGGACTGCACGGCGACGGGCGCGCCGCCGCCCACAAGGACGCCGCCGATGTTGACTGATCTGCTCATAAAAATTCCTCGCAAGGGATAAAAAGAAGCCCTTTATTCGGGCTTCTGATCGGGTTTCTTTGTCTTGTTTTCCTTCATCATGGATTCCAGTTCCTGCATAAAGGAAGAAATGTCCGTAAACTGGCGGTACACCGACGCGTAGCGGACATACGCCACTTCGTCGATCTCTTTGAGCCCGCTCATCACCATCTCACCCAGACGTTTGGAGGAGATCTCCTGTTCGAGGGAGTTGTAGACCTGTTTTTTGATATCGTCCACAAGTTTATCGATCTTGGACATGGAGACGGGCCGCTTTTCGCACGCCTTGATGATGCCGTTTTTCAGCTTGTTCGGGTCGAACGCCTGCCTGTTTCCGCTGTTTTTGATGACGAGAACGGGCGTCGTTTCAATGGTTTCGTACGTAGTGAACCGCTTGCCGCACTGGATACACTCGCGGCGGCGGCGGATGGTCCTCCCCTCGTCCGTCGCTCGGCTGTCGATCACCTTGCTCTCCAGGCATCCGCAATACATACACTTCATAGGCGCACTCCCATACAATTTCTTGTGCTTTTTTGTTCAGTATAACACAAAATCCTGCGCTTGTAAAGCGTTTGCGGCATTTTCCCGCTTTCGGGCGGGAAAATGCCGCAAAAAACAAGACCTTATCTCTTTTTTTCCGTCAAACCGAGGTACAGTTTCTCCGCGCGCTCGGCAAATTTTTCGAGGGAAAATTCCTCCGCCGCCGCACGGCAGGCCTCCGACATGGAAGAGAGATCCCCCTCCGTCAGGCGGCGCAATCCGTTTGCAAAGCTCTGGTAGTCGCGGAACAGATACCCGTTCTTGCCGTCCTCCACCACGCCGCGGATACAATCGTCCTCGCGGCAAAGCACGGGAGTCCCGCAGGAAAGCGCCTCAAAATACGTGAGCCCCTGCGTTTCCGTCGTGGATGCGCTGACAAAAATGTCCGCCGCCGCATAGCACTCGGGGACCTGCTCGGGCGGGACGGTACCCAAAAATATGACCCTGCCCTGCAGATCGGACGCCTGCTGTTCCAGCTCTTTCTGCAAAGGCCCGTAGCCCGCGATAAAAAATACGAGGTTCGCATCGTCAAAGGTGCGGAAATATCCGATCAGTTCGCCGATGTTCTTTTCCTTGGCAAGCCTGCCGATGTAGAGAATGCTCTTCCTGCCCGCCGCAAGATTGCGGACTTTTTCATAAAATTCGCCATGACGTACCTCCCGAAATCGAGCAAGATCCAACCCGGAAGGAATGACGGAAACGGGCGTTCTGACACCGTAACGGAGGAGAAGTTCCTGCGTCTTTTTTGTGGGAACAACCACCGCATCCACCATGCTCAGCCGCTTTTGCGTGAATTTCTTTGCCGCAAACCTGCCGAATCGGTTGCTGAACCGAAACAGATAGCGCGCGTAATCCTCGTACATGGTATGATATGTATTGACGAGAGGCACCTTTGCCTTCGTTGCTATTTTCCTTGCCGGGCCGAACGTGCAGAACTCGCATTGGGAATGCACGATGTCCGGCTTCCACTCCAGAACTTCGCGCAGCACGGAAGCGGGAAGCCCCATGCGGAAACGGACGGTGGGTGCGACAAACGCATCCAGTCCGACGGAAGGAAGATACCAGACGCCCTCTTCACAGCTCTCTTCCTTTTGCTGCAGGGTGAGGATGCGGACTTCATGGCCGCGCTCCGTCAGTCCCTTTCGCAGGTTGACCGTGGATGTGACCACACCGTTGACGGTGGGTGAAAAAAAATCTGTTGTGATGAGTATTTTCATCGAAACTGCCTTTTGCGGAAACAAATCCGATCAGTAAGTACGTTTCAACCATTATAACAGATAAAAAGATAAATGACAAGAGTATTTGACAAAATAATCTAAACGCCGCTCTTCTTTCGGGAAAAGAGCGGCGTTTTCGTATAGCGATTTTCAATGAAATGGAGGATTATGCCAAAAAGTTGTTGAGCGCGGACACGAGCGCACGTATGGAGGACTGGATGATATCATCGTCCATTCCCGCGCCCCAGTAAAATTTGCCGCCCTGTTCCAGACCGACAAAGGAGAGCGCGGCGGAATCGGATTTTTCGCTGACGGCGTGCTGTTCGTATGTGGTGAGCGTAAACTCTGTATTGAAATATTTTTTCAGCGCGTTGGTGACGGCGTCCAGACGCCCGTTGCCGTCTGCAACGGCTTCCGCGGGAGCCTTCCCCGTTTCCTGCACCGTGACCGTGGCCGTGATCCCCTCTTTATTCTGACGGAAATGGCATTCGGGAATGTCGAACACGCCCCTGTTTTTCAGGAAAGTATTGACAAAGACATCGTACACTTCCGCAGGCTTCAGCTCTTTGTGCGTGCGGTCGGAAACGCCCTTGGCGGCATACCCCATCGCTTCCTTGAATTTGGCGGGAAGATTGAGGCCGTAATTTTCCTGCAAGATATACCCTACGCCGCCTTTGCCCGACTGGCTGTTGATGCGGATGACGTCCGTCTGGTATTCGCGCCCGACGTCCTGCGGATCGATGGGCAGATAGGGAACATTCCAGTGCGGCTCCTTGTGCTCTTTTCTCCACTGCATTCCCTTGGCGATAGCGTCCTGATGCGAACCCGAAAAGGCCGCAAAGACCAGAGCGCCCGCATACGGCTGACGGGGCGAAACCTCCATCTGCGTGTATTCGGTGTACTTAGCGCAGATCTCGGGCATAAAGGAAAAGTCCAGCCGCGGGTCCACGCCCTGCGAGTACAGATTCATGGCAATGGAAACGATATCCGCATTGCCCGTGCGTTCCCCGTTGCCGAACAGAGTACCTTCCACCCTGTCCGCCCCTGCAAGCAGCCCCATCTCGGAGGCGGCAACGGCACAGCCGCGGTCGTTGTGGGGATGCAGACTCAAAACCACGTTCTCGCGGTATTTTAAATTTTTGGACATATATTCCACCTGCTGCGCAAACACGTGCGGCATGGCGTTTTCCACCGTGGCGGGAATGTTGATGATCGCCTTTCTCTCCGACGTCGGCTGCCATACGTCCAGCACCGCGTTGCAGACTTCCAGCGCGTATTCCGGTTCCGTTCCCGTAAAGGATTCGGGACTGTATTCAAAGCGGTAGTCCGCGCCCGCCTCTTCGGTGAGTTGTTTTAAGAGCTTTGCCCCTTCCACCGCGATCTTTAAGATCTGCGCCTTATCCTTTTTAAAGACCTGCTCGCGCTGGGCGACGGACGTGGAATTGTAGACGTGGACAATGACGTTTTTTGCCCCTGCGATCGCTTCAAACGTCTTGCGGATGATGTGCTCGCGCGCTTGGGTGAGCACCTGCACGGTGACGTCGTCGGGGATCAGATGATTGTCGATGAGGGTGCGGAGAAAGGCATATTCCGTATCGCTGGCGGCGGGGAATCCCACCTCGATCTCCTTAAAACCGATTTTCAGGAGAAGCTTGAAAAATTCCACTTTCTGTTCCAGCGTCATCGGCTCGATGAGCGCCTGGTTTCCGTCGCGCAGATCGACGCTGCACCACACGGGTGCGCGATCTACCGCATCTTTTTCCGCCCAATCCATGCAGCGTACGGGAGGCAGAAAATACTGCTTGGAGTATTTTTGATAATTTTTCATAGCATTGACCTCTCCTTTTTGAAAAAATAAACCCGTTTTCTTCTCTTGTAAGAGACGAAAACGGGTTTTCGCGGTACCACTCTTTTTCGCACCAACGGTGCGCACTCTCGGTAATACTTGCCTTTTCCGGCGCATATCCCACTCTTTTAACGGCGAGTCCCCGTCCTGCATCTACTCGGTGTTCCCCTTTCGGGCAGACCGCTCGGCGGCGAGTTCATCCCTTTGCATCGTCCGACTTGCACCAGCCGCCGGCTCTCTGACGCCCGCGTCCGGGATTACTGTTCCGCTTCACAGCGTTTACATAAAAATGTAATTTTATACAGTATAACACATAATTTTAAATTTGTAAAGTACTTGCCGAAAAGTTTTTTCAAAAAAAGCTTTCCGAAAAAGCGTGACAGAAAATCTCGGTTTACAGATTTTTCCCGTTTTCCGAAATGATCTTTTTGTATTCGTAAAAACAGTCTTTGGGCGTGCGTTTCAGCGTTTCAAAGTCGACATAGATCAGACCGAACCGCTGTTTATACCCTTCCGCCCACTCGAAGTTGTCCATCAAAGACCAGTGGAAATACCCTGCGACCTTCGTCTCCCCGTCGCTCGCAGCGCGCAGAAGCTGGTGCAGGTACGTTTTCAGATATTCCGTGCGGTAGGTATCGTGGATTTTTCCGTCCGAGAACAGATAGTCCGCGCAGGAAAAGCCGTTTTCCGTGATATACACCTTTTTGCCGTATTTTTTATATAAAAGTTTAGGTGCCCAGTACATATTCTGCGGCGTGATCTCCCAGCCCATCTGCGTCTTGGGAGAGCCTGTTTTGGGAGCGACTTCGCCGATCGTGCCGTCCTCTTTCCCGTACACCGTTTTGCCTTCGTAAATGTTCAGGGCAAAGAAGTCCAGCGGCGCAGAGATCAGCTTTAAATCTTCCTGCGTGATCTTCGGCAGGAGATCTTCGCCGTATTCGTAAAATTTCTTGGGATAGTCGCCCGTGAAGATAGGCTCGGAAAAAGACGCGACCGTGCCGAGCGGGTTGTCCTTTTCAAACTGAAAAGTGCGCTCGAACGCCGCCTCGATATCCTCTTTTTTCTCGGATGCGGGAGCATAAGTATAGCCGCAGGACGCGTACCCGATCTCCGCCCCGCGGATGCCGCGCAGAACGGCAGCGCCCGCGCCGTGCGCCCTTAAAAGGTTGTGCAGGGCCAGAAGCTGTTCTTTGAGAGAGACTTTCAGGCCGGGCGCATGGACGCCCAGTCTGTACCCGCAGCCGAGGATGCACTGCGGCTCGTTGAACGTCATGAAATTTTTGACGCGGTCCCCGTACAGTTTTTTGACCGCCTCCGCATATTCCGCAAACCAGTCGGCAATGTCAGAATTGAGAAAACCGCCTTTTTGCTGTAAGACCTGCGGCAGACCCCAGTGATACAAGGTGACAAAGGGCGTGATCCCGTTTTCCAAAAGACGATCGATCAGGCGGTCGTAAAAATCGGCGCCCGACCTGTTGATCCTGCCCGTCCCTTCGGGCAGAAGGCGCGTCCATGCGAGAGAAAAGCGGTAGGCGTTTGTCCCCAGCTCTTTCATCAGAGCGACGTCTTCCGCCGCACGGTGGTAATGATCGCAGGCGACATCCGCGTTTTCCCCGCGGGCAACGGCGCCCTCCCGATGGGAAAACACGTCCCAGATCGACTCACTCTTGCCGTCCTCGCGCGGCGCCCCTTCGATTTGAAAAGCCGCCGAAAAAGATTGATGAAGTGGTCTGCTTCACGATAGCAGGCAAGTTTAATAGATATTTCTTTTCCTTTGCGGTCTTTCCCGTAAATCTCGTGAACAGTTCTGCCGACAAACTGATACAGAAAGCAGATTGCTGTCTGCGCCACGTCGTACCCGTCCGATACGATATAGTCTATC
>DXFX01000025.1 GCA_019114245.1 Candidatus Borkfalkia faecipullorum | reverse complement strand
GTACCATCCCGACCTGCACCCGAACGATGCGAACGCGGCGGCGAAATTCAAGGAGATCAACGAGGCGCACGAGGTCCTGTCCGATCCGAAGAAGCGTCAGGCGTACGATTACGAGCTGGATCATCCCGGCATGCACGCGGGCGCAGGCGGATTTTCGGGCGGCGGATTTTCGGGATTCGGCGGTTTCGGCGGATTTTCGGATATTTTCAGCGATATTTTTTCGGGGTTCGGCGGCGGCAGCGGTACTGCGCAGGCGGCGCAGAAGCAGGGCGAAGACATCACGATAGAAGTCAGGCTCAGCTTTCTCGATGCCGCAAAGGGCTGCACCAAAGAGATCAGGTATAACCGCAACGAGCCCTGCGCGTCCTGTAAAGGCACGGGAGCCAAGGGCGGTACGGCGTTCAAGACGTGCGAGCGCTGCGGCGGCACGGGCAGAAGGCGGGTCACGCAGGACACTTTGTTCGGCAGGACCATCCGCGAAACGGTGTGCGACGCGTGCGGCGGTACGGGCAAGACGATTCTGGAATCCTGCCCCGACTGCAAGGGCAAGGGCTATACCCGCAAGGAGACGGTGGTCACCCTCAATATCCCCGCGGGCGCAGACACCAACAGCTATATGCGTAAAAAGGGGTACGGCAATGCGGTGACGGGCGGCGTTCCCGGCGACCTCATCGTCGTGTTCCGCGTAGAGCCGCACAAGCTCTTCAAGCGCAAGGATAAAGATCTGTACATCGAACTTCCCGTTTCTTACAAGATCGCCGCATTGGGCGGCAAAGTGCGCGTTCCCGGCATCGACGACAGCTTTGAATACCTCATTCCCGAAGGCACGCAGAGCGGCACGACCTTCTGTGTGCGCGGCAAGGGTCTGAAAACGCGCGTGGGTACGGGCAATATGTACATCACCGTTCAGGTGGAAGTCCCCACAAAGCTCACCCGCGATCAGAAAAAAGAGCTGGAAGAGATGGATGCGGGGCTGGACATCAAGCAGTCCGCAAAGATGCGCGCCTTCCGGGACAATATGCAGGCTATGTACGGCGTGGATCCTTACAAAGTTTAAAAAGAAAGGTATTTGACGGGCGGGGAAAACCGCCCGGGGCAAAGCCGCTGCGCAATTTGCGCGGCGGCCTTTTTTTTTCGCCTTCGTGTTGATTTTTAAGGTGATATGTGGTATAATTCTATAAAAAACTTCGGCGGAAAGAAAAATGGATAAGACAAACGTCATGCGCCTTCTTGACGCAAAAAAGATCGCCTATACGGCGTACGAATATTCCCCCGAGATCACGGACGGGGAGGAAGTGGCGCGGCAGCTGGGAGAGAATGCCCGCGCGGTGTTCAAAACGCTTGTCACCGTATCGGACAAGCGGGCGTATGCGGTGTTCTGCGTACCCGTCTGCGGCACGCTGGATCTGAAAAAAGCGGCAAAAGCGGCGGGCTTCAAATCCGTCGCCATGATCCACCAGAAAGAACTGGAACCGCTGACGGGGTACATTCACGGCGGATGCTCTCCCGTGGGCATGAAAAAACGCTTTCCCACCTTTATCGACGAGAGCGCGCAGGAGTATGAAAAGATCTTTGTCAGTGCGGGCAAAGTGGGGCGCCAGGTGTGCCTTTCCCCGCTCGACCTCGCAGGGTTTGTGGGGGCGAAGTTTGCGCCGCTCGCTTCGGAAAAGGAGTGACGTATGCGCGTTTTTGATGCAAAAGGACTTGCGGCGTTCGGCGAACAGATCGCCTATGCGCTGCTTGGCGCCTTGTCTGGTGCGGTCATCGGGCTCGTGTGCGGCGTGTTCGGAAAGGGGATAGACGCGCTTTCCGCATTCGAAACGTCCCGCTTTTCGCTGTACGTATGGTTTCTCCCCGCCGTGGGGCTTCTCACCGCGGCCATGCTCCGCGTGTTTGCAAAAAATTCTCCCACGGGCATGGGCGCCGTTTTCAAAGCCAGCCGCGGGGAAGGGGAGGATTTCCCCCTGCGCAACGTCGCTTTCCAGTTTGCGGGAACGTGGGGCGCGCACCTGTTCTGCGCCAGCGTGGGCAGAGAGGGCGCGGGCGTACAGATCGGCGCGGCGATCGGCGGCTGTTTCGGAAGGGCTGTCCCCCTGCGGGACGCGCCGCACGTCCTGCTCGTCGCGGGCATGGCGGCAGGGTTTTCCGCCCTGTTCGGCACCCCCGTCTGCGCGCTGTTCTTTGCGCTGGAAGTCACCGTCGTCGGGAAACTGCGCCTGCGCGCGTTTACGGCGTCCCTCTTTTCCTCCTATGCGGCGCTGTTCGTGGCAAATTTACTGGGCGTAACGCACATTCTCGAACACACTTCGTTTGAATTTACCATGAGCGTCTCCCTGTTTTTGCGCCTGTTCGGCTTTGGTGCGCTCTGCGGGCTGGCAGGGCTGTTTTTCTGCCTTGCGCGCAAATATATCGCAAAATTTTTCTCTTTCTGTTGCCCTAACTCTTACGTCCGCGCGGCGGTGTGCGGGCTTCTGCTCGCCTGCCTGCTCTTTGTCAGCGGCGGCAGGTATTCGGGACTTGGCACCAACCTCATCCAGGAGGCGGTGTCGGGCGGAACGGTGTACGCGTGGGACTGGGTCGTCAAACTGCTGTTCACCGCAACCTTTCTTTCGGTCGGATTTGTCGGCGGCGAGGTGACAACGCTGTTTGCGGCGGGCGCCTGCCTCGGTGCGGTGGCGGGGGAACTGTTCGGAATCCCTGCGGAAGCGGCCGCCTGCTTAGGCTATGCCGCCCTGTTCGGGGCCGCCACCAATACGCTGCTGGCGCCCCTCTTTCTCGGGACGGAAATGTTCGGCGGTTCCGCTCTGCCCGTCATGGCGATCGTGTGCCTCGCGGCCTACCTGTTCAACTTCGGACATTCCGTCTACAAACAGAGCATTTCCGAATCTTTGGGCGGACAGGGCCTGCTTGCCACGGAAAAACAGCGGGTTTTGCACCTTCCGCACACGCTTCGACGCTAAAAGCGGTTGAAATTCTTTTTTCTTTATTGTATAATATCGGTATGAAACTCGATCTCGAAAACTGCATGGGCAGGCGAGTCTGTGTCGCCTTTTCGGGCGGAGGGGATTCCCTTGCGCTCTTTCACGCCCTGTTTTCGGCGGGGGTGAGCCTTTCGGCGGTCAACGTCGAACACGGGATCCGCGGCGAAAGTTCCCGCACGGATTCCGCATTTGTCAGAGAGACGTGCGCCAGATACGGCGTGCCGCTGTATTCTTACGCGGAGGACGTTCCCGCCCTCGCAAAGCAGTGGGGTATGGGGCTGGAAGAGGCGGCGCGCAAGGCCCGCTATCTGTGCTTTCTGCGCGTTCTGCGCGAGGACAAGGCGGACGTCATCGCCACCGCACACCACGCTCTCGACAACGCGGAAAGCGTTTTGTTTCATCTGTTCCGCGGCTGTTCGCTGACAGGTGCGGGCGGCATCCGTTCCTTTTTGCCCGCGCAGGAGCTTGCAAGGCGCCTGACGGGGGAAAAGGTGCCCGCGGACAAGGGAATCGTTCGCCCGCTTTTAGGCGTTTCCAAGGCGGAAATTGCGCAGTACCTTCGAGACCATTCCCTCACGCCCTGCACGGACGAGAGCAATGCGGACACCTCGTACACCCGCAACTATTTGCGCCACTGCGTGCTTGCGCCCGCAAAGCAGCGCTTCCCGCAGCTGGAAAAGTCGCTGTATTCCTTTTCCCGCACGGCGCGGGAGGAGGACGAATTTCTCTTTTCCCTGGCGGAAAGGGCCTTTCGGGCGGGGGAGGTATGCACTTTTCCCGCAGACCTCGAAAAGCCGCTTCTGATGCGCTGTACGGTGCTTGCCATGCGGCAGTTCGGCGTGGAAAAGGACTATACGCTCGCCAATCTGGAGGACGTTTACGTACTCTCGCGCGGCGAAAGCGGAAAATCGGTGCGCCTGCCCCGCGGCCTGTATGCGGCAAAAGAGTTCGATACCGTTTCCGTTTATCCTCCCCGAAAAGAGGAAGAGCTCTTGCTTCCCTTTGCGGAAGGGGAGACCTCGTTCGGGGAATATACGGTCTTTGTCGGGCGCGGAAAGAGACAAAACGCCCTGTATTTCGATGCGGACAAATTGCCGCAAAATTGCGTCTTTCGGACCAGAAAAGAGGGGGACGTGTTCCAAAAATTCGGTGCAAGTCCCAGAAAGTTAAAGGATTTTTTCAGCGATAAAAAGATCCCCGTCCGCGTGCGCGGCCGCCTGCCGCTCCTTGCCTGCGGCGGAGAAATTCTGGCCGTGTGCGGCGCGGAAATTTCCGAAAAGATCAAAACCGATCCCGATTCAAAAAATATTTTTTATATACTTCTGAAAAGAAAAGGAGAAACAAACTCATGCATCAGGACGTAGAAAGCATCATGTTTTCCAAGGAACAGATCCAGGCGCGCATTGCGGAACTTGCGGCGCAGCTGGACAGCGATTACGCGGGCAAAACGCCCCTCATGGTCGGCATTTTGAAGGGGAGCGTGATGTTTTACGCCGATCTCCTGCGCGCCATGACCATTCCCGTGGAGATGGACTTTATGGCGATCTCCTCCTACGGCGCGGGCGCAAAGTCCTCGGGCGAAGTCAAGCTGATCAAGGACCTCGACCGAAAGATCGAGGGCAGGGACGTCATCATCGTCGAGGACATCATCGATTCGGGTTACACCCTTTCCTATCTCAAACGGATGCTGTATTCGAGAAAGCCCTCTTCCGTCAAGATCTGCGCTCTGCTGGACAAGTACAGCCGCCGCGTCGTTCCCATCGAGGCGGATTATAAGGGATTCGACTGCGCGGACGAGTTTGTGGTCGGGTTCGGTCTGGACTATGCCGAGCGCTACCGCAACCTCCCGTACATAGGCATTCTCAAACGCAGCGTGTACGAAAAGTAAAAATTTGCGCCGGCAGGCAAAAATGCTTGACAGTGCGCGCGTATTTTGATAATATAATATGCGAGCCGCTCGTAGCGGGCTTTATAAGCGTGCGCTTTCGCACCGCCTTGGCACACGGCGAGACTGGATAGAGGAGGTAAACTATTTTGTACGCAATCATCGAAAACGGGAACAAACAGTATAAGGTTTCCGAAGGCGACGTCGTTCGCGTGGAAAAGCTGAATGCGGAAGTCGGCGCAACCGTCGAATTCAACGCTGTTCTCGTGTCCACGGATGACGGGATCAAGGTCGGTGCAGACGTTGCGGGCGCCAAGGTAAGCGCCACCGTCGAAGCGCAGGATAAGTTCAAAAAGATCGTCGTGTTCAAATACAAGGCGAAAAAGAACGAGCGCAAAAAGCAAGGCCATCGTCAGCCCTTCACCGCGGTCAAAATTCAGAAGATCACGCTGTAAGGCGCAAACACATTTTTTTAGGAGGATAAAAACATGATCTTGATCAGTTTATTCGCTCATAAAAAAGGAACGGGCTCGTCGCACAACGGTCGTGACAGTCAGGCAAAGCGCCTGGGCGTAAAGCGTTCCGACGGGCAGGAAGTGCTCGCCGGCAACATTCTCGTCCGTCAGCGCGGCACCAAGTTCCATCCCGGCAACAACGTCGGCATCGGCAAAGACGATACGCTGTTCGCGCTTGTCGACGGAGTGGTCCGTTTTGAAAGGTTGGGCAAAGACAGAAAGCAGGTAAGCGTACACAGCAAAGCGCAGTAAACAAATAAGCCCTCTCCGCAACAGGAGAGGGCTTTTCTTTTTGTTTCCTTATTTAATAATATTGATAAAATTGTTGTACGTGT
>DXFX01000024.1 GCA_019114245.1 Candidatus Borkfalkia faecipullorum | reverse complement strand
TAGAATTTTTGAAAATCTCTCACAAAAAAAGCGATCTATCGTTTCCGAAAGATCGCTCTTTTTCTCGCTTGAAAGTGCAATTCCTTTATGAATTTTATTTTGATTTTATTCCCTATGGGAATTGCGCTTTTGTGCGCGTCCCTTTTTTTTGAGTTGTTTCAGCGGAAATCCCCTGCCGCAAAGTTGCGGGAGTTAAAACAGGATCTCCCTGCCGTAGTGCAGGACGGGGATCCCCTTCTGCCGCGCGTAATCTACCGTGTACGCGGAGCCGCCCCTGTTGTCGTTGCAGTAGGCGTACAGCACGTCGGCGCGGTCGACCATGTAGCGGTTGCGCTCGAACATACATCCGCTGATGTAGGTAGGATGCAGGACGATTTTTTCATCCGCACGGGGGAGGATCATGTTGTAGACGTTCCTCCAGTACGCGGAAAATTTTTTGGCCTGATCGGCGCAGGGAACGCACGCCACCAGGCGTACGGGGAAATATTTTTTGATTTCCAGAATTTCCCGCGCGCAGAGCAGGTCGAACCCGATCGCCATGCCGCAATAGAAGGTGGTAACACCACGTTCCACAAGATCGTAAAGCTGTTTTCTGAGCACTTCGGACGTAAAGTCCTTGTCCAATTCTCTGTGACCCGTAAGGGCGCACGCTGTCATCCTATTTTCCCTCACTTATTTTTATTAAAAGCGGATCACGCTTTTTTGTCGGGTTTTGGTTCGGGTTTGTCCTCTTTTTCCGCGACCGTCTGCTCTTTTTGGGGCGAAACGATTTTGGGCAGGGACAGGCCCGCCATGTTGTACATTTCTTCCAGCGGGGGCAGGCTCTTTAAAAGTCCGCTGAGAAAGCCCGCCGTAGCCGTCTTGCCGTCCTTGCCTTCGCCGCCGTCCCAGACGGTGACTTTGTCGATCTTGACGTTTTTGATGGCTTCCACCTGTTCGGCGACGATCTGTTCGAGTTTGTCGGCGATGATCAGGCGCACGGCGTCGTCGGCGATGCCGCCCGCGGCCTTGACGAGGTTTTGCATACCTTCCGCCTGTTTGGAGAGCTTTTCGCGGATACCGCGCGCTTCCGCCTCCATTTTGGCATAGATGGCGTCCGCTTCACCGGCGGCCCTGCGGCGCATCTGTTCCGCTTCCGCGTCCGCGGCGATCTCCATCTGTCTCTTTTCGATCTCCGATTTGACGATGACGTCCGCTTCCTGCGTGGCCTTTTCCTTGGCGGCACGCGAAACTTCCGCCTGCTGTTCGGCGGCGTACGATTCTTCCAGCGCCTTTGCCGCCTGCACCTTTTCGGCCGTGACGGCGAGTTTGAGCGCTTCCGCTTCCTTTTCGCGCAGTTCCGCCTGCGCTTTGGCGATTTCCGCCTTTGCCTTGTTTTCGCCCTTGATGGCTTCGCTGTCCGCTTCGGCTACGCGCACGCGCTCCTCGCGCTTGGCGTTTGCCTCGCCGATGGAACCGATCTTGTTGGCTTCCGCGACGGAAATTTTTGCGTCGTTGATCGCCTTTGCCGCCGCTTCCTTGCCGAGGGCGATGATGTAGCCCGATTCGTCCGAAATGTCGGTGACGTTGACGTTGATCAGGCGCAGACCGATCTTTTTCAGCTCCCCTTCCACGTTGCGCGAAATGGCTTCGAGGAATTTGTCGCGGTCGGTGTTGATCTCCTCGATGTTCATGGTGGCGATGACCAGACGCAGCTGACCGAAGATGATGTCCTTGGCAAGCTCCGCGATCTCCGTCATTTTCAGATTGTGCAGCCTTTCGGCGGCGTTTTCCATGACCGTGGGTTCGGTAGAGATCCCGACGGTGAAGATGGAAGGCACGTCGATGCGGATGTTCTGGCGGGAGAGCGCGCTTTTGAGGTCGACGGAAATGGAGAGCGGCGTGAGGTCGAGATAGGTGTACGACTGCACGAGCGGCCAGATAAACGCCGCGCCGCCGTGGATACACTTGGCGGAACGGTTGTTGCCCGCCTTGTCCGTGCCCACTTTACCGTAAATGACCATGATCTTGTTGGGCGGGCATTTTTTGTAGCGCGTGAGCACCATCAGAAAGATCATGAACAGTACGAGCACTGCCACGATGATGAGAACGATGATCCAGGGTTGCATAACTTTTTCCCTCTCTTGGTTTGATTTTTTTATTTACGTTCCGTTGTTTTTATGACAGGGCGTTTCCGCGCGGGAAAAGGCCCGTTTTTTTAAAGCAAGGATTCAGGGACGCGCCCCCCTGCATACGGGAGCCGCAGCCCGATCTCTGCCCGACGTACCCTTTAAATACGGTCAGACCTTTTTGCGCACGACAAAGGCGTCGCCCGCCCGTTCGGTGATCTCCACGGCGCAGTCGACGGGGATGCGCTCCGTTTCGTCGGTGACGGCGTCCAGTTCGGTGTACCTGCCCTGCAAAACGAGGGTGATCTTGCCCCTGCCCGTACGGCTTGCGGGAATGCTGACGTACACGGTGGCCGTCTGCCCGATGGCGGAAGCGTAGTTGAGGGTGCCGTCCTCCTGCAGTTTGAGCACGAGGCGGATGAGCGCCCACACGATAAAGTAGGCAGCCAGCCCCGCGACCACGGAGACGGGCACGGTGATGGCCACGCCGACGTTATAGGAGAGCATGAGCATACCCGTCCAGCCGCCGATGGCAAAGAAGGCGGTCAGACCCTTGACGGTAAACAGGGACACGCCCGTGTCGGTATGCGTATCCAACGATCCGTCGCCGTCCGTGTCCGTATCGAAATCGGCGTCCGCCTCACCGCCCGCTCCTATGAGCATCAGGATGATCTGGATGAGCAGGGCGACGGTGCCGATGCACGCGATGATAAAGTAGGCTATTTCCAGCCCGCTGAGCGATTTCAGCCAATCAAACATTTTCTCTCCTTACAGGGGGCGGCTGCGTTCTTTCCCGTTGCCGCGCGGGTACGCCGCGGGCGTATGGGAAACTTTTTCCGCCACAAACAAGACTCTTTCGCCCGCCCCGTCGGGCAGGGAAAACCGTTCGCGGGCGCATTCCTTTGCGCCGAGAACGGAAAGCGCGTGCGCGCATTCCTCCGCTTCCTCTTCTCCCGAAGAACCCTTGTACGCCACGAACCTGCCGCCCGTGCGCACGAGGGGCAGACAGTATTCGCAGAGGGTGTTCAGCCGGGCCACCGCGCGGGCGCAGCAGACGTCGAACTTTTCGCGGAAGCGCGCGTCCTTCCCCGCGTCCTCCGCACGCATACACTCCACGCGCGCGTTGAGGCCCAGCTCGCGCACGGCGAGCCGCAGAAAGACGCATTTTTTCTCCACCGATTCAAACAGCGTGAACGAAAGGTCCGGCCTTGCGATGAGCAGCGGCACCGAGGGGAAGCCCCCTCCCGAACCCACTTCCGCGCAGTTTGCGCCCTGCGGGAAATACTTATCCCCCGCCAGGCTGTCCAGAAAGTGCTTGACGACGCAATCCCGTTTGTCCGTGATGCGGGTGAGATTCACTTTTTCGTTGTAGTCGCTGAGCAGATCGTAAAACGCGGCAAATTTTTCGCCCGTTTCGCCCGTCTCCGTCAGCTCGAGATACGTCTGCATGGTTTGATTATATCATATCTTTTTGCAAATGTAAATGCTTCGCGCCAAAAATATTTCAAACATTTGTTTTTTCGGCTGTGGACATTGTGGATAAGTGTGGATAACTTGCTGTGCAATTCTTGACAACTCCCCTTTTTTCCGCCGCGGATGCGGAAATCTTTCTCTTTGCGGGCGGGAAGCGGGGACAAGTTGTCCACTCATCCACCTTTTGCCAACAAGCTCTTCCACAAAAAAAGTTGAGGTTATCCACACCATTTTGCCCGAAATCTCCTTGCTTTTTGCCCGCGTTTCCTATATAATAAAAGCGATCCTGTGAAAAAAGAGGAGAAGGGCGGGTTATACACATATCCACACACCCTATTATTATTTCTACCATATAAAAAAATAACTGTTATAGAGATTCTATGCGGCAGGGGCGCAGAGAGCGCAAAAAAGCTGCAAAAGAGCAGAACGGAGGAAAGCTATGAAGATCATCTGTGAAGGGTTGGATCTTTCGGACGCGCTTTTGAAAGTTGCGAAGGCGTGCAGCACCAAGACGACCAATCCCATACTCGAATGCGTGAAGATCACGGCGGAAAACGACGGGATCACGCTGATCGCCACGGACGGGGAAATTTCCATCCGCCGCAAAATGCGCGCGGAAGTGCTGGAAGAGGGCGCCGTGTGCGTTCCCGGCAAATTCTTTGCCGACTTTATCAAGAAACTGGAAAACGAGCAGATCACCCTCGCCACGGAAAAGGACTGCGTGCAGATCATCTATGCGGACAGCGAGAGCTCCATGCAGATGCTCAACCCCGACGATTTCCCCGCCATTGAGGCGAACATCGGCGAAAACCGCATGGAACTTCTGGCAAAAGACCTGAAAGAGCTGATCGCAAAGACCACTTTCTGCTGCGCGCAGGACGATTCCCGCCCCATCCTCAAAGGGGTGCTGATCAAAGCGGAAAACGGCAGCGCGGTGTTCACCGCCCTGGACGGATACCGCATGGCGGTCTGCAAAAAGGAGATCCTCTCCCTGCACGGCGAATTTTCCATCATCTGCCCCGGCAGGACGCTCAACGAGATCGGCAGGATGCTCGGCTCTGACGAGGACCGCATCGACATCTTCGTGCAGAAAAATATGCTGATGGTCAGCATCGACGACACCGTGCTCACCAGCCGCCTGTACGAGGGCGAATTCGTCAACGTTTCCAACATCGTGCCCCGCGACTTTGCGAGCAGGACGATCGTGGACAAAAACGCGCTGGACGAGAGCGCGGAGCGCGCCGCGGTGCTCGCCCGCACGGATAAAAACAGCATCGTCACGCTGGACGTGCACGAAGGCGGCATCGGCGTATCCTCCAACACCAGCATCGGCAGCGTCAACGAGGAAGTGAAGGCGGAACTTTCCGGCAAAGACGTGCTCATCTCCCTCAACTGCAAGTATCTGACCGAATGCCTCAACGCCGCGACGGACGAAAAAGTGATGATCGGGTTCAACGGAGCCCTCTCTCCCTGCGTGATGACGCCCGTGGAGGGGGATTCTTACCTGTATTTGATACTTCCCGTGCGTACTTCCGCCTAAAAACGGTTGACAGAAGCACAAATTTTTATGTATAATGAAAAAAGATAATTTTAAAATAGGAGTAAAATCGGAAAAATGAAAAGAACATATCAGCCGAAAAAGAGACAGAGAAGCAAGGTTCACGGATTCCGTCAGAGGATGAAGACGCAGGGCGGGCGCAACACGCTCAAGAGAAGGAGAAACAAAGGCAGAAAGAAGCTCAGCGCATAACAGACGGGCGCAAGGTGCGACGTGTATAGCAGATTAAAGAAAAACAACGATTTTCAGAAATTGTTTTCAAGGGGAAAAAAGTCTTTTTCCCCTGCTTTAATTCTATTGTATATGCCCGCGAAGCAGACGATGCTGGGCGTTTGCGTCAGCAAAAAGCACGGCAAAAGCGTAAAGCGCAACCGCATCAAGCGGCTGCTGCGGGAGGCGTTCCGCAAGGTATGCCCGCAGCTGAAAGGCAGTTACGCCTGTATCCTCCTGCCCAGACAGGCGGAGGAATATACCCTGGCAGGCTTTGAAAAGAGCCTGCGCATCGCCCTGAAACGGGAGGGACTCCTTTGAACGCAGGATCTTTGCGCGCGGCCTGGAAACGGCTGCGCAGGACGGTGCTGAAACCGTACCTGAAAATGCTGTGTATGCACGCCATCGTGTTTTACCAGAAATATTTTTCGCACAGGACTTGCCTGTACCGCCCTACCTGCTCGCAGTATATGCTGGAAGCCATCAACAACCACGGCGTGATCGTGGGCATTCTCCTCGGGTGCTGGCGGATCCTCCGCTGCAATCCTTTTTCCAAAGGCGGGTACGACCCCGTCCCGGAAAACTACTTTAAGGTGCGCTGGCTGTACTGAAATAAAATTTTTGGATTGAAGTCATGTTGAATTTATTGGATGCGATCATCACACTCCCGGAAACTGCCTTCGGTTCGGGGCTGAACTTTCTCGGCAATATCATCAAGTGGATCGTCGAGATCGTGCCGAACGTGGGGCTGGGGATCATCCTCTTTACACTGATCCTGAAAGTCATCACCCTGCCGCTGGATATTTATTCCAAGTCCTCCATGCGCAAAAACAGCCTGAAAATGGAGAAAATGCGGCCGCAGCTGGAAAAACTGCAAAAACAATACGCCAACGACCAGAACGCGTACAACGCCAAAATGATGGAGATGTACAAGAAAAACGGCTACTCGATGCTGGGCGCCTGCTTGCCCATGATCGTGACGCTGGTCATCTTCATGATCGTTTTGGGAGCGTTTTCCGATTATTCCGCCTACACCAACGTGGACGTGTACCGCAAAATGGCGGCCAAATACAACGGGGCGGTCGTCGCCTATGCGCCCGACGTCGAGAGCGCGGATGCGGAAAACGTGGAATATATCATCGACGACAAAAACAATTCCGAGGGAAAATTCACCTGCACCCGCAGGGAAACGTACGAACAGCAGGACAAGCTCCTGCGCGTCGTCATCACCAAAACGCTGGTTTTGGACGAGGGAACAAACTACCAGGACGAGAGCGTCTGGGCAGACGTTTCCGCTGCGTCCGTCAGCTATGAAGTGATCTCCGCAAAGGTGAGCGAAAGCAAGGACGAGGCGTTCCTCGCCGCCCTGCAGCAGGCGAAAGAGAGCGAAGAAGGCAAGGACATGGACGCCGATTCGCAGGCGGTGCTCGCTTTGAAGATCCTCGGCAGAAACGCCGCGGAAAAACAGTACCAGGCGGAAAACTCGCACTTCCTCTGGATCAAGAATATCTGGCTGTCGGATACCTCCTACACCCACCCCGTTCAGAAAGAATCGGGCGTGCCGCAGGAGACGTTCGACGAGATCACCAAAAACCTCGCCGCCGAAAAGAGCGCGGCAAACGGATACTTTATCCTGATCGTCATTTCCATCGGTTCGATGTTCCTCTCGCAGTTCATTCTCATGAAGAGCCAGAAGGCGCAGAACGAGCTGCAGACGGCGGACGGGCGCGGCGCCAAGACGCAGAAGATCATGATGATCGTCATGCCCGTCATGTTCGGTATCTTCGCATTTGCGTACAGCGCGGCGTTCTCCATTTACATGATCGTCAGCAGCTTGTACGGCATCGCATCCACTTTGATCATCAACTTCTTTATCGACAGAAAGTTCGCGAAGATCGAGGAACGGGAAATTCAGGAAAAATATAACAAGAGAATTCCGCAGGCGGCAAAAAAGAACAGCGACACGCGGAACGGAGGGAAAAAACAATGACGGAGTATGAATTCAGCGGAAAAACGGTGGAAGAGGCCGTGGAAACAGGGCTGAAAACCATGGGTCTGGAACGCGACAAGGCAGACATTACCGTGTTGGACGAAGGCAAAAAAGGCGGATTTTTAAGCCGCGGCATCCCCGCGCGCGTCAGGATCTCGCGCAAGCGCACGGACGGCGAACGCGCCGTGGACTTTCTGGAGGGAATGTTCAGACTGTTGGACGTGACCGCCACCACGGAGCTGGAAGAAAACGACGAGCACACCGTGATCAACGTCGTCACCCCCAAGAGCTACGCGCTCATCGGCCACCGCGGCGAAGTGCTGGACGCCCTGCAGGTGCTTGCGGGCGCCGTCGCCAACATCGGCAGAGAGGAATATAAACGCGTGGTCGTCGACTGCGAACAGTACCGCGAACACCGCGAACAGACGCTCAAGAGGCTCGCCAACAAACTGGCGGAAAAGGCCGTGCGCCTGGGCAGAAAGGTCTCCCTCGAACCCATGACCCCCTACGAGCGCCGCATCATCCATGCGACCCTCGCGGACAGCACGGAAGTCAAGACGGCCAGCGAAGGCAAGGAACCCAACCGCTACATCGTGGTCATCCCCAACAACTTAAAACCCGGTGCGGACAGGGAACGCCGCGGCGGAAAACCCCGCTTCGACAAGCCCCGCTACCGCTTCGACCGCAGGGACGGGTACGAGAAAAAGGAAGGCTATGAAAAGAGAGAGGGCAAGGGCGGCTACGACAGACGCCGCGGCGACAGGCGCCGCGACGACAAACCGCGCGCATCCGGACTGCCCCGCTCCCAGCGCCAGCCCTTCTTCGGGACCTTCCTCGGCAACTCCAACGACGTCAAAAAAGACGAGGACAAACAGGACTGACCCTGAAAAACTGAAAATAAGCCCCCGACGGCCACCGTCGGGGGCTTTGCTTTGTTAAAATTTTCAGCGGCTTTATAAACTTTTTCAAAAGAAGGGTGCTCATTTATGGGGCAAAGAGAGCTTTTTCCGTGAGAAAACGAGATAACGGAAGGATCCCCCCCGCCTGCTTTGGGCAGGCGGGGGATTTTTGCGCTTTTCTCCTCTCTCCTCACTATTTTCTCTCCTGTTTTCATCCCCTCTTCTTTCTGCTGAACGTCCTGTTTTTCTCTCTAACGATTTTGTTTTTTTCTAAAACTCCTGTCCCTTTCGACATCATCTGGGGATTTTTTGCTCTTTTCTTTCTTTCTTTCCTCCCTTTTTGACCTCGCCCTTTCTTAAAAAAAATAACTTGATTATTTTCAAATCTTTCCGTTTCTTAGTTACTCTGTTATTAAAACTCCTGTCCCTTTTAACGTTGAAGGGATATTTTTTTGCTCTTTTTCCCTTGTTTTCCCCTATCTTTCTGTTTCCTTCCGTTTCTCTCTTATATAGCCGCTTTCTTTTAAAACCCCTGTCACCTTTGACATTATTTTGACATTATCGGGGTATTTTTTGCGCTTTTCTCCTCTCTCCTCACTATTTTCCCACCTGTTTTCATCCCTCTTCTTTGTGCTGAACGTCCTGTTTTTCTCTCAAACGATTTTGTTTTTTTCTGAAACTCCTGTCCCTTTTGACGTTGTACGATAGTTTTACGTTTTTTTATGGTGGGACTTTTGAAAAAATTGATGATTGATCGGGCCATTTCTCTACTTATCAAAAAACCTCGCTGTCTCAAACAATTTTTTACCTTTCTTCTCTTAAGCGCCCCGTTTTTTGATTTTCCTGTCCCTTTTAACGTTGCAGGGATATTTTTTGCTCTTTTTCCCTTGTCTCCCCCTTTCTTTCTGCTTCCTTCTGTTCTTCTCTTATATAGTCGTTTTCTTTTAAAACTCCTGTCCCTTTCGACGTCGTCGGGCGGAAAATACTCCGCGGCGGGCGGTAAACTTTCCGCTTTGCCGAAAAAAAGGGAACGTTCCCTGTTTTTCGGGAACAAATGAGGAGATTTTCCCCCTGCGGGAGACAGAGAGAGGGAAAAGGAAGGGAGAAAGGACAGAAAAACTTTTATTTTTTGGGAAAAAGAAGGGCGGGAAAAGGCGGTAAGAAAGGTTGACAATCAACTGCCTTGGTGATAGAATGGGCAGGTATCAATTTCGAGGAAAGCGCCATGCACGCAGAGAGAGCGAGAAAAAAAGAATTGGACATGACGTCCCGTCCGCTTTTGGGGAAAATATTTTTGTTTTCCCTGCCCATCATGCTGACGGGAATTTTACAGCTTTTGTACAATGCGTCCGACATCATCGTGTTGGGGCATTTTGCCAGCGACGTATCGGCGGGCGCGGTGGGCTCGACGGGTTCGCTGATCAATCTGACGGTCAACCTGTTTATGGGGCTTTCGGTGGGGGCGTGTACTGCGGCGGCGCGGTGGATCGGCGCGGAAAACGAACAGCGGCTGGACCGCGTGGTACATACCGCCATCCTGCTTGCGCTGATCGGCGGGGTGATCGTGGGAGTGTTCGGCGTGTTCTGTTCCAAGTATATGCTGATCGCCATGGACGTCCCGCAGGACAGCGTTCTGCCCCTTTCCACCACCTATCTGCAGATCTATTTTGCGGGAATGCCCTTCAACCTGCTGTACAATTTCGGCTCTTCCCTGTGCCGCGCGCGCGGGGATTCGCGTACTCCCCTGCTGTTTTTGTGTGCGGCGGGAGTTGCCAACGTGGGCCTGAACATCTTTTTTGTGGTGGTCTGCCGCATGGACGTGGCGGGCGTGGCGCTGGGAACCATCATCGCCCAGATGATCTCCTCTTCCCTCGTTCTCACCCACCTGTGCCGCCTGAAAGGGCATTGCCACGTCAATCTGAAAAAGCTGCGCATCTATAAGGACGCCTTCGGCGACATCGTGCGCATCGGGCTGCCCGCGGGCATTCAGGGCTGCATCTTTTCCCTTTCCAACGTGGTGATTCAGTCCTCCATCAACTCGTTCAAGGACGTGGCAATCACCGCCAATGCGGAGGCTTCCAACATAGAAGGCTTTGTTTACACCACCATGAACGCCGTTTCGCAGGCGTGCCTGACCTTTACGGGGCAGAATTACGGCGCGCGCAACCGCAAAAATATAGACGTCACCCTCTTTGACAGCCTGATCGTCGTCGTTCTGCTGGGGCTGGCGGTGGGATTCGGAGCCTACTTTGCGGGGTCTTTCCTTCTCTCCATTTACACGAAATCCCCCGACGTCATCCGCCTGGGACTGGAACGCATGAGCGTGATCTGCACCACCTACTGCCTGTGCGGCATTATGGAAGTGCTGGTGGGCAGTATGCGCGGCATGGGGCATTCGGTGGTGCCCATGCTGATGTCCATTATCGGCGTGTGCGGCGTGCGCATCGTGTATATCTACACCTTTTTTGCCGCCAACAGAACGCTGTTCAACCTCTACCTCTCCTACCCTATCAGCTGGGCGATCACCATTCTCGCGCACGCGATCTGCCTGTTTTTCGTCCGCAAAAGGGAATTCAAACGGCTGGCCGCCGCTCTCCCCGTCGAGCCTACCGATCCCCCCACAGCGCCCGCAGAGGCCGCATAACGCGTCCGTACGCGGCGAAAAGACAGGGAAACGACAGTTCCTCCTTTCGCGCCCTGTAAGGCGGTTTACGGCCGCAGGAGGGGCAACACACAGTTCAAATATACCAAGGCCCTCTGACTGCCCGTCAGGGGGCCTTTTTCTGCCTTGAACGTCATTTACCGCGCATTTTGCAAACAGGCCGCCTGCACAAAGTCACCTTTTTGCGGGCGGGCGCATAGGATGAGAAAAAAACCTTTCGGAGGGAAAAAGATGGAAGGATTGCAGGCAGATCTGCCCTACCCCGAAACGGCGGGGATCAGCGAGGATGCGTACAGTGTGCGCGTGATCTCCCCCGCCTATGCGGACCGCGGCAGCGAAATGACCGCCATTTTGCAGTACGTATTTCAGGCGATCGTGTTGCAAAAACAGGGACTGGAAGAGTATGCAAAGATGTTGGAGCGCATTGCCGTTGCGGAAATGCATCATTTGGAGATGCTCGGATCGCTGCTGTATCAGTTGGGAGCGTTGCCCGTGTTTACCTCCTGCCCGCCCCGCAAAATCGATTTTTACAGCACGGGGGCGGTGTCCTATGCGAGCGACGTGCGGAAAATGATCCTGGACGATATTTTGGGGGAGACGCAGGCGATTTACACCTATGAAGAGATGATACGAAAGCTGAAAGACGAAAAGGTGTCTGCGATCATTGCGCGCATCGTCCTGGACGAAAAATTGCACCTGGAAACGCTGAAAAACATTTTGCGCGAACTCAACAAACAGGAGTAAAACAGGGGACTGCCCCAAGGCAGTCCCCTGTTTTATGATTCGGGTTCGGACGGCAAAAATAAATACAAGAAGGTGCCCCGACGAACCGTCGGGGCGCCCCTTCTATTTTACAGAGATTTTAAAAAATCGTCGCATTCCCGGCGGGAGCGGAAGAAAACGACCTGTTTTTGCGCGCTGTACTGCCGCGCCAGCTGCAAGAGCCGCGGCAGTTTTTGCTGCGAAAAGGAGAGGATGTAGTTTAAAAATTCCTGCGAAAGCTCCGTTTCCTCCCACGGCATATCGATGCGCTTTGTGCCCACGCGCGCCTGTGCGCCCGCAAGGCAGACTTCCAGCGGCAGATCGAACACAAAGGCGGTGTCGCACGCCTGCAGGCGGGGTTCGAGGGTGCGGCTGTAATTGCCGTCGATGATCCATTCGTCCCGCGCAATGAGTTCGTGCAATTTTTCGTCGAATTCCTCTTTGGTGAGGGTGGTTTTGTCCGGCTTGTGCCAGATCATGTCCAGATAGTAGAGGGGCAGGCCCGTCTTTTCCTGTAATTTGCGGGCAAAGGTGCTTTTGCCCGAGCCGGGGCAGCCGACAACGATGACCTTTTTCATATTTTTTCTCCTGAATGAAATAGTTTGCCGCCACTAAGCGGCGCAAAAACGCGAATAAAAAAACGCAATATTACCCGAAAAATCGGGGAACGTACCCCGAAAATGCAGACAAAAAACTGCCCGACAACCGTCGGGCAGTGAGACTTACTCGTCCTCTTTGTCTTTTTTCTTTTCCTCTTCCGCTTTGCGCTGGTAGTAATTTTTGTAACCCATTTTCTGGTTGTCGCCCGTGTCCCACTTTTTGCCGCCCGTAAAGAGGATCCCGAGCACGAGGAGCACGGAAACCACGACGAGCAGGATGGGCAGAACGAGGTTTTTGGGCAGGGCAAGCGCGGAGATGACGAGGATGGCTGCAACGACCAGCAGAATGCCGCTGAGCAGGAGCTGCAATTTTTTGAGCGCGACGGAATTTTGCGCCAGCGCGCCGAAGAGCAGGGCGATGCCGGAAATTCCCGCAAAGATGACGCCTGCCCACGAAAGGTTGAACCAGCCGAAATTTTCCGGTTCCAGTTCGGACATCAGAAACAGGACTGCGGCGACGACAAAGGAAAGCGCCACCAGCAGGCCGGGCAAGATTTTTTTACTCATGATCCCCTCCTAAATTCAGCGCAGAATCACGTTGCAGGAGACGGCGCAGACGGGGTCGCCCTCGGCCAGCACCACGGTATCTCCGTGCTTGTAATCGCGCACGTATCCGCCGAGGCGGAGCTTGAACGTCTGAACAGAATCTGCCGAAGCGAGCGCGGTGTACGTTCCGGGCAGCAGCCCTTCGCCGCGTTCGGGCAGGTACGTCACCCCTTTTACGAGCAGGAAGTCCCCTTTCCCGTGCGAGACGTGGGCTTCCCCGTCCTTGGTGACGGTGGTGTCTTTGGAATAGCGCACGCCGCCTTTGACGTACACGTCCTCCGCTTTTTCAGAAGAATGCAGCTTGCGCATGGCGGAGAGTTTGGCGCCCGTCACGATGAGTGCGATCGCCAGGACTGCCGCGACGACGGCAAGGACTATGACGGCTGTTTCCATGGCTTCCTCCTTTTAGAGTTTTGTACCGCATTCGGGGCAGAACTTGCTGCCTGCGGGAAGTTTGGCGCCGCATTTGGGGCAGGTGGGAGAGACGGGTTTGCCGCATTCGGGGCAGAACTTTGCGGTGGCGGAGAGCGCCGCGCCGCAGTGAATGCAGTGTTTGCCGCCCTCGGCGGGTTTGGGTGCGCCGCCCGCGCTGATGTCCGCAAACATGCGGCCCATGCCGACGCCCATGCCCATGCCGATGCCCGCGCCCATGGCGCTGCCCGCCATGCCGGGATTTTTGGCCGCCTCTTTGAGGGCGTCCGCCTGCGCGATCTGGGTGTAGACGTCGATGTTTTTGCGCATCATGCCGAGGCGCGTGCTCTCGTCCAGCGCCTTTTCCAGTTCGGGAGGCAGGGAGAAAGATTCAAAGTTGAACCCTGTCAGCTCCAGGCCCATCGACTCGAAGCGGGGCGTGAGCGATTTTTTCACCGCCGCGCTCAGCTCGATGAGGTTGCCCGCCATGTCCAGAACGGGTACGCCGCTCTCGCCGATGGCGTCGGAAATGCCCATCACCAGCATACTGCGGATATAATCGGTAATGTCGCGCGTGGAGAAAGAAGAGAGCGTTCCCGAAAGCTCTTTCATAAAGACGAAAGCGTCCTTTACGCGGAACGCGTACGTTCCGAACCCGCGCACGCGCACGGCGCCGTAATCGGCGTCGCGGATCATGATGGGCGACGACGTCCCCCACTTCATGTTGGTGAACTGGTGCGTGTTGACAAAGTACACGTCCGATTTGAAGGGCTTTTCAAACCCGTATTTCCAGGACAGGAGCTTGGTGAGCACGGGAATGCTGTCCGTTTCCAGCTTGTAATAGCCGGGCAGGAACACGTCCGCCATGCGCCCTTTGTCGCAGAAAATGGCAACCTGACTCTCGCGCACGTTCAGCACAGAGCCGCGGTTGATGGTGTTGCCCCCCATCGGCACTTTATAGACAATGGTGTCGGAATCCGATTCCGTCCATTCGATGACCTTTAAAAGTCCCATGGTTGTAGTTACCGTCCTTATAATGAGAAATTCGGAAACGCTGTTCCGTTACACAAACTATATCATATTTTCGTCCGGATGTCAACAGTCCGCAGAAAAATGTGAAAACGCCGCGTTTTTCGGAAAAAATTTTTCAGCCGTCCGCATCGCGGGGAGAGGGCCAGGGATAGAGGCGTTTTGTCTTTTTCACCCCGCAGAGAGTATAGTCCTGCGTCTCGTATTCGCACAGAAAATAGTCGTACGAGCGGGTCCCGTAACGCATGGCGGGAACAAACAGCCGCGTCCCGTCCTCGGAATATTTTCCGTACAGATCGATACATTCCATTCCGCGCGGCAGAGTGATCCTGCGCCCGCGGGAGAGGTCGGGCAGATCAAAGACGTAAAAATGCTTTCCGTTTTCCAGGGCAAACACTTGCTTTGCGTCCGGGCGGATGTCGGCCGTGTAGAGATAGTTGAATCCCTTGCGGGAGGAAAGCTTGTTTCCATCCCCGTCGCACACGACAATGCTGCCGCCGCTGAGCTTGATCGTGTATCCGTAGCCGCAAACGGTAAAAAAAGTGCGCGTCTGAAAGGTATAATCGAAGGTTTTTACGCTGTTTTTTTCCCTGATGACGAGAATTTTCTGCATTTTTTCCTCCTTTTCCCGTTTGAAAGCGGATTTTTTCCAAAAAATCCGCTGTTTTTTGCGGATCTTTCGGGCGAGGTGCGTTCGCAGCGTTGCCCGCGTTTTGCGCGGGTGCGGCGGCCTTTCAAAATACAGGGTCTGCGCTCTTCCTGCGGGAAGGCAAAAGTCCCGCAAACGATGAATTGTCAAACTAAGTGCAACACTTTGCGAGATTTTCAAGGAACAAATCTTGCGGTGTTCGAAAATGCAAAACTTTCTTGGGCCTGGCGTTTAAGAGCGCCAGGTTCTTTTTTAAAGTCGCGGGGCTTACCCTTGACAAGTTTCTGCCCTTAGGATAGAATTCTCTGAGCAGTCCGTTCAGGTTCTCGTTCGTTCCTTTCTGCCATGCACAGTACGGGTCTGCAAAGTACATATCGCAGCTGAGGGCTTTCTCGATCTCCCTCCAACACGCAAACTCGCTCCCACGGTCGCATGTGATCGTCTTTACCGCTTCTTTCGGAAACTTAGAAAGCGCGTCTATAACCGCTTTCGCCATTGTTTCTCCCTTTCTGTCCGGGATCTTTATCGCTATATAGTATCTTGTCTTTCTCTCCGCGAGC
>DXFX01000002.1 GCA_019114245.1 Candidatus Borkfalkia faecipullorum | reverse complement strand
GAGCAATTCCGCAGCGAACCCGTTTTGGGGTATCGCACGGCGGGCAGCCGCGCGGAAGCGGACGCGGGGGACTTTTTGTACCGCAAAATGTGCGAGATCGGCCTGAAAACGGAAAAGCACCCCGTCGTTCTGGACGGCTGGGAATTTTTCGGCGCGACGCTTCGCTATCAGACGGAAGAGGGGGAACGTTGTATCCGCCTGGGCGGGTATCAGACGGAGATGCGCGTCAGTAACTTGCAGACGGAGCTCGTGGACGCGGGCAAGGGCACGGAAAAGGACTTCTTAAAGACAGACGTGCGCGGAAAGATCGCGCTCATCCGCATCAACCAGCGGGACGAGTGGTGGATCAACTATCCTGCCTGCCAGGCGCACCTTGCGGGCGCGGTCGCCGTCATCGCCGTGCAGGACAAGGGGTACGGGGAAGTGGACCCCGCCGCGCTCAACGCGCAGGACATCTGCGGACTGCCCGACGCGCCCGCCTTTTCCATGTCCAAAGCGGACATGGCGGACGTCCTTGCGGCCATGAAAAAGGGCAGGCTCGCGGTGACGCTGGACGCCGATTCGAGGGTGCGCGAAAAGATCACGACGTACAACATCGTGGGGACGATCCCCGGGCAGACTTCGCAGATGATCGCCGTTTCCGCGCATTACGATTCCTATTTCCACGGGTTCGAGGACGACAACTGCGGCGTTTCCATGATGCTTTCCCTGGCGCAGGCGCTCATCCGTTCGGGGTACAAGCCGCAGAAAACGCTGGTGTTCATCGCCTTTGCGGCGGAGGAATGGGGCAAGATCAATTCCCGTTACGACTGGTCGGCGGGCGCCTATGCGGAGATGACGCAGGGGCAAAACAGCTGGCGCGGCAGGATGATCGCGGACATCAACCTCGAGCTTCCCGCCATTGCGCACGGAAAAAAGCACTACATCCGCAGCGTGTACGAATACAAGCACTTTCTGCGCGATTTTCTCAAAAACCCGAAGGGCTTTGACGAATATTATCCCGAGGGCGCGGACGTGGTCTGCCCCGTGCAGACGTGGTCGGACGATTTTTCCATGTCCGTCAACGGCATTCCCTCGCTCGTCAACGAGTTTTCGTCGGGCAGCTTTATGGAAACGCACTATCATTCGCAGTTCGACGACGACACTTCCTACGACGAGCACATCTATTATTTCCATCACAGGCTGTACCTGCGCCTGCTTCTGGCGTTCGATCGGTGCGCGCTTCCGCCCATGGATTTTTCCACGCGGGTGCGCCGCATGATGCGCAGTCTGAAAGGGGAGATCGCGGAAACGCCGGAGGCGGCGGAGTTTTTCAAGGCGGCGGAAACGGCGGAGGAGACGGCGGAAGAATTGTACGACATGATCTGCGCCGTCAACGGTTCCAAACAGCCGGAAGAGCGCGAAAGCGTGGCGGGCGCCGTCATTCTGGACGCCTTCAAGTACTGCGAGGACAGCTTTGTCGCGCTGGACTGGTATGAAAAATCCGTATTCCCGCACGAAAACGCGCAAAAGAACATCGAATATATGCAGCGCGCGGTGGCGGCTCTGGAAGAAGGGGACGCGGACGGCGCAAAGTGCGCCATGGTGGAAGTGGACGACAACAGCTATGCCGAGGCGTTTGCCCGCGGCGTGACCTCCTACTTTACGGCGCGCGCGCTGACGGACACGGGTTCGTGGGGCAGCGGGCGGCTGACGGGTCACATCGATCTGTTCGGCGTCATGCGCGCCGTGATGGAAAAGAGCAGGGACGAGCAGGCAGATTTCACCTTTGAAAAGGAAGAACTCACCGTCAAGGTCGCCGTGGAAAAGAAAAATCTGCGCAGCCTGATCGAGGCGGAAACGGCAAGGCTGAAAAAACTCACGCAAAAATTACAAGGAGCAATGATCGCCGTAGAGGCGCTTGACAGATAATTATGGATTTACCTGAGTTACACCGATTGCGACGGGAGGATTTCGACGCCGTCATCCGCACTCTGACAGAATGTTTTTTTGAAGATCCGCTGTACAAAGTGCTCATCCCCGAAAGAGCACAGCGCAGCGAGATCCTGCCCGAGGTGTTCGATTGCGACGCCAACGAACTGGTGCAGTATTGCGACCTGTATTCCGAATCGCCCGACGTAAACGGGCTGATCATGCTGGAGGACCCCGCCGAACGCAAGGGGGTGCGCAAGTATCTTGCGGAACGGTACTTTGCCTATCTCACCGAACAGCGCCTTCTGGAGGACGACGAGAGCGGGGAGATCGCGGAACATTTCCGCAAAGCAAAGGACTTTCTCTCCTCCGACTGGGTCGGGAAAGTGGGGCCGAACACCATTCACATCGTCTATTTTGCGGTGCGCAAAGCGTTCCACGGTAAGGGGCTGGCGCACAAACTCATCTCGCCCGTCCTCGCCTATGCGGACAAAAACGGCGTGCAGATCGCACTGGAAACGCACAACGCGGCCAATCTGGATATGTACCGCCACTACGGGTTTGAACTGTTCGACAGCTTTTCGGGCGAACTTCCCCTGCGCGAATACTGTCTGGTCCGCAAGCCGAAAGGGGACAAAGAAGAATGAAAAGAATTTTATTGATCGCGACGGGCGGCACCATCGTCAGCCGCGCGGGAAAAAACGGGCTTGCGCCGCAGATCCGCGCGGAGGAGCTTTTGCGCTATGTTCCCGATACCGTGCGCTTTTGCGAAGTGACCGCTCTGCAGCTGATGAATCTGGACAGCACCAATATGTGTCCGCGCGACTGGGAGACCATCGCGCAGGCGGTGCGCGAAAATTACGACCGCTACGACGGGTTTGTCATCTGCCACGGCACGGACACCCTCGCCTTCACGGCGGCGGCGCTCTCGTACATGATCCAGCAAAGTCCAAAGCCCATCGTTTTGACGGGTTCGCAAAAGCCCATCGATCTGGAGATCACGGACGCCAAAACCAACCTTTCGGACAGCCTGCTGTACGCTTCGGACGATCGTTCGTCGGGCGTCGTCATCGTGTTCGACGGCAAAGTGATCGCGGGTACGCGCGCCAAAAAGACGCGCACTAAGAGCTACAACGCCTTTTCTTCCATCAATTATCCCTGCCTTGCGGTCATCCGCGAGGGGAACATCCTGCGCTACCAGGAGGAGACGAAAGGGAACAAACCCCTCTTTTACGAAAAGCTGGACAGCCGCGTGGGGGTGTTCAAGCTGATCCCTGGGATGCCCTCGGACATTCTCGATTATTATTTCCGCCTCTTCGACGCGGTGGTCATCGAAAGTTTCGGCACGGGCGGCATTCCCGATGCTCCCTATTATCATTTTGCCGACGTCATCGAGAGGTGGCAGGGCGCGGGCAAGATCCTCGTTATGTGCACGCAGGTGACCAACGAGGGCAGCGACATGGGCGTGTACGAAGTGGGCAAGAGCGTGAAAAACAGGTTCGGATTTCTGGAAACGTACGACATGACGCTGGAAGCGGCAGTGACAAAACTCATGTGGATCCTCTCCCTCACGCACGAGTGCAGGGAGGTGCGGCGGCTCTTCTATACGCCCGTCGACCACGATCTTCTCTATCCCGCCCTGTAAAACACGTCTGTTTTCGTGTCTGCGCGCATACAATAGGGTATGTTTGTATGCAGAAAGGGCGCCGTCCTCGCGGCGGCATTGGCGGCAATTTTGCTGTTTTTCGCCTGCGCGTCTCTCAGCGCGGCAGGCGAGGCGAGCGCGCGGCGCGCGCTGTACACCATCGTCCTGGATGCGGGCCACGGCGGCGCGGATCCCGGGGTGCTCGGCGCGGTTTCGCACGTAAAAGAGAGTGACGTCAACTTAAAAATCGTGCAAAACCTGCAAGAACTGTTTGCCGATGCGGGCTTTCGCGTGGTGCTCACGCGCAAGAACGCGGGCGGATTGTACGGCCTTCCCACGCAGGGATACAAGCGCCGCGACATGGAAAAGCGGCGGGAGATCATTGTGGGCGAACGGCCGGACATCGTCATCTCCGTGCATCAGAACAGCTTTCCCGCGGCCCCTTCGCGGCGCGGCGGACAGGTCTTTTTCTGTGCTGGCAGGGAGGAGGACGAAAAGCTTGCGGACAGCATCCAGTCCCGCCTCAACGGCCTGAGCGGAAAAAATTACGCGGCGCTGGCGGGGGACTTTTTCGTGCTCAACTGCGCGCAGGCACCCGCGGTGCTCGTGGAGTGCGGCTTTTTGTCCAACGCGGAGGAAGAGCGGCTCCTGCAGACGGAAAACTACCGCGCCGAAATCGCGCGCGCGGTGTTTGAAGGGGTGCTCTCCTGGCTGTGCTGATCTCGTTTTGCAATTTATGCCCCGCGGCGCAGAAAGTTCTGCGCCGCGGGGCATTCTTATAAAACGCGCGCAAAAAACAGGGCGGATTTATTGAATTTTTTCGGCAGGTATGGTATAATGTCCCTATGGTTAAATTCAACGAGAGAATGCCCGAACCGCGCGCGCGGGGAACAAACGCCGTCACGCTGGCGTTTATCGGGGATGCGGTGTATTCGCTGTATGTGCGCGAATCGCTGGTTTTTGCCGCCGATTACCGCCCCGGAATGCTGCAAAAGCTCTCCGCCGAACGGGTGTCTGCCAAGGGGCAGGCAAAACTTGCGGGGGAGATCTTCGACAAGCTGACGGACGCGGAAAAGGAAGTGTTCCTGCGCGGCAGAAACGCCAAAAAACCCACCAAGAGCAAAAACGCTTCCGTGGCGGAATACAATCTTTCCACGGGGTTCGAGGCGGTGATCGGGTATCTGTACCTGATCGGGGATTACGGGCGCATCGACGCGCTGGTTTCGGGAGAAAACAATGAAAATTGAGGGCAGAAACGCCGTTTTGGAGCTGTTAAAGACGGAAAAGACGGTGGATAAAATACTCATGCAGAAGGGCGCGGAAAAGTCCGCGGGGCGCATCTTTGCCATGGCGCGGCAGAAAAATATCCGCGTGCAGTTTGCCGAGGAGCGCGCGCTGGACAGGGAGAGCGAGACGGGCAGGCACCAGGGCGTCATCGCCTATGTGTCCGATTACGAGTACGCCGATCTTTCCGAGCTTCTGGAAAAGAGAGAAAAGCCCCGCTTTGTCGTCGTGTGCGACGGGGTGGAGGACGTGCATAACCTGGGCAGCATCCTGCGCGTGGCCGAATGCGCGGGTGCGGACGGGGTGATCATCCCCAAAAACAAGAGCGCGCAGGTGACGGGCGCAGTGGTGCGCATTTCCGAAGGGGCGGCAAACCACATCAGGGTGGCGCGCGTTCCCGGGATCAACTACGCGGTGGACGAACTGAAAAAGGCGGGCTACTGGGTGTACGGCCTGGAAGCGGACGGCGAATGCCTGTACGACTGCGACCTGACGGGCGACATCGCGCTCGTCGTAGGAGGAGAAGATGCGGGCGTTTCGCGGCTGACCCGCGAAAAGTGCGACAAAATTTTGTCGCTGCCTTTGAAGGGCAAAGTCAATTCTCTCAACGCGTCCGTGGCTCTCGGCATTGCGGCGTACGAGGCGGTGCGGCAGAGAAAATGACGGAGGACGAAAAGCTGGCGTTTGCGGCGCAGGGCGGGGACAAGACCGCCGTCGAAACGCTGTTGGAAAAGTATAAAAACGCCGTGCGCGGCATTGCGCGCGGATATTTTCTGGAAGGCGGCGACGGGGAGGACCTCGTGCAGGAAGGGATGATCGGGCTGTATTCCGCCATCACCGATTACAGGGAAGGGGGCATGAGTTTTAAAAACTTTGCCTATCTTTGCATCCACCGCCGCATCATGACCGCCGTCAAGAGCGCGTCCAGGCAAAAGCACCTTGCGCTCAACCGCTATGTCCCGCTCGACAATGCGGACGGTCAGGGGACGGATATGGTGAGCGAGGTGAACCCCGAAACCATTCTCATCGGCGGCGAGGAAAGAGGGGAGTTTCTGCGCCTTTTAAAGCAGGAACTTTCCGAAGCGGAATATGCGGCGCTCTTTTCGTACATGGAAGGGCTGAGCATTGCGGAAACCGCCGCGCGCGCGGGCAAGAGCGAAAAGAGCGTGGAAAACGCCGTTCAGCGCGCCAAAAAGAAGGTGCTTGCCTTGCTTCGCAATCGGGAAAGATAGCCCGCAGGAGGGAAAACTATGTCATATCAGGCGCTGTACCGCACCTTTCGCCCGACCACGCTGGACGGGCTGGTGCGCCAGGAGCATATCGTAAAAATTCTCACAAACCAGATCGAAACGGGCAGGATCGGGCACGCGTATCTGTTCTGCGGCCCGCGCGGCACGGGCAAGACGAGTACGGCAAAGATCTTTGCCAAGGCGATCAACTGCCTTTCGCCCGTCCACGGTTCGCCCTGCGGAAAGTGCGAGGCGTGCAAGGCGCTCGCCGATCCGTCTAATCTCGACGTTTCCGAAATAGACGCCGCGTCCAACAACGGCGTCAACGAAATGCGCGATCTGCGCGAAAAGGTGCAGTATCCGCCCGTGGCGGTGCGCTATAAGGTGTACATCATCGACGAAGTGCATATGCTGTCCGATTCCGCCTTCAACGCGCTTTTAAAGACGCTGGAGGAGCCGCCCCGCCATGCGGTGTTCATCCTCGCCACCACCGAACCGCACAAACTTCCCGCCACCATTCTTTCGCGGTGTATGCGGTTCGATTTCAAGCTCATCCCGCAGGCGGACATCGAGGCGCACCTCAAAAAGATCTTCACTTCCGTCGGAAAGGAATACGAGGACGAGGCGGTGGCCGCCATTGCCCGCGCGGGCGCGGGAAGTATGCGCGACAGCCTTTCCGTCGCGGATATGTGCATCTCTTACGGCAAGGGCAAGCTGACGTACGCGGACGTGTGCGAAGTGCTGGGAACGGCGGACTTTTACGAGGTGGTGCGTTTGGGCGAAAGCGTGCTGCGCGAGGACGCCTCGGCGGCGCTTTCCGAAACGGAAAAGGTCATCTCTTCGGGCAAGGGCGTGGGCGTGCTGTCCAAGGACATTCTGTCCTTTCTCAACCAGTGCGTCATCGCCAAAACCTGCCGCAACGCCAAGGAACTTCTCGCCCTTCCCGACGAAATGTTTACCGAGATCAAACGCATCGCGGAGGGCGCGGACGGCAAAAAGATCCTGCGCTGCTGCGAGATCTTTGCACAGGTGGAAACGGACCTGCGCTATTCGGTCTCCCCGCGCATCGTGTTTGAAACGGCTGTGGCCAAGGCCTGCCTTCCCCAATCGGATACGGACGTGCTCGCCCTCTCCCTGCGCGTGAAGGCTCTGGAACAGCAGCTGGAAAAGGGCGTTCCCGTACAGGCGGCGGCGCCCGTTCTCAGCGAAGAGACGGAGGAAGATCCCTTTGCCCGTCCCGCGCCCGCGCGGCGCGCGGAACCCGTCCGCGCGGCGGCGCCGCGCCCGCAGGCTTCCGCAAGGTCGGAGGGGCAGAGCGCGCTGGACAGCCGCGACAAGGCGGGCGCGTTGTTTCTGCGTTCCCTGCGCAAGACCAGCCGCAGCGGCGTGCTCTTTACCATGTGCCAGGATCTGGAACCCTCTTTCGAGGGGGACACTTTTGTGCTCTCCACCGAAAGCGAGGTCATCTGTTCGCGGCTGAACAGCACGGAGAATCTCAAAGCGGTGCAGGCGGCGCTGGAAGCGATCGGCATTTCGGATTTCAAGATCGTCCTCAAAGGTCAGCAGAAAGACCCCATGGAGGAGGACATCGAACAGCTCAAGCGGGATTTCCCCGATACCGAATTTCGTATCAAATAACGCAGTGTGCGCAAAATGCGCATACGTTGATGAAAAATCAAGACAAAAAAGGAGATAAACATGGCAGGATTCAAAGGCGGCATGGGCGGCGGCAATATGCAAAACCTCATGAAACAGGCGCAGAAAATGCAGGAACAGCTGCAGGAAACGGAAAAACTGCTGGAGGACTGGGAGATCGTCGGCACCAGCGGCGGCGAGGCGGTGGTCGTCTACATGAACGCGAAAAAGATCATCGACGGCATCGAGCTGGACGCGAAAGTGGTGGATCCCGAGGACGTGGAAATGCTGGAGGACCTCATCATGGCGGCGATCAACGACGGCTACAAAAAAGCGGACGAAGTGTATAAGGAAAAGATGGGCCCCTTCGGCGGCGGACTGGGGAACATGGGCTTTTAAAGGAGAGATCCATGCAAGTGTATATCGAGCCGATCGGCAGGCTCATCAACGAATTTTCCAAACTCCCCGGCGTGGGGAAAAAGTCCGCGCAGAGGTATGCGTATAAGATCATCGACATGACGGACGAGGAGGCGCGCGAATTTGCGGATGCCATCCTCAACGTCAAAAAGAAGGTGAAATACTGCAAGATCTGCGGCAACTTCACCGAAGGCGACGAGTGCGACATCTGCAAACAGCGCGATCACCGCATCATCTGCGTGGTGAAAGAGCCGAAGGACGTCATCGCCCTGGAAAAACTGCACGAGTTCAAGGGGGTGTACCACGTCCTGCACGGCGTCATCAACCCGATGGCGGGCGTCGGACCAAACGACATCCGCATCCGCGAGCTTCTCGCCCGCGCGGGCGACGCGGAGGAAGTCATCCTCGCCACCAATCCGGACGTGGAGGGGGACGCCACCGCGCTGTACATCGCAAAGCTGTTAAAGCCGCTGGGCGTCAAGGTCACACGCCTCGCGCACGGCATTCCCATCGGCAGCGAAATCGAGTACACGGACGACGTCACTCTTTCGCGCGCCTTTGTGGAAAGAAAGGAAATGTAACGATAACAAGGGTACGTCCCTGCAAAATATTTACGTCGGAGGTTTACGTTTGAACAAAATATCCGTGCTTGGCTGCGGCAGGTGGGGTTCGTTTATCGCCTGGTATCTCGCAACAAAAAAGGGGAAGGAAGTGTATTCGTGGGGACCGGAAGGGGACTATTCTTACGAAGTCCTGAAAAATACGGGCAAAAACGAGTACGTCACACTGGATAAGAGCATCGTTCTCACCTGCGATCTCGCAAAGGCGGTATCGCGTGCGGAGGTCATCATCATTTCCATCAGCTCGCAGGGGCTGCGCGGGTTTATCCGAAAGATCCTCGCCGCCGCCGACGTGTCGGACAAAATTTTTGTCCTGTGCATGAAGGGCATCGAGGTGGAAACGGGCGAACGCCTGTCCGAGATCCTCATCGAGGCGGGCATTTCCAAGGACAAGATCGCCGTATGGGTCGGCCCCGGCCACATTCAGGATTTCACGGCGGGTATCCCCAACTGCATGGTCATCGACAGCCACAACGTACAGCTGAAAAAGGCGCTGGCGGACGATTTCAAGAGCGATCTCATCCGCTTTTATTACGGAAACGACATCATCGGCACGGAGATCGGCGCGGCGGCAAAAAACGTGATGGGCATTGCGGCGGGCGTCCTGGACGGGGGCGGCGTGTCCACCCTCAAAGGCCCGCTGATGTCGCGCGGGGCGCGCAAAGTGGCGCGGCTCATCAAGGCGCTCGGCGGCAACGAGCTTTCCGCTTACGGCCTTGCCCACCTCGGCGATTACGAAACCACTCTCTTTTCCCACCATTCGCACAACCGTATGTACGGGGAAATGCTGGTAAAGGGGCAGAAGTTTGAAAAACTTGCCGAAGGGGTGATGACGGCGGCCGCCATGAAAAAACTCGGCGAAAAGCTGGGGGTGGAACTCCCCATTACGGACGCGGTGTACGACATCTGCTTTACCGATTCGCCGCTAAGCAACGCCGACGGGAAAAATCTGTGCATGGACATCATCATGCGCCTTTTCTCGCGGGATACGAAATTCGAGTTCTGAAAAGAGAGGGGAAAATGAGATTTGCCCTTGTGCGGGCGGCGCTTGCGTTCCTTCCGTGCCTGGACGGCTGCGTGAGGGATGCGGGTTGTTCCTGCAAAGGGAATTTTCTATCGTAAAGACGGGGCGCCCGTGATCGGGCGCCCGCATTGCATGAGGTAAATATGCTCAGAATTTTAAAAATGCTGAAGTGGAAAGAGTGGGTGTATGCTCTGCTCAGCGTCGGGTTCATCGTCTTGCAGGTCTGGCTGGATCTCACTCTTCCCGACTATACGGCAAAGATCACCCAGCTTGCGGTATCGGGCATGACGCAGGGCGGCGAGATCTGGAAAAACGGCGCGCTCATGCTCGGCTGTGCGCTGGGCAGTGCGCTCAGTTCGGTGGCGGTGGGCTTTTTTGCGGCGCGCATCGCGTCCGCGCTCTCCTTCCGTATGCGCAGCAAGGTCTTTGACAAGGTGGAAAGCTTTTCCATGGCGGAAATCAACGGCTTTTCCACGGCGTCGCTGATCACCCGTTCCACCAACGACGTGCAGCAGGTACAGATGATCGTCTCCATGGGCTTGCAGGTCATCATCAAGGCGCCCGTGCTGGCGGTGTGGGCGATCGGCAAAATTTTGTCCCGCAACTGGCAGTGGTCGCTCACCACGGCGGTCGCCGTGCTGGTGATGGTCACCATGCTCATGTTTTTGTTTGTGGCGGTGTTCCCCAAATTCCGCAGGATCCAGAAACTGACCGATAACCTCAACGCGGTCACGCGCGAAAATCTGACGGGCGTGCGCGTGGTGCGCGCCTACAACGCCGAAGAGTATCAGGAAGAGAAGTTCGGCCGCGCCAACGACGAGCTGACGCGCACGCAGCTGTTCACCGCCCGCGCCATGGCGGTGATGTCCCCCGTGATGACCATTGTCATGTCGGGGCTGACCCTCGCCATTTACTGGATCGGCGCGTACCTCATCGGCGATCTTCCCACGGCGGCGGAGCGTTCGGTGCTGTTCGGGCAGATGTCCGCCTTTTCGGGATACGCCATGCAGGTAGTCGCGGCGTTCATGATGCTGGCAATGACCTTTATCTTTTTGCCCCGCGCCATGGTTTCCGTGCGCCGTATCGGGGAAGTGCTGGACACAAAATCCTCCATCGCGGACGGGACGGTGACGTCCTCCCCCGCGGATCAGACGGGAACGGTGGAGTTCAGAAACGTATCCTTCCGCTATCCCGACGCCTCCGAATACGTCATCCGCGACGTATCCTTCCGCGCCGAGCGCGGACAGACGGTGGCGTTTATCGGCTCGACGGGCAGCGGCAAGTCCACGGCGATCAACCTCGTTCCCCGCTTTTACGACGCGACGGAAGGGGAGGTCCTCGTGGACGGCGTAAACGTAAAAGACTATACGCTGCAGGCTCTGCACGACAAGATCGGCTACGTTCCCCAGCGCGCCGTGCTCTTTTCGGGCACGGTGGAAAGCAACGTCGCCTACGGCGGAAAGCAGGGCGCGGATTTTTCCCAAGAGAGCGTAGACATGGCTCTGCGGGTGGCGCAGGCGGATTTTGTGCAGAAAATGGAAGGCGGCGTGCAGGCGCACGTCGCGCAGGGCGGGACAAACGTCTCGGGCGGACAGAAACAGCGCCTTGCCATCGCGCGCGCCGTTTGCAGAAAACCGGAAATCTATATCTTTGACGACTGTTTTTCCGCACTCGATTACAAGACGGACAGACTTTTGCGCGAGGCGCTCCGCAGGGAAACGGGGAACACCACTTCCCTCATCGTCGCCCAGCGCATCGGCACCATCCGCGACGCGGACCTCATCATCGTTCTGGACGAGGGGAACGTCGTGGGCAAGGGTACGCATGAGGAGCTGATGCGCTCCTGCGAGGTGTACCGCGAGATCGCATATTCTCAGCTTTCCAGGGAAGAACTGGAAGGAAAGGAGGGGAGCAATGGCTGAACAACATTCCCGTGTGCCGCGTCGGCACGGCCCCATGGGCGGGCCTCCCGTTGCCGAAAAGCCTAAAAATTTCAAAAAGGCAATGGGCAAACTTCTCCTCTTTATCAAACCTTTTCTCGCGCTCATCATCATCGCTCTGCTGTTTGCGGTGGGCGGCGTGGTGCTCAACCTCATCGGTCCAAACGTTCTGAGCGACCTTACGGACGTGATCCAGCTCTCTTTCACCACGGCGCAGGGCGTCGTCGATATAGACATGGCGCAGGTCACGCGGCTGTGCATCACCCTCGTGTGCCTGTACGGAGCGGGGCTGATCTTCTCGTACGTGCAGGGCGTTATCATGGCAACGGTCACGCAGAAAAATTCCAAAAACCTGCGCACCGCCATTTCCAAAAAAATCAATCTCCTGCCCCTTGCTTATTTCGATTCCCATTCTGTGGGGGACACCCTCTCCCGCGTCACCAACGACGTGGACATGATCGGTCAGACGCTCAACCAGTCGGTCACTACCTTTGTCACCGCCGTCGTCATGCTCATCGGCAGCTTTGTCATGATGTTCGTCACCAATGCCATCATGGCAGTCGCTGCCATCGTGGCCAGCCTGCTCGGCTTTGTCGTGATGTTCCTCATCATGGGCAAATCGCAAAAGTTCTTTGCCCGCCAGCAGCGCTACCTCGGCGACATCAACGGCCACATCGAGGAGACGTACGCGGGTCACAACGTCGTCAAGGCCTACAACGCCGAACATATGGTGAAAAAGACCTTCAACGACATCAACTATAAACTGTACACCAGCGCGTGGAAATCGCAGTTCTTTTCCGGGCTGATGATGCCGCTGATGACCTTTGTGGGCAACCTCGGCTACGTGGCAGTCTGCGTGACGGGCGCCGTGCTCGTGGCAAACGGGAGCATCCTGTTCGGCACGGTCATCGCCTTCACGCTGTATGTGCGGCTGTTCACTTCCCCGCTGTCCCAGCTGGCGCAGTCCTTTACCAGTATGCAGACGGCCGCCGCCGCCAGCGAGCGCGTGTTTGAGTTTCTCGAAGAAGATCAGCTTTCGGACGAATCGGGCAAGACGGCCTATCTCGATCCCGCAAAAGTGCGCGGCGACGTGACCTTCGAGCACGTGCATTTCGGATACGATCCCGAAAAAATCATCATCAACGACTTTTCCGCCGAGGCCAAGGCGGGGCAGAAAGTCGCCATTGTCGGCCCCACGGGCGCGGGCAAGACCACCATGGTCAACCTGCTGATGCGCTTTTACGAGCTCAACAGCGGCTGCATCCGCATCGACGGCATTCCCACGAGCGATCTCACCCGCGAAAACGTGCACGACCTCTTTTGCATGGTGTTGCAGGACACCTGGCTGTTTGAAGGCACCATCCGCGAAAACGTCGTGTACAGCAAGGAAAACGTGACGGACGAGGACGTCGTGCGCGCCTGCAAGGCGGTGGGCCTGCACCACTTTATCCGCACCCTGCCCAAGGGATACGACACCGTTCTGGACGACAAGGCCAACCTTTCCGCAGGACAGAAACAGCTGGTCACCATCGCGCGCGCCATGATCGAAAACGCCCCCATGCTCATCCTCGACGAGGCGACTTCCTCGGTGGATACGCGCACGGAAGTGCTCATTCAGCAGGCGATGGATAAACTCACCAAGGGCAGGACGTCCTTTATCATTGCGCACAGGCTTTCCACCATCCGCAATGCCGATCTCATTCTCGTCATGAAGGACGGGGGCATCATCGAAAAGGGTACGCACGAACAGCTTCTCGCAAAGAACGGCTTCTATGCCGACCTGTACAATTCGCAATTTGAAAGCGCCTGACGGCTCTTTCAGAGGCGCGGCTTTTGCCGCGCCTTTTTCTTTTCGTAAAAATCGCCCGCGCAGAGTAAGAGGGCGGGGAAAGAGTTTTTTTTGCAATTCGGGCGGGGCGCGCGCATATAGTAAAACGTGAACGCAATTTTTAAAAAGACGGCGCAGTCCGTGCGCCTTGCCGCCGCCCTCACAGGTACCGTGGTGGGCGCGGGATTTCTGTCGGGTACCGAACTTGTCCGCTTTTTCCCCGAACGCGGCTATCTTTCGTGGCTCGCCCTCTCCGTATTTCTGTACGCGGGGTGTTTTGTTCTGCTCTTTTTGTGCGGGAAAAAATACGGCGGCTATCAGGGAATGCTGCGCGCGCTGTTCGGGCGGGCGGCGTTTCTGTTCGGCGGCGTCATGACGGTGAGCAGCTTCATCATGTGCGCGAGTATGCTCGCGGGGCTTGCCGCCGCGGGGGAGGAGGGACTTTCCCTTCCCGCGCGCCTTCTGCCGATCGCGGCGTGCTTTCTCCTGTTCTTTTTCGGGCGCGGGAACAAGGGGCTTTTTGCCGTCAATCTGGCGCTTGTCCCGCTCATCCTCGCCTTTATTTTTTCCATGGCGGGACAGCCGTGGGAAGCGGGGATGCAGGGGGCGGAGTCGGACGCCTTTTCCTGCCTTTCGGGCGTGCTCGCCTACGTGTGCATGAACTGTTTTCTCGCCGCTCCGCTCATCTGCGATGCGGGCGCGTCGGGCGGCGGGGGTACGGGGTGCGCGATCGCCGCACTCGTCACGGGCGTGTGCGCCGCCATCCTGCTTGCAAAGATCTCTTCGGAAGAGGGGGTGCGGGAGATGCAGATGCCCGTGCTCGCCCTCCTTACGGGCGGGGCGAGGGCGCTCTTTTCCTGCGTGTGCGCGGCGGGGATCTTGACGACGCTGTTTTCGTCGTGGTACCCGCTGGACATTCTGTGCGCAAAAAAACGGCGCGCCGTAATTTGGCGCGCCGCCCTGCTTGCGGGAGCTTTCCTGCTCTCGCTGTTCGGATTAAAGCACATTGTGCGCTTTGTGTATCCTCTCATCGGCGGCGCAGGGGCGATTTTCCTCGCCGTGTGCACCGCACAGAGTCGGCTACTTTTTGACAAGCCACTTTTCGGCAAGGGCGACCAGCGCGTACATGCCCGCGGCAAGCACGCACAGGATCACCGTCGCCGCCATCACGAGGTCTAAGCGGAACACCTGCCCGCCGTAGACGATCAGGTATCCCAGCCCCGCTTTGGAAACGATATATTCGCCCATGATCGAACCGATCCACGCCATGCCCACGCAGATCTTCAGCATTCCGATAAATTGCGGAATGGCGGAAGGGAGCACCAGCTTTGTCAGGATCTGAAATTTGGTCGCGCCCATGGATTCGAGCAGCAATATTTTATTTTTGTCGGTGGAAAGAAATCCGCCCAACATATTCATGATCGCCACGATGACGCCCACCAGCACGGTCATGAACACGATGGCGGACGAACCCGTCCCGAACCAGATGATGATGACAGGCCCCAGCGCGATCTTGGGCAGGGAATTGAGCACGACGATGTACGGCTCCAGGACGCGGCGCACGCTCTCGCTCCACCAGAGGAGGAGGGCGACGCCCGTTCCCACGCAGACGGCGATGGCAAATCCCGCCAGCGTTTCCCAGAGGGTGGTCCCGATGTGATAGAACAGCGAACCGTCCGCGGCGAGTTCGGCGATCATCTTGCAGATGCGGGAGGGGGAGCTGATGATAAAGGGGTCGACGAGCTGCAACCCTGCCACAAGTTCCCATATGCCCAACAGTGCAATCAAAAGTCCCGCCCGCGCGATCTGCACGAGCACGCTCTTTTTGCGCAGACCTTTCAGGTACAGCGCGTGTTCGGCGGAAAAATCTGTCTGCTTCTTCATACGTTCAGCTCCTTCCACAGTGTTTCGAACCAGCGCGAAAATTCCGGCATTTCGCGCCGTTTTAAAGGTACCGTATCCCCGAAATTCAGTTCATGCACCGCCACAACGTGCGCGGGGCGCGCGCTCAGCACGAGAATGCGGTCGGCAACGGAAATGGCCTCGGAAATGTCGTGCGTCACCAGCATCGCCGTCTTTTTTTCGCTGCGGATGATGTTGTACACGTCGTCGCACACGTTCAGGCGCGTCTGGTAATCGAGGGCGGAAAAGGGTTCGTCGAGCAGCAGGATCTCCGGCTGTGCCGCCAGCGTGCGGATGAGCGCCGCGCGCTGGCGCATCCCGCCCGAAAGCTGGTCGGGCATACTCTTCAAAAATCCGCCCAGCCCGTATTTTTCCGCAAGGGAGAGCGCCCGCTTTCTGTTTTCGGGCGTGTTTATCTTTTTGATCTCCAGGGGCAGAAACAAGTTCTGCTCCACCGTGCGCCAGGGGAAAAGTTCGTCCTTTTGCAGCATATACCCGAAACAGGGCATCCCGCGGTGTACCTTCTTGCCGCGCACGCAGACGCTCCCCGCGGAAGGGGACAGCAGTCCCGCCGCCAGCGAAAGCACCGTCGTCTTGCCGCAGCCGGAAGGGCCGATCACGGCGACAAACTCTCCCTCATAAATGCTGAAACTCATATTTTCGGCGGCGAGCGTCTCTTTTGTCCGCGTATGGTACATCATGCGCACGCCGTCAAAGGCAAGAATGGCTTCTTTCATTTGTATCCCTCATCGCGCTATGCGCTCAGTGCAGTTCTTTGTAAATTTTCTGCGAATAGCTCCTGTCCACGAGTTCGTCGATCTCCACCCTGCGTTCCAGCTCGCCCGCGTTGTCGATGATGTCCTGCAGGCGCGTGAAGGCGTCCTCGGTCATGGTCATGTCCTCCTGCCAGGCGTCGATCGATTTGTAGCTGTCCAGCGACGTTTTGATGGAAGATTCCTGCGTTCCGTCGAAATAGGGTGCCAGAAGTTTTGCCGCCGTTTCGCTGTCCGTGCCGTTGACGTAATCGATGCCGCGCATCACCGCGCGCAGAAATCCCTCGATGGTCTCTTCGTTTTCGGAAATGTATTTTTCCCGCGCGATGTAGCAGGTGTAGGGGACTTCGCCAGAAGCTTCGCCCACGGACGCCACTACATAGCCTTTGCCCGCCTTTTCGTATTCGCTGGCGGTCGGCTCGAACATGGTGCAGTAGTCGGAAGTGCCGCCCTCAAACGCCGCCGTCATGTTGTTGAAGTTGACGTCGTAGTTCATGGAAACGTTTTCTCCGTCAAACAGCCCGTTGTTGTTGAGGATGTATTCAAAGGTCATGGCAGGCACGCCGCCCTTTCTTCCCGCCAGTATGTCCTTGCCCTGCAGGCTGGTCGACCAGTCGAAGGTGTCTTTCTCGTCGATGCGGGAAACGAGGAAGGAGCCGTCTTTTTTCGTCAGCTGGCCGAACACCGTCGGCACGTTGTTGGAACCGCCGATCAGCACGTAAAGCGCCGCTTCGGGGCCGCAGAATCCTATGTCAACGCTTCCCGAAAGCACCGCCGCCATCACGTTGTCCGCGCCGCCGCCGTTGGTCAGCTCTATTTCAATTCCCTCTTCTTCAAAGTATCCCAGCGCATCCGCCGCGTACATGGGGGCGTAGAATACAGAGTGCGTCACTTCGCTCACGCGCACTTTTTTTGCGCCGTCGCCGCTCTCGCAGGCGGAAAGGGGCAGCAGCGCAAACAGTGCGCAGAGCATTGCCGTCAGTATCTTTTTCATTGGAAACCTCGCTGAATAAAATTTCAATACTGTATCATATGCGACGCCGCAAAAAAATGTTTTGCCCCGCAAAAAATCCCCCGCCAAAGGAAGGGAAAAAGGCAAAACAGATTGACAATTTTTTGCCGATTGTGTATAATAATTTTCACATTGATAAAATGGGGAGAAAGCGCAAATCGGCGCTAAGAGAAAATGTATTTCGCCGCGGGTGAGGCGGCGGAGGAAGGTGCTTTATGGAAATGCAAAAGACGTACAATCCCAAGGATTTTGAGGACAGGCTGTATCAGGAATGGATGGACAAAAACTACTTCCGCGCGGAAGTGGATCCCTCCAAAATTCCCTTTACCATCGTCATCCCGCCCCCCAATATCACGGGACAGCTGCATCTCGGGCACGCTCTGGACAACACCATCATCGACGCACTCATCCGTTTCAAGAGAATGCAGGGGTATTCCGCCCTGTACCTGCCCGGCTGCGACCACGCTTCCATCGCTACGGAAGTGAAGATCGTGGAACAGATGAAAAAAGAGGGCCTTACCAAAAAAGACGTGGGCAGGGAAGGCTTTTTACAGCGCGCCTGGGCGTGGAAGGAAAAGTACGGCGGCAGGATCGTCGATCAGATGAAAAAGATGGGCGTTTCCTGCGACTGGTCCCGCCTCGCGTTCACGATGGATGAAAACTGCTCCCGCGCGGTGCGCGAAGTGTTTGTCAACCTGTACGAAAAGGGGCTCATCTACCGCGGCGACCGCATCATCAACTGGTGCCCCGGCTGCAAGACCGCCCTTTCCGACGCGGAAGTGGAATACAGTGAGGACGCCTCTTTCTTCTGGCACCTCAAATACCCCGTCAAGGACAGCGACGAGTACATCATCGTGGCGACCACCCGTCCCGAAACCATGCTGGGCGATACCGCCGTGGCGGTCAACCCCAAGGACAAGCGCTATCAGCACATGGTCGGCAAGACGCTGGTCCTGCCCCTCGTCGGCAGGGAAATTCCCATCGTTGCGGACGATTACGTGGACATGGAGTTCGGTTCGGGCGCGGTGAAGATCACGCCTGCGCACGACCCCAACGACTTTGAAGTGGGCCTGCGCCACAATCTGCCCGTCATCCGCGTGATGAACGACGACGGCTCCATGAACGCGGAAGCGGGAAAATACGAGGGTCTGGACAGGTTCGTCGCCCGCGAAAAGATCGTGGAAGATCTCAAAGCCTGCGGCGCGCTGGTCAAGATCGAGCCGCACACGCACAACGTGGGGCATTGCTACCGCTGCAAGAGCACGGTGGAACCCATCGTTTCCAAGCAGTGGTTCGTCCGCATGGAACCGCTTGCAAAACCCGCCATCGACGCGGTCGCCCGCAACAAGATCAAGTTCACGCCCGACCGCTTCTCCAAAATTTATTTCAACTGGATGGAAGGCATCAAGGATTGGTGCATTTCCCGTCAGCTGTGGTGGGGACACCGCATTCCCGTCTGGTATTGCCGGGACTGCGGCGAAACCATTGTTGCCAAGAAAGATCCCACCGAATGCCCGCACTGCCACGGCAAAAACCTCAAACAGGACGAGGACGTGCTGGATACCTGGTTCTCTTCGGCGCTGTGGCCCTTCTCTACGCTGGGCTATCCCGAAAAGACGGAGGATTTTGCCTATTTCTATCCCACGGACGTGCTGTCCTGCGGGTACGACATTATCTTTTTCTGGGTCGCCCGCATGATCTTTTCGGGCATCGAGCACACGGGCAAGGTGCCGTTCCGCGACGTTCTCCTGCACGGCATCGTGCGCGACGAACAGGGCAGAAAGATGTCCAAGTCCCTGGGCAACGGCATCGATCCGCTGGAAGTGGTGGACGAATACGGCGCCGATTCCCTGCGCTTTTCGCTCGTCACGGGCGTGGCTCCCGGTAACGACAGCCGTTACAGCAAGGGCAAGGTGGAAGCCAGCCGCAACTTCATGAACAAGATCTGGAACGCCTCCCGTTTCGTTCTCATGAACGCGGAAGGGGCGGACATTCCCGATATTTCGCAGGTCAAACTTTCCCCTGCGGACAAGTGGATCATCTCCCGCCTGGAAAGCTGCATCAAGGAAGTGACCCTCAACATGGGCAAGTTCGAGCTGGGCATCGCCGCGGGCGCTCTGTACGACTTTATGTGGAGCGATTTCTGCGACTGGTACATCGAGCTGTGCAAGAGCTCGCTGTACAGCGACGACGCGCAGAAAAAGGGAGCCACCCTCTCCGTGCTCTGCTTTGTTCTCGAAAACGCGCTCAAACTTCTGCACCCGTTCGTGCCGTTCATCACGGAAGAGATCTATCAGAACATTCCCGGCACCAAGGGGAGCATCATGGTATCCGAATTCCCCCGTTACAACTCCAAAATGGCGTACAAAAAGGAAGCCAAGGCGTTTGAAACGGTCATGGACGTCATCAAAGCGGTGCGCAACATCAAGACGTCCGTTAACTGCCCGCCCGCAAAGAAGGTAAAACTCTTCCTCGCGGCGCAGAACAACAAGCGCATTCTCTCCGTCAATGCCGCCGCCATTGCCAAACTTGCGGGCGCAAGCGAGATCGAATTTGTCGAAAACGGCGCGCAGGCAGGGGAAAAGACCATGTCGCAGGTCATCGACGGCTGCACGGTCATCGTGCCGCTGGGCGAGCTGGTGGACATCGAAAAGGAAAAGGAGCGCCTCTCCAAGGAGCTGGAGCGCATCATCGGGGAAATTTCCCGCGCGGACGGAAAACTGCACAACCGCGGATTTATGGAAAAGGCGCCCAAGGCCCTCGTGGAAGGGGAGCGCGCCAAACTGGAAAAGTTTATCGAAATGAAAGAAAAAGTGGAAAAACAGCTGAAAGATCTCGGCTGAAATTCCGCAGAAGAAAGGGCAGCCCCCGCGCTTCGGCGCGGGGGCTGCCCTTTTGTTTTGCACAAGTCAAAAGAGAGGGAGTGCGATGCACTCCCTCTCTTTTAAAGTTCCCAGACAACGGGCAAACCGTCTTCATAGTGCCAGTAGTTTCCGCTTGCCGCGGGCTTTTCCGCGCTGTATTCGTAGTAAGGGGTCAGACTGACGCCCAATCCGTTCCAGCTTTCGATCAGCTTGACAAGGGAAGGGTCTCCCATGAAAAAGATCTTGCAGTCGGGGCCGCAGCTGAGCGCAAGGGAGTCGATATACGTCACCGTTGAGGGGATGACGATGTTCCCTGCCTTTTTGCATCCGGAAAAGGCGCTGTAACCGATGGTTTCCAACCCTTCCGCAAAGGTGATCTCCTCAACGGCGACCTGGTTTTTGAAAGCATATTCGCCGATACTCTTCAAAGACGCGGGGAAATGCAGCGCTTTTAAGACGGGGGTGTCCGAGGTCGGGTTGCCAATGCAGAAAGCTTCGTCTCCGATGCTTTCCAGCGTGTCGGGGAAGGTAACGGAAGTGATGCCTTTCAGGTCTTTAAAGACGGCGCTCGCAATGTTTGTCGTTCCGTTTTTGATGGTCACGTCGCCGGAGAGGTCGGATTTGGCGCTGAGCAGGCATTTTTCGAGATACAGCAGTCCGTTTTCCCAGCTGGAGGAACTGTTGTAAAACCCTGTATTGCTCACGGCATTTTTCCCCGTGTCCCGTAAGGCGCTTGCGTTTGTGAAGGTCGTGAGAGCTTTCAGACCGCTGAAAGCGTACGCGCCGATGTATTCCACCGTATTGCCGAGGTCGACGGAGGTTATTTGTTTTCCGCTGAATTCCAGGTTGGAAAAAGCATAACCGCTGATCGAACGCGTTCCCTCTTTCACGCGGAACTCACCCGAGACGACTTTTGTCTTGTCGATGCCCGCAAGATAAGTACCGACGTAATAAGCGCCGTTTACGTAGTTGCTTTCGTCGTTGGAGATGCCCGTGGAATTAAAGTTTGTATCGAAAGAGCGGATGATCCCGCCGCATTCCGCTTGCGTCAGCAGGGGGCAAGAGTTGAAAACCCCGCCATGGAGAAAGATCCCGTCGGGCAGCCGCACTTTGCGGAGCTTGCTGCTCTGATAAAAGGTAGAATTTTCAATTTCCTGAACGCCGTCCGAAATGTAGATCTCCAAAAGATTTTTTTTGAAGGAAAAATCGTTCCGGAAATGGCTGTCTATGGTCAGCACGGGAACGCCGTTGATCTCGGAAGGGATCTTTAAATAGATTTCCGCATCGTTTGTGGGAATGGCTCCGTCTACCGTATTGATGGCGGAGGAAAAGCTTACGCCGATATAATAGATCTTGAAGTAGATCTTTTTGTTTGCGGTTGCCGTGTAATCGGTAAAGGGGGTCGTCATTTCCCTGTCCGTGTAAACGTCGCCGTCAAATTCGTACAGCGATTCATCGTAAACAGGTACGGGTTTTTCAAACTGATCTCCCTTGTTCGCTACGATCGTCTTTTTGAGTACGCCGTTTTCGTATACTTCCAGCGCGTATCCGTCCGCTTTTTCCACGGTCACGGTGTACACGGCGGAATTGGTCGGCGTCGTCACTTTCAGGTAAAAGAGGTTGGCGCCCATTTCCAGCGTCACAACGTTTTCGGAAATGGGGCGGGTGCAGCTTTCGTCCTCATAGAGCGCCCACTGTGCGCCCTCGCTGACCTGTACGTTCAGCGTGTTGAAGTCGATGGAATCCACATTGGGCAGCACGGCGGAATCTTTGCTGACCTGCGTCCCCTGAATGCTGAATCCGTCCACGGAAACGAGGGAAGCGGAAAGGACTTTCTGCCAGCCCGCATACAGCGTCGTGTCCTCTGTCAGCGTATAGGGGAAAGTCACCGCGCTTCCCGTACAGTCGGGAGAGGTAAACCATCCCTGGAAAACAAATCCGCTCATTTCGGTCACGGGTTTGCTTTCAATTTTTTCAAACCATCCATCGGCAACGGTAGTGCCGCCGTTTTCCTCAAAGGTCACGTTAAATTCCGTCTGCGTCCACTTGGCGTACAGCGTCACGTCCTTTGCGGGGGTATAGGGGAAAGTGACGGCATTGCCCGAAAAGTCGGGAGAAGTAAACCAGCCGTCAAAGCGGAAGTGGCCTTTGGAAGAGGCGGGGTTGCTTTCCACGGAGGCAAACCAGCCGTCGGCAACGGGGGAGCCGCCGTTTTCCTCAAAGGTCACGTTAAATTCCGTCTGCGTCCACTTGGCGTACAGCGTCACGTCCTTTGCGGGGGTATAGGGGAAAGTGACGGCATTGCCCGAAAAGTC
>DXFX01000023.1 GCA_019114245.1 Candidatus Borkfalkia faecipullorum | reverse complement strand
CAACGGCTACGTTTACGATAAAAACGGCATCGATCTCGCCGTCGTCAAGCAGATCAAAGAGGTCGAAAGGGGCCGTATCAAGGAGTATGCCGCGCGCGTCAAGGGTGCGGAATACCACGAAGGATGCAAGGGCGTCTGGACGGTCAAGTGCGACGTCGCTCTTCCCTGCGCCACCCAGAACGAGCTGGATGAAGAGTCCGCAAAAGTTCTCGTCAAAAACGGCGTGAAGCTGGTGGGCGAAGGCGCAAATATGCCTACGACGCTTGCGGGCACAGAAGTGTTCCAGAAAAACGGCGTTATCTTCCTGCCCGGCAAAGCGGCAAACGCGGGCGGCGTGGCAACGTCCGCTCTCGAAATGGCGCAGTCCAGCGGACGCCTGTTCTGGTCGTTCGAGGAAGTGGATGCCAAACTCAAGGGCATCATGGCCAACATCTTCAAAAATATCGACAACGCCGCCAAAAAGTACGGCTTCGAGGGCAACTACGTCGTCGGAGCAAACATCGCGGGCTTTGAAAAAGTAGCGGAAGCGATGATGGCGCAGGGCGTGGTGTAATCGGCTTATACCCGGGAAAGGTAAATTTTTCGGATATAATACAGCGGCGGAGGCGAGACGGCCTCCGCCGTTTTTTTCCGCCGCGGCGGAAATTTGTTTACAAACGCGCGCGGATATGATAAAATATCAGCTATTCCAATGGTAAAAAAGGAGTTCGTATGAACATCAAAATTTCCCTTGCGGGAGATCTGGGCAGCGGCAAATCCACGGTGGGCAAAATTCTTGCGGAGGAATACGGCGCACAGCTGTACTCCACGGGTACCATTCAGCGCAAGATCGCCACGGAAATGGGCATGACCACCCTCCAGCTCAATCAGTATATGGAAACGCATCCCGAAATCGACGGAAAAATCGACGACGGCCTGCGCGCCCTCGAAAAGGAGCCGCTCGATCTCATCATCGATTCGCGCATGGCATGGCACTTTGTGCCTTCTTCTTTCTCCGTGTATATGATGGCGGACGCGTATATCTCCGCCGAACGCATCATGAACGCGGGCAGGGAAAGCGAACCGTTTGCCAGCGTGGAGGAGGCGGTGCGCTCCGTTTCCGACCGCCGCAAGAGCGAAATGCTCCGCTATTCTCATCTGTACGGGGTGAATATCAAGGATATGGAAAACTACGTCTACGTCATCGACACTTCGTATGTCGACCCGCAGACGGTTGCCGATCATATCAGCGCGCACTATAAACTGTTTGCGGCGGGCAAAACCTTCGACCGCTACGAGATCTGCCCCGCCCGCCTTCTGCCCTGCGGCAAAGAGGAAGGGGAACCTTCCGTCTTTGAAAAGGAAGGGTTTTGGTACATCGGCGGGGGAGAAGGGGAGATCGCGCGCCGCATCGCGCAGGGCGAAAAACTCATCTCCTGCAAGCGCGCGGAGGAATGCGACACCTCTCTCTGCACTCCAGAGCGCGTGAGGGCGTGGGAAGAAAAGACGGGCGTAAAACTTGCAAAAACGCCCTTTACAAGATAATGGAACGCTGTCAGCAGATCGAAAGGAGCATCATCACCACCTACCGCAAGGGCATCTGGAGCCGCTTTATCAAGGGCGTCAAGGAATACGAACTCGTGGAGGAAGGGGACAGGATCGCCGTGTGTATTTCTGGCGGGAAAGATTCCATGCTGCTTGCAAAGTGTATGCAGGAATTGCAGCGCCACGGCGAAAAGAAGTTTGAACTTGTCTTTCTGGTGATGGATCCGGGATATGCGCCGCAAAACAGGGCGCTCATCGAGTCCAACGCGCAGCTGCTGCAGATCCCCGTGCATATTTTTGAAACGCAGATCTTCGACGCGGTGTTTGAGGTGCAGAAAAATCCCTGCTATCTTTGCGCGCGGATGCGCCGCGGGTATCTTTACGAAGAGGCAAAGCGCCTTGGCTGTAACAAAATTGCGCTGGGGCATCACTTTGACGACGTCATCGAAACCATTCTGATGGGAATGCTGTACGGCGCGCAGATGCAGAGTATGCCGCCCAAGCTGTGGAGCACAAATCATCGCGGGATGCAGCTCATCCGCCCGCTGTATTACGTACATGAAGAGGACATCATTCGCTGGAAAACGGCCGCGGGACTGGAATTTCTGCGCTGTGCCTGCAAGTTTACGGAAAACTGCGCGGTCAACGAGGAGGATTCCAAACGTTTGCAGGTCAAGCGGCTGATCGCCCGTTTAAAAGAGGAAAACGAAAACGTGGACATCAACATTTTCCGCAGTGCTTATAACGTTCACGTGGATACCCTCATCGAGTACGATTCGCAGGGAGTCCGCCACGATTTTCTTTCCCGTTACCGCGAAAAAGGTCACGAAATTTTAACAACGTCCCCCGAAAATCAGGACAAAAACGAATAAATAAAAGCCACGGGCGCGGGATTTCCCCGCGCCCGTGGCTTGTATTAAAATTACAGACAGTTACTTTACCCTGCCCAAAATGAAGTCGACAGAGCAGTCGAAAAAGGAGGCGATTTTGACAAGATTGTCTACGGAAGGGTTGCTTTTCCCGCTCAGCCAATTATAAAAGACGCCCCAGGAGATTTTTGTCTGCTTGATAAAAGAATATTGCGTGCAGTTCATCTCTTTTAAAACAGTGCGCAGACGCTGAGAAAAGGGCGGTACGGGCAAATAATCAATTTCTTCATAAGGGTATTCTTTGATGCCCAGCAGAAAATCGGCGGAACAATGAAAAAATTCAACAAGCTGAATCAATGTATCGTAGTTCGGCGCCCGATTTCCCGTAATATAAGAAGAGAGTTTAGAGCTGCAAGTGCCCATTGCTTCGGCAAGAGAAGTCTGTGTCAAATTGCGTTCGCTCATCAGTTCTTTTAAGCTTTCAGACAGTTTCGACAATATTACCATAAAACAGACCTTTTTCTACAAAACATTATCCTCTAAACTGTAAAAAAATACTTGTATTCTTTCAGTTCAGAGGTTATACTATATATACACAACGCAAAGCGCGCGGCGGGGTGAAAAACAAAAGGAGTACATAAATTACTATGGAACAAAAAATCGGCAACGATACGGGCAGATCTCAGGTGAACGCGGAGAGCTTTTTGGAAGAGCTGAAACCGCTGATCGAGGATTTTTTTGTCTGTGATCTGGAAAAAGGGGAAAATTTTTTGTCGGTTCGGTTTGAAAACGGGCAGACGATCCGCCTGATGGCAAAGGAGACGGAAAACTGAAAACAAGGCGGGAGTGCATTCGGCACTCCCGCCTTGTTGGATATTATGCAGGGGAAAAGTCAATCCTCTTTTTTTCCGAAAAAGCGGACAAAGGCAGAAAAGGCGAGCAGGATCCCGCCCGAAATAATATAATAGAGTGGAAACACCGTCACGAGGGAAAAGAGCAGGAGCATGGTTCCCGAAAGGGCGTAGCCGCGCCACGCCCTGCGCGTGATACGGCGGGAAAGCTTTTCTTTGAACGACGTTTTGTGTTCGGGCGGGGCGAGGAGCGTTTGGGGCATACAGCCGCTTTCGCTGACAAGTTTGTACACCTCTCTGGCTCCCTGCAATTTTACGTTGAACGCTTCGGCAAGCTTTTTCGCCTCCTCCGTAAAGTCGGCGGCGTAAAAGGTTTTTTCTCCTTCGCGGCGCAGAACGGGGCAAAGTTCGTCCGCGGTGATCGCTTCAAAGCGGAATTTCAAAAAAGCCGTCTGCTGTCCGCATTGCAGGGTATCGTCGGAAATTTCCGCATACGTACCCGCATTTTCCTGACGTTGCAGGACGTTCAGGCTCTTTGTAAGCAGGTCGGCGTTGTGGGCGGGGGAATCCAGCGCAAGATGAATGGCAAACCTGCGCACCTTTTCCCGTTCGTCCTCGTCCAGACCTTTCTTTTTCCGCCTGCGGCGCAAAAAGAGGTGCAAAAGCGCCGCCGTACCCGCCGAGAGAAAGAGCGCTAAGGCGAGCGCTCCTCCCGCGGGCAGGGAAAAGCGCAGCAGACAAAAACTCAGCAGAAAGAGGGAAAAGAAGGCAAAGACCGTGTCTGTCCAGAGGGGAAGATTTTTCATCCTATGTACCGTCCCAAAAGATTTTATGTATTTTTTCCCCAATTTTTGGCAATTTAAACCTTGCAAGAGTTTTCAACTTATGCTATACTGAAAGAAACATTTTTTTACCATTTCGATACGGATAAACAGCTATGAAGATCGCAATTTTCGGCGGGTCGTTCGACCCCGTCCATGCCGAACACGTCAACATTGTGCGGGCGGCGCGCGAAAAGCTGGGCACGGATAAGATCATCGTCATGCCCGCCAACGTTCCGCCGCACAAGCAGGGGAAAAATCTCGCTTCCCCGCAGGACAGACTGAATATGGCAAAGCTCGCCTTTGCGGGCATTCCCGGCTGTGAAGTGAGCTCGTACGAGCTGAACGCGGGCGGCACAAGCTATACCTGCCGCACATTGGCGCATTTCCGCCAGAAATTCCCGGATGCGACCCTGTACTGGCTGGTCGGCGCGGATATGTTAAAGGATTTCCCCACCTGGAAGGACCCCGAAAGCATCCTCTCCATGGCGGAACTCGTCGCCTGCAGCAGGGAAGGGGAACACGTCAATTTCAAGGCGGAACAGCTGCGCTTTTTCGCAAAGTACCGCAAGGGGTTCCGCGTCCTCGAATTTACGGGCAGGGACATTTCTTCCACCAAGGCGCGCGTGCTCGCCGCGTTCGGGGAAGACCTCAAACCCTATCTCCTGGAGGACGTCATCGCCTATATCCAGGCAAACGGACTGTACCGCGTGGAGTGCGTCAAAGAGGCGCTCACCTTTTTAAAGCCCGCCCGAAAAAAACATACCGTCAGCGTTGCGCTGACGGCTGCCGCCGCGGCGGCAAAATACAAGGCGGACGAACGTTCCGTCATTCTCGCGGCGGGGCTGCACGATTCCGCAAAAAACATGGACCTTTCCGATCCGAAATTGCAGGGATTTTCCATACAGGAGCAAATCCCCGCGCCCGTCCTGCACCAGTACACGGGTGCGTATCTTGCGGAGCATTACTTCGGCGTAAAGGACGAGGACGTGCTCAACGCCGTGCGCTACCACACGTCGGGACGGCCCGCCATGAGCACGCTGGAAAAGCTGATCTTCCTTTCGGATATGCTCGAACCGGGCAGGGATTTCCCCAAAGTGGACAAATTGCGCGCCTACTTTGCAAAAGATCTCAACGAGTGTATGTTCCGCGCGCTCGATCATCAGATCAAATACCTTCGCAAGGGAAAAGGGGAAATTTATCCGCTTTCCTTCCGCGCTTACGAATATTATAAAAATTTAAGGAGAAACTAAATGCAATCTCTCGAATTCACAAAGCAGATCTGCGCCTTTCTGTCCTCGAAAAAAGCGGAGGACATTCTGTACGTTGATGTGCGCGAAAAGACGGTGCTGTGCGACTATTTTGTCATCTGCAGCGGCAGAAACACCACGCAGGTCAAAGCCTTGTGCGAAAATCTGGAAGAAAAATTCTCCAAAGAGGGCATCGAACCCCGCCGTTCGGAAGGGGTGCGCGAGGGCCGCTGGGGCGTGATCGACTACGGCGACGTCATCGTACACGTGTTCAACGACGAATCCCGCCTGTTCTACCACCTCGAACGCCTGTGGGACGAGGGGAACAACGTACAGCGCTATACCGACTAATCGTCAAAACTGATTTTCTTGGGACGGGAATAATCGCTTTTCGGCTTCTTTTTCTTTTCCACGAGGTAGTACACTTCGCGCGGCTTTTTCTCTTCCGTCTCCTGCTTTTCTTCGGGCTTGCGCTCGGCGATCGTGTCCGTATGCGTGCGGCGGCGCTGCAGCAGGCGGAATCCCACAACGCCCCCGCAGCACAGAAGAAAGATGATGAAAAGGTACAATCCGCCCCACAGGGTGGATGCAAGCAAATTGGGCATGGCTTTTCTCCTTTTTTCGCATTGTATCACAAAAATCGGGGAAAGGCGTGCCGTCTTTTGCGGATAGAAGGGGGATTTTGACAAATGACCGCTTATGACATCATCCAGGCAAAAAAGCGGGGCAAGGCCCTGAGTAAAGAGCAGATCTCCGCCTTTGCCCGCATGGTGGCGGAGGACAGCGCTTCCGACGCGCAGATCGCCGCCTTCTGCATGGCCGTCTGCCTGCGCGGCATGACGGATGAGGAGACCTTTCTCCTCACCCAAGCGATGGCGGACAGCGGGGAACGGCTCTCTCCGCCCGCCGCGGGCGTGTTTGCCGACAAGCATTCCACGGGCGGCGTGTCCGATTCCACGACACTCGTGCTCGTCCCCGTGCTCGCGTCGCTGGGCGTAAAATGCGCGAAGTATTCGGGCAGGGGGCTCGGCCACACGGGCGGAACGCTGGACAAACTGGAAAGCTTCAAGGGCTTCAACGTCAATCTGACGGCGGAGCAGTTTTCCTCGCATGTGGAGCGCATCGGCGCGGCGATTGCGGGGCAGACGAAAAGCACCGTTCCCGCCGACAAGCGGATGTACGCCGTGCGCGACGTGACCGCCACGGTGGACAGCATCCCCCTCATCGCCTCGTCTGTGATGAGCAAAAAGCTCGCGTCCTTTGCGCAGGTCATCCTGCTGGACGTGAAGTACGGGGACGGCGCATTCATGAAAACCGCCCGCGCGGCGGAAAAGCTGGCGCGCCTGATGGTCGCCGTCGGCACGGCGTCGGGCAGACAGGTGGAAGCGGCGGTCACGGACATGAGCGCCCCGCTTGGCGACAACATCGGCTGCAACGCGGAAGTGCGCGAGGTGATCGAGGTGCTCCGCGGCAAGAAAAACAACCTTGCGCGGCTCTCCCTTCTGCACTGCGAGCGCATTCTGCGCATGGCGCAGGGAATGGAGGAAAAGCGCGCAAAAGCGCTGGCAGAGGAGGCGATCGCCTCGGGTGCGGCGCTGGAAAAATTGCGCCGGATCGTTTCGGCGCAGGGCGGGGATACCGCCGCGTTCGACGATTTGGAGGCCCTGCCTCTCGCGAGCGGAAAGTTTGTCGTCCGCGCGCCGAAATCGGGAAAATTGCACATATATGCGCAGGCTCTCGGCAGAGCGTGCGCACAGCTGGGCGGCGGCAGACAGCGCGAAGGGGAGGAAATCGACCACACCGTGGCCATTCTCTTAAAGCGCCGCGCGGGCGACGCCGTAGCGAAGGGCGAGGAGATCGCCGAGATACGCTATCGCGAGCGCAGACAGGAAGCGTTCGATCTTGCGCAGTCGGCGTTTGAAGTCAAGCCTTCCTACCGCGCCCGTCCGCTTGTACATTGTATTCTGGGAAAGGAGGACCTGTAAAGTGTTTGGTCTCAAAAAAAAGGGTACGGATGATAAAATTTTGGACAATTCCGTGAAAGAACCCGCCGCGGAGCAGGCGGCGCAGCCTGCTGTGCAGGAAAGCGCGCCCGCGCAGAGCGCGGACGGCGTGCGCATTTCCCCCGAGGAAATGGCGGAATTTGAGGAATTCAAAAAACAGAAAAAGGTGCTGGAACTGCGCCGTATGCTGAAAACCATCGATCATACTCTTCTCAAACAGACGGCAACGCGCGAGGACATCCGCAAGCTGTGCAGGGAAGCGGTGGATTACGGCTTTTATTCGGTGTGCGTTCAGCCCGTGTACGTTTCCGATTGCGCCGATTTTCTGAAAGACGCGCCGCAGATCAAAATTGCCTGCGTGGTCGGCTTCCCCATGGGCGAAAACAAGACGGAGACCAAGGTGTTTGAAACCAAGCGCGCCGTCGCCGACGGCGCGGACGAGATCGACATGGTCATCTGCATTTCCGCCGTCAAAAACGCAAATTATTCCTATGTCAAAAGGGAGATCCGCCAGATCGTCAAGGCGGCCAAGGGAGCGCCCGTCAAGGTCATTCTCGAAACGTCCCTGCTTTCGCACGAGGAGATGATCAAGGCCGCACAATGCGCCAAGGACGCGGGCGCGGCGTTCGTCAAGACGAGCACGGGCTATTTCGGCGAGGGCGCCAAAACGGAGGACGTGCGCCTTTTGAAGGAGACGGTGAAGGGCGCCTGCAGCGTAAAGGCTTCGGGCGGCATCCGCGACGCAGTGCAGTTCCGCGCCATGCTCGGCGCGGGGGCGGACCGCATCGGAACCAGTTCGGGCGTTGCCATCGCCGAGAGTCTGAAAAAAGAACTATAATCTGCACAAATAGCAGGGATAACAAATCCGAAAGGCAGAAAGTTTGACATTGCATTGCAAACCGTGTTAAAATCTCTCTATCAAACGCGAGGACAGGGAAAAGTATCGCGGGAGCGTGTATCGTACAGAGAGCGGCGGCAAGGTGAAAGCGCCGCGGTCACACCCGCAGGAAAAACACCCGAGAGCGGCGGCGGCGAACGGAGTACAAGTAGCTTCCGACGGGCGCGCCCGTTACGGCGCAGGCCTTTTTTTGAAGGCGCAGAGAGCGCATTTTTATGCGCTGAAATTCAGGTGGCACCGCGAAGTCCCTTCGCCCTGATGTTCTTCATCGGGGAGAAGGGGCTTTTTTTCTTCCCGAAACAGAATCTGTGAGGTGAAAAAAATGTGTTCGATTTTCTGCTGCACCACGAAAGAAGTGGATTACAAGACCATGCTGGAAGGGTTTTACCGCACCGTTTCGCGCGGGCCCGACATGAGTCGCGTGGAAAAGACCCCTTCGGGGTATATGGCGTTTCACCGCCTCGCCATCATGGGGCTGAACGCGCTGGGAATGCAGCCCTTTTCCATGGGCAAGAGCAAGCTCGTCTGCAACGGGGAGATCTATGGGTTCCGACCCCTGAAAAGGCATTTGGAAGATCTGGGCTATTCCTTCCTTTCGGACAGCGACTGCGAAATTTTGCTGCCCCTGTACCATGAATACGGCGTAAAAATGTTTTCCATGCTGGACGCGGAATTTGCGCTCATCCTGTACGACGGGGATTCGGGCGAATACATCGCCGCGCGCGACCCCATCGGCATCCGCCCGCTGTATTACGGGTATCTTGCGGGGGGCTCCATCGTCTTTGCCAGCGAGCCGAAAAACCTGGAAGGGCTAATATCGGGCGAAATTTATCCCTTCCCTCCGGGACATTATTACTATAAAGGAAAGTTTCATTCCTACTGCGACATTGCCGCGGCAAAGGAATATTCTTCGGACGACGTGGAGACGATCTGCGCCAACATCCGCGAAAAGCTGACGCAGGGGGTCAGAAAGAGACTGGACGCCGACGCGCCCATAGGATTTCTGCTTTCGGGCGGGCTGGATTCCTCCCTGGTCTGCGCCCTCGGCGCGAGGATGCTGGGGCGCATCCGCACCTTTGCCGTCGGCATGGACAAGGACGCCATCGACCTCAAATACGCCAAAGAGGTGGCGGACTACATCGGCAGCGATCACACGGAGGTGTACATCACCCGCGAGGAGGTGCTCTCCTCGCTCGAAAGCGTCATCGCGGCGCTGGGTACTTTCGATATCACCACCATCCGCGCCTCCATGGGAATGTACCTGCTCTGCAAAAAGATCCACGAGATCTCGGACGTGCGCGTGCTTCTGACGGGGGAGATCTCGGACGAACTGTTCGGCTACAAATATACCGATTTCGCGCCCGACGCGGCGGCGTTCCAGAAAGAATCGCAAAAGCGTGTGCGCGAACTGCATATGTACGACGTCCTGCGCGCCGACCGCTGCATTTCCGTGCATTCGATGGAAGCGCGCGTACCCTTCGGCGATCTGGATTTCGTGCGCTACGTCATGCACGTCTCTCCCGAACGCAAACAAAACGTGTACGGCAAGGGGAAATATCTCCTGCGCAAGGCCTTTGAAGGGGACTACCTGCCAGAAAACATTCTCTGGCGGGAGAAGGCGGCGTTTTCGGACGCGGTGGGGCATTCCATGGTGGACGATCTGAAAGAATACGCCGAGCAAAAGTACGGCCCCGAATGGAAAGAACTCGCCAAAAAATACGCCTATCACGCCCGCCCGTTCACAAAGGAAAGCTTGCTGTATCGGGAGATCTTTGAAAAATACTATCCCGGTCAGGCGGGCATGGTCAAGGACTTCTGGATGCCCAACAAGCATTGGGAGGGGTGCAAGGTCAACGATCCTTCCGCGCGCGTTCTCTCCAACTACGGCGACAGCGGCAAATAATCCCTTGCGTTTTTTGCGGGAAGGTGGTACAATGTCGGCATGAACAAACCCGATTTCAACAAGAGAATGCTCGAACTCTGCCGCACGGTATCGCCCGGGGAAAAACTCCTGCTGCACAGCTGCTGCGGCCCCTGTTCCTCCCGCTGCCTGGAAACGCTGAAAGAGTTTTTTAAGGTGACCGTTCTCTTTTACAATCCCAATATCACCGACCCCGCCGAGTACGAAAAGCGCAAGGGCGAACAGCTCCGCTTTCTGCGGGAAACGGGTTGGGCGGACTTTTTGGACTGCGACTATGCCCCGCAGGAGTTTTTCTCTTACGTGCGCGGGCTGGAAGGGGAAAAGGAGGGCGGCGCCCGCTGTTACAAGTGTTACCGCCTGCGCCTGGAAAAGACGGCGCAGCTCGCAAAGGAGGGCGGATACGGCTGGTTCTGTTCCACCCTTTCCGTCAGCCCCCACAAAAACGCCGCATGGCTCAACGAGCTGGGTGAGGAGATCGAAAAGCGCACGGGCGTGCGCTGGCTGTATTCCGATTTCAAAAAGGAAAACGGCTACCTGCGCTCCGTCCGCCTCGCGCAGGAACACAACCTTTACCGCCAGAATTACTGCGGCTGTATCTTTTCCGATTGGACAAAAAATCCTTCTCTGTAAACAGGAGAAGGATTTTTTTGTCAAATGTGCGCAAAAACGTTTGACGAATCGGCACAAATCGGATATAATAAATACTACTAAAATGGTTGCAATTAAAGGAGGCGGGTATGAGACTTTCATCCAAATCGCAATACGGGTTAAAGGCGTGCTACATTCTTGCGCAGAATTATCCGCACAGATGCGTCAGTGCGTCCGCTCTGGAAAAGGAGATCGCGGTCTCCGGGAAATACATAGAAAAGATCATGCGTATGCTGTCGGGCAAGGGGATCGTGACGGCGGAACGCGGCGTTTCGGGCGGATATAAGCTCACGCGCGCCCCGCGGGAGATCACGATAGGGGACATCGCCCGCGCCCTGGAGGACAACATGGAGATCGCCGACTGCATCACTTCCACCTGCAAAAAGTGCGCCACGGGAGAGGTTTGGCGCAAACTGTACGCGGGCATCAACGAAGTTCTCGATTCGATGACGCTGCAATCCATGCTGGACGATCACTGCGAAAACGGAGTGTGCAAGTGCAACAGTGCAGACATGGCCTGCCGCTGCAAGGCGAGCTGAGGAGTATTTATGGAACACATCTATTTCGATCACGCGGCGACGACGCCCGTCGACGAGCGCGTATTGCAGAAAATGCTGCCCTATTTCACGGACAATTTCGGCAATCCCAATTCCCAGCACTGGTTCGGCCGCAGGAGCGTGACCGCCGTGGACGAAGCGCGGGACACCGTCGCTTCCCTCATCGGGGCAAAGCCGAGTGAAATTTATTTTACGTCGGGCGGCACCGAATCGGACAACTGGGCCATCCGCGGCGCGGCGCACGCGCGTGCGGAAAAGGGGAAGCACCTCATCATCAGCGCGGTGGAACACCCTGCCATGATCACCACGGCAAAGGAGCTGGAAAAGGAGGGGTTTGAAATTTCCCTTGCCCCCGTGGACGAGTACGGCGCGGTGGACGTGGAAAAGCTGAAATCGCTCCTGCGCCCCGACACGATCTTCGTGGGTATCATGACGGCCAACAACGAGGTGGGCACCATCCAGCCCCTCGCGGAGATTTCCGGGCTGTGCAGGGAGCGCGGCATTCTCTTTTTCACAGACGCGGTGCAGGCGGCGGGCGCGCTGAAAATCGACGTAAACGACCCCGCCGTGGACCTGCTCTCCTTTTCGGGGCATAAGTTTTACGGCCCGAAAGGGGTGGGCGTGCTGTACATCCGTTCGGGGCTGAAACTCGGAAAGATCATCACGGGCGGCCACCAGGAACGCACCATGCGCGGCGGGACCACAAACGTCCCCGCCATCGTGGGGCTGGCGGAAGCGCTCCGCCTGGCGCAGGAAGAGCGCGAGCAAAACGCCGCGTATGTCTCCTCCCTGCGCGATCGCTTTATTTCCCGCGTCCTGCACGAGATCCCGTACGTCAAACTCAACGGGCATCCGCAAAACCGCCTGCCCGCCAACGCAAACTTTTCCTTCCGATACATCGAAGGGGAGTCCCTTCTGTTCAGCCTGGACCTTGCGGGCATCGCCGTTTCCAGCGGTTCCGCGTGCTCGTCCGGTTCGCTGGAACCCTCCCACGTTCTCCTCGCCATGGGGCTGCCCGAAGGGCTGGCGCACGGCAGCATCCGCTTTTCTTTCGGAAAGGACAACACCCCCGCGCAGATCGATTACGCGGTGGACAAGCTCAAAGAGATCGTAGTAAAATTGCGCGCGCTTTCCCCGCTCTTTCCCAAAGACCTGAAAAACGAAGTATTTGAAAAGGAGATCTGAAAATGTACACGCAAAAGGTAATGGAAGCCTTTCAAAACCCCAAAAACGTGGGTGAAATATAAAATTACGACGGAATGGGTATGATCGGGAGCGAAGCCTGCGGCGACATCATGCAGGTGTTCATCAAGGTGGACAACGGCGTCATCACGGACGCGAAGTTCAAGACGTTCGGCTGCGCCGCGGCCATCGCCACTTCTTCCACGGCAACCGAGATGATCAAGGGCAAGACGGTGGACGAGGCGCTGGAAGTCACCAACAAAAAGGTGATCGAGGTGCTGGGCGGGCTGCCCCCGCAGAAGATCCATTGCTCCGTGCTTGCCGAGCAGGCCATCAAAGCTGCCATCGAAGATTACAAGAGCCGTCACAAAAGCTGAGGTACGTTATGCGAAAATCCGAACGGGAGATTTCCGATCTTTTCGATAAATTTGAAACGCTTTTGCGGTGCGAGTACCTCATTCTCGCCCTGCAGGACGAGGCGGCGCCCTATGCTTTACCCGTCAATTTCGGCGCGGAGCTGGAAGGGGACAAGCTGACGCTGTACTTTCATTGCGCCGTTGCGGGCAAAAAGCTGGAGCTTTTGCAAAAGGACGCGCGCGTGGGCTTTTGCGCCGCAAGGCAGATGCGCGTGTTCAACAAGGGCGTGGCGCCCTGCGGCTATACCACAGATTACGAGAGCGTTTGCGGCAGGGGCAGGGCGGAGATCCTGACGGAAAAAGCCGAGCGCCTGCACGGGCTGAAAGTGCTGATGTCCCACTACACGCCGCAAAAATTTGCGGACGGGGACTTTAACGAACGCGCCTTTGCCATCACGGCGGTGGTAAAGATCACCGTGGACGAATGGACGGGCAAACGGCTGTACCGTCCCGAATTTGCATAGACGGTACGCGTTTTTCCTTGCATTTCACCGCCGCACAAATGTCTTTCGGCGCATTCGGGAACGGAAAACGCAAAAATGCAGCGCCGCACGTCTGTCTTTCGGCGCAGGCGATCCAAGACAAAGCAAGGCAGAACAAAACAATACAAAACACAACGGCTCTTTCCGCAAAACGGGCGGAAAGAGCCGTTTTTCTTTTGCAGACAAGGGCGCGGAACAAGGCATGGCGCACCTTTCGCAAAACGGGGAAAGGGCCGCCCTGCGGCCCTTTGAAAAAGAAACGGGAACAGGCAAATGCCTGTTCCCGTATGTTTTAGAAGGAGATTATTCCTCTTCGGCAAGTTTCTTGTAGCCTTCGTAACGAGCCTTGCTCTCTTCTTCGTTCTCTTTGAAGAGCTTTTCTGCCGCTGCGGGCTGCGTCTTCTTGAGGGAGGAGTAACGGGTCTCGCCGAGGATGAATTCCTGATAGTCGCCGGTCGGCTCTTTGCTGTCCAGCGAGAAAGGATTCTTTCCTGCTTCCTTGAGTTCGGGGTTGTAGCGGTACAGCTGCCAGTATCCGCAATCCACCGCGCGCTTCTCTTCGTCCTGGCTCTTGCTCATGTTGATACCGTGGTTGATGCAGGGCGCGTAAGCGATGATCAGCGAAGGTCCATGATACTTTTCAGCTTCCACGAGAGCGTTGAGGAACTGCTGTTTGTTGCTGCCCATAGCTACCTGAGCAACGTACACGTAGCCGTAGCTCATCGCCATCATGCCGAGGTCCTTCTTCTTGACTCTCTTACCGGAGGAAGCGAACTTCGCAACGGAACCGGTCGGCGTGGACTTGGAAGCCTGTCCGCCCGTGTTGGAGTACACTTCGGTGTCCAGGACGAGCACGTTGACGTCTTCGCCGGAAGCGAGGACGTGGTCGAGTCCGCCGTAACCGATATCGTAAGCCCAGCCGTCGCCGCCGAAGATCCAGATGGATTTCTTGACGAGGCAGTCTTTTGCTTTGAGCACTTCTTTGCACAGAGCGTCGCACTCGCAGCCGCAATCCTTGCAGCCTTCGCAAGCTTTGATCAGCTTTTCAGCCGCAGCTTTGCTGCCTTCCGCGTCGTCCATGTTGGCGAGCCATTCCTCGCAGGCCGCTTTGCCTTCCGCAAAGTCTGCCCACTTCTCGGCCAGGGCGGAAACTTCCGCTGCCAGCTTGGTGCGGCGTGCCTTGTAAGCGAGGTTCATGCCGTAGCCGAACTCTGCGTTGTCTTCAAACAGGCTGTTTGCCCATGCAGGGCCGTGGCCTTCTTTGTTGGTGGTGTAAGGGCATGTAGGGGAGGATCCGCCGTAAATGGAGGAGCAGCCCGTAGCGTTGGCGATGATCATGCGATCGCCGAACATCTGGGTGACGACCTTGACGTAAGGGGTCTCGCCGCATCCTGCGCAAGCGCCGGAGAACTCGAACAGAGGCTGGTTGAACTGGCTGCCCTTGACGGACGTGCGCTTGATGGAAGAGGTATCCGCCTGCTTGACTTCCTGAGCGAACTCCCAGTTCTTCGCGTCGGCGTCGACCACTTCTTCCAGGGGAACCATGACCAATGCCTTGTTGCCTTTCGTGCCGGGGCAGACGTTTGCGCAAACGCCGCATCCCATGCAGTCCAGAGGGGAAACCTGCATACGGAACTGCGTTCCTTTCAGGCCCGTGGTGGGTTTGGTGACAAAGGTTGCGGGCTTCTCGGTAGCGTCGTCGAGAACGACGGGGCGGATGCACGCGTGAGGGCAGACGAAGGAGCACTGGTTGCACTGGATGCAGTTTTCGGTGATCCACTTCGGCACTTTCACCGCGACGCCGCGCTTCTCGTACTTGGTCGTTCCGACGGGAACGGAGCCGTCAGCGTTGAACGCGGAGGTAGGCAGCTTGTCGCCTTCCAGCACGAGGATGGGATGAACGACGTTCTTGAAGTATTCGTTGTCCGCAACGGAAACCATCGGAGCGCCGTCGGTAGCGGTTGCCCAGCTTGCGGGGTAGTTGATCTCCTGCAGGCCGCTCTTTGCGGAATCGATGGCCGCATAGTTCATGTTGACGACGGCGTCGCCCTTACGGGAGAACTTCTTGTAGACCGCCTTCTTCATGAGATCCGCCGCCTCTTCGTAAGGCATGATGGAATCGTTGATGTAGAAGAATGCCGACTGCATGATCGTGCTCGTCTTGCCGTTCAGGCCGATCTGGGACGCGATGCCGATACCGTCGATGTTGTAGAATTTGAGGTGTTTTTTCGCGATCTGCTGTTTGACCTTTGCGGGGAGGTTCTTTTCCAGCTCTTCCATGGTCGTCCAAGGGGAGTTGAGCAGGAATTTGCCGCCTTCTTTCGCATCGGAAAGCATATCGTAACGGGTGATGTAGGAAGGGTTATGGCAGGCGATGAAGTCCGCGCTGTCGATGAGGTAGGAGGACTGAATGGGCGTCTTGCCGAATCTCAGGTGGGAAACGGTGATGCCGCCCGACTTCTTGGAATCGTAGAAGAAGTATGCCTGCGCGTACATATCGGTGTGGTCGCCGATGA
>DXFX01000022.1 GCA_019114245.1 Candidatus Borkfalkia faecipullorum | reverse complement strand
CAAAACGCAAGTGTTTGCGCAGCGTGTAAAGTCGGCAAAATTCAGAAAAAAGATTTGACAAAAAATTTTTTGAGAGATATAATGAAACGTATCCCGAGTTGATCATACGGTCGCGCGGCGAAAGCCGTGAGGAAAGTCCGAGCACCGCAGAGCAGGACGCCGGATAACGTCCGGTGGAGGCGACTTCAAGGACAGTGCAACAGAAACAGACCGCAGGTTTTCCTGTAAGGATGGAAAGGGGAGGTAAGAGCTCACCGGCGCCGCGGTAACGAGGCGCGCTGTGTAAACCCCGTCCGGTGCAAGATTGGGCAAACGTCGCATGGGTTGCTCGCCCGACGTTTGCCGTGAATATCGCTTGAGCGCATCGGCGACGATGCGACCAGATAGATGACCGTACACGACAGAACTCGGCTTACAGATCAAGCTCGGGATCTTTTTTAAGAAAGGCGACGCGGTAAAACCGCGTCGCCTTTCTTATCTTATATACGGGGATCGATCAGCCGCATCTGCGATTCGCGGCAGGGCAGGTCGGATGCGAGGTGAAAGAGGTCGGATGCCAGCTCGTCTTTTGCATAGACCTCGGCGGCAGCTTTTCCGAGGAGGGAAAGGTCGCTCCGCCTTGTCAGAAGGGGAAAGTCGGAAGTCCTCAGCACTGGCAGGATCTCATCCGCGCGCTGTTTATTGACGGCAAGCACTTTCAGGTATAGGGGCGCGCGCAGCGCTCTTTTGACGAGATCGTCTTCCAGTTCCAGCAGGCAGGCGGCGAGGATGCGTCGGATGCGGGAGGAAATGTATCTCTTGGTGGTCACTTTTCCGATCAGCTCGTCGTAGTCGGGCGTGTTTTTGGCAAACGCTTTGATCCTGTTTTCCAGCCCCTCGGTGCAATCGGTCAGTTTTTTCATTTGCTCGGGCGGCATTTTCAAGGCGGCGCAGAGCGCAAGCTTTTGAAAGACGGCGGGCGAGACGGCGTTTTTGAGATCTTCAAAGACAAAATCGGGAACGTTTTTGCGGACGGCTCTCCATTTGTTTTCGGATACGGCTTTGCGGATGGCGGAGGCGGAAGAAAGATTTTTCAAAAGGGTTTCGTCCGCATAGCCTGCCCCGATGCGCCGCACGGGGAGAATGTCCGCCGAGCATCCGAAGGAGGAAAGCGCCTTGCAGTATTCCACGGCGAGAATGTTGTTGGGGGAGGCGATGGTCTGCGCCGCCGCCTCTTCGCCCGCGTCGGAAAGGGCCTGCGTCCTCGCCTTTGTCAGGCTGAGTCCCTCTTTCAGGTATTTTTTTAAAGAGGCACGGAATCCGCTCTCCTCCTCGGCGGTCTTTTGCGCGGCGTTGAGGATGGCCTGTTTGTCGCCGTCCTCGCTCCCGAACGCCAGCACGCAGAGATCGGGCAGCGAGGAGAGGAGCTTTACGGCACCCTTTGCAAACAGTTCGGCGGGCGCGCAGGCAAAGGGAACGGGCAATTCGATGACGGCGTCCGCGCCCGCAAGGACGGCGTGTTTTGCGCGCGTGTATTTTTCCAGAACGGCCATTTCTCCGCGTTGGGTAAATTCCCCGCTCATCACGCACACGACGGCGTCGCAGCCGCTGCGTTTTTTTGTCTCGTTCAGCAGGTAAACGTGTCCGTTGTGCAGGGGATTGTATTCGCAAATAATGCCGCAAATTTTCATTTTTTTCCTTAAAACCTTTACTTTTCTTCTGAAATACGCTATAATATATTTTGGTGATAGGATTCGGGCGTTGCACAGAGGGTCTTGTGCTTATTATATACCCTTTCCTTCAAAAAATAAAGCGATTGAGGTTTACAAATTACAATGGTGAAAGAAAACGCTTTTCTCGCAAAAATCAAATCCCGCGCGAGCGCGCTTAACAAGCGCATCGTCCTTTGTGAAGGGGAGGACAGCCGCGTCGTAAAGGCTGCCGCTGCGGCAGTCCGCGAAGGCATTGCAAAGATCACTCTTCTCGGCGATCCCGATGAGATCAAAAAGGCAAATCCCGACGTCGATCTGACGGGTGTGGACATCGTCTGCCCCGCAAAGAGCGCAAAGCGCGCCGAGTACGCCGCTCTGCTCTATTCCCTGCGCAAGGCAAAGGGAATGACGGAAGAGGAAGCGGAAAAACTCTCTTACGACAATACATATTTCGGCGTTCTGATGCTCAAAGCGGGGGACGTCGACGGCCTGGTTTCCGGCGCCTGCCATTCTACGGCAAACACGCTGCGCCCCGGTCTGCAGATCGTCAAGGCTGCGCCCGGCGTGCCGCTGGTTTCCAGCTATTTCCTGATGATCGCTCCCGAATGCGGCAATCAGTACTGCGAGGACGGCGCTTATATCTATTCCGATTGCGGACTCAACGAAAATCCCAACAGCGAACAGCTCGCCGAGATCGCGCTCATCTCTGCCAAGACGGCAAAGCAGATCGCAGGGCTTGAACCGCGCGTGGCGATGCTCTCTTTCTCCACGAAGGGCAGCGCAAAGCACGCTGACATCGACAAGGTGACTGCGGCTCTCGCTATTGCAAAGACGAAAAATCCCGAGCTCAACATCGACGGCGAATTGCAGCTGGATGCGGCGATCGTACCTTCTGTGGCAAAGTCCAAAGCGCCCGGTTCCACGGTTGCGGGACACGCAAACGTTCTCATCTTCCCCGATCTCGACGCGGGCAACATCGGCTATAAACTCACCGAGCGTCTCGGCGGGTTCATGGCGGTAGGGCCGCTCTGCCAGGGCTTTGCAAAGCCTATCAACGATCTGTCCAGGGGTTGCAAGGCAGAGGACATCGTGGCTGCCGTGGCGATCACTGCACTGCAGACGCAGCTGTCCTGACGGGAGGATACAAAAATGAAAATTCTTGTCGTCAATGCGGGAAGCTCTTCCCTGAAATATCAGCTCATCGATATGGACACCGAAACCGTGATCGCCAAGGGCGGTTGCGAGAGGATCGGGATCCGCGGCTCCAACCTGAAACACAAAACGTCCAAGGGCGAGACGCTCATCGAAAAGGATATGCCCAACCATAAAGTCGCCATCCAGCTCGTTCTGGAAGCGCTGGTCAATCCCGAATACGGCGCCATCAAATCGATGGACGAGATCGACGCCGTCGGCCACCGCGTCGTCCACAGCGGGGAGGATTTCAACTGCTCCGTGCTGCTCAACGACGAAGTGATGAAAAAGTGCCGCGCCAACATCGAACTCGCGCCCCTGCATATGCCCGCCAACATTCTCGGCATCGAGGCGTGCAAGGAAGCCATGCCCGATAAACCCATGGCGCTCGTGTTCGATACGGCGTTCCATTCCACCATGCCCGCGTACGCATATATGTATGCGATCGACTACAACGATTATAAGGAATACAAAGTCCGCAGATACGGATTCCACGGCACCAGCCACAAATACGTTTCGCAGGAAGCCATCAAGTACCTCGGAAAGAAGGCAGAGGATACCAAGATCATCACCTGCCATCTGGGCGGAGGCTCTTCCATCAGTGCGGTAAAGGGCGGCAAATGCGTGGATACGAGCATGGGCTTTACGCCTCTTGCGGGCGTCCCCATGGGAACGCGTTCGGGCGACATCGATCCCGCCGTTCTCGAATACCTCGCGGCGAAAAAGCACTATACCGTTCTCGACTGCATCAATTACCTCAACAAGCAGTGCGGCGTGGCGGGGATCAGCGGCGTTTCCAGCGACTTCCGCGACCTGACCAAGGCGGCGGACGAGGGGAACGAGCGCGCACAGCTGGCTCTCGACGTCTTTGCGTATGACGTGAAAAAGTACATCGGTTCTTACATTGCCGCCATGGACGGGCTGGATTGCCTGGTCTTTACGGCGGGCATCGGCGAAAATACCTGGCTGGTCCGCGAAATGATCTGCGATAAGATGGATTACTTCGGCATCAGGATCGACAAAGAGCGCAACAGCAAGAAAAACGACGGGACCATTCACGACATTTCGGCGGCGGATTCCAAGGTAAAAGTGCTTGTCATCCCCACCAACGAAGAACTTGTCATCGCGCGCGAGACAAAAGAACTGCTCGAAGGCTGATATTTTTGCCATTCCCTCGAAAAGCGAGGGAAAAAAGGTTGACAAAAAAATAGAAATAAGGTATACTTTTACAGTCAAAGACGAAATTTGAACGTAAAATATAGAAAAGAGGTGTAAAGAGATGGCGGTACCCAAGTCTAAACAATCCAAGCAGAGAACAAATACAAGATATGCAAACTTCAAGGCTACGGCGCCGACGCTTGTCGAGTGCCCTCATTGCCACGAGCTCAAACAGCCCCACGTTGTTTGCAAAAACTGCGGCTATTATGACGGCAGAGAAGTTGTCAAAACCGAAGAAAAGTAAAAACAAAGAGACGGACTTTGATATGCACCCCAAAAGTTGGACAGGCTTTTGGAGGTGCATATTTTTATGGCAAAAAAAGGAAATAAGCAGAAAAAGTATAGCGCAGAGTTCAAGGAATCTGTTATAATGGATATGCGCGAAAACCATTTGGGCTACAGGGAAACGGCTCGCAAATATGGGCTTGTAACAAGTTCCATGGGCGGGGCAATATCCACCTTGCACAGGTGGGAGCGCATATACCTTGAAGAAGGAGCGACGGGACTTATGACCGAACGCCGAGGAAGGAAAAGCACAGGCAGACCGAGGAAACGACCCTTGGATCAGCCTGTAGAAGAAGATCTGATTGCCGAGAACCAGCGTTTGCGGGAACGTAACGAATACTTGGAAATGGAGCTTGAATACTTAAAAAAACTCGACGCCTTAATTCGAGCGGAGGAGGAACGGAACGGCAGAAAGCCGAAATAGTATCTGAGTTAAGGCAAAGATATCCGCTGAAAGGGTTGCTGTCGTTGTCTCAATTGCCGCGAAGCACCTACTACTACCATGTAAAGAGACGGGCAGAGGATAAGTATTCTTTGATCAAACAAGAGATAAAAAGGATCTTTACCGAGAACAAACAAAGATACGGTTATCGACGAATCTTGCTTGTATTGCGGGGAAAGGGCATAAAACTCAACCATAAAACGGTACATAAGCTCATGCGAAGCATGGGATTGCATGGGAAACGGCGCAAAAGCAAGTATAAATCGTACAAGGGAGAAGTCGGAAAGATCGCTCCGAATATACTAAGCCGTGACTTTGCAGCCAATAAACCATTCGAGAAATTGGCGACTGACGTGACCGAGTTTGCCGTATGTGATTGCAAGATATATCTGTCTCCGATCATAGATTTACATAACAATGAAGTAATCAGCTATTCTATTTCGACAAGTCCTGATTTTGGGCAAACGAGAGAAATGCTGAAAGGATTGTTCGACAAGCTGCCGAAAGGCGCAAGACCGATCTTGCATTCCGATCAAGGCTGGCAATACCAAATGAAAGAGTTTCAAAGACAGCTGAAAGAACACAATATTCTGCAAAGTATGTCACGAAAAGGCAATTGCCTGGATAACAGTATCATGGAGAACTTTTTTGGGCGGTTAAAGGTGGAGATGTTTTACGGCGAAAAGTTTCAGACAGTGGACGAATTCGTCCACTGTCTGAAAGAGTACATTCACTACTGGAACAACGAGAGAATCTCTCTCAAACTAAAAGGAATGAGCCCGGTACAGTACCGAACTCATTCACACATAATTTAATTAAATTTTGTCCAAACTTTGGGGTTCACTTCAGAAAAGCCGCCTTTTTCCATGATCGGATCATGATTGTGGATCTTGTTGCGCGCTTTCCCTCTCTTTCAGGAGCGCGGGTTTGATTTTCTTTTTATACAATCTGAAATAGATAACGAGCAATATGATGTCGGCCCCAAGCCACGCGGCGGGATTGGCGGAACACACGCCTATATATCCCCACAGCTTTGCAAAGACAAGAGCGGCAAAGACGCGCATGACAAGTTCTGTTGCGCCGGACAGCATTGTGACGGCAGAAAATCCCATTCCCTGGATCCCGTTTCTGTACAGGTATATGAGGCCGAGAAACAGATAGGTCCCCGTATTGATGAACAGATATAAATAAGCCTCTTCCTGTATGGATGCGAAATCTTCCGAAAACAGTTTCAGAAGCGGCGAACGCAATCCTAAGACGAGCAAAAATCCGCCCGCACTGAAGATCAGCGAGAGCACAAGCCCCACATTCATGCCCTTGCGGATGCGATCAAATTGATGCGCCCCGAAATTCTGCGCGCAATATGTAGCGATCGCCGCGCCCATGGCGAGGAACGGCTGCTGGGCAATGGTATCGATCTTGGAAGCCGCCGTATATGCAGCGACGGTCATGGTCCCTAAGTCGTTCAAAACAGCTTGCACGACCATGATCCCGATGGCAGTAATGGAAAACTGGAGAGCCATGGGAAGCCCCACTGCCGTATGTTTCCAGGCAAAAGAACCATTCCAGCGCAGATGCCCTCTGTTGATGCGCAAGATCTCGTATCGTTTCAGGCCGTACACGATGCACGCCCCGCCTGCGATCAGCTGAGACAAAACCGTTGCAAGCCCCGCCCCCATAACGTCCATGTGAAAGCACAGAATGAACAAAAAATCCAACCCAATGTTCAGCACGGACGCCATGATCAGAAAAATCAGCGGAGAACGGCTGTCCCCGATGGCGCGCAGCATCGCCGCCGACATATTGTAGATCACGGTTGCCGTGATCCCCGCATAGATCGTCACGATGTAAGAATACGCGCGGCCGATGATGTCGTCGCCCGTGCGCATCAGGCGCAAAAGCGGCATCGCCGTCGGAACAGCTATGGCGGTAACAATGACGGAGACGATGATGCTGAGCAGATAGCAGGTCCCGACGGAACGTTTGAAATTCTCCTCATTTTTCGCCCCGAAATACTGCGCCATCATGACGCCGAATCCGCCAGTGATCCCCGTGATAAAACCAATTACCAAAAAACTGATGGAACCTGTGCAACCTACGGCCGCGAGTGCGGACAGGGAGATCGTCTGACCGACAATGATCGTATCCACCATGCTGTACAGCTGCTGGAATATATTGCTGATCAGAATGGGGATACAAAAGAAAATGATATTTTTCCAAGGACTTCCTGTTGTAAGATCTACAGAACCTTTCATACCAAAACCTGACAATTTTTTTAACCGCGATTATTATAATCATATCTATTCCTGTTGTCTATTGTTTGAAAGGCATTTTTCCGAAAAAATTTAAAAATCAGGGCCGACGTTTTTCGTCGGCTCTTCTCTCATTAGATATTTTTTCTGAACAGCTTTACGGAATACGGAGGGAGATAAATGTCGTTTAAATTTCTCACTTCGCCCGTCAGAAGGTCTGTCCCCTCCGCCTCCTCAACGCGGACGGTGACATCCTCCCCGGAAATATTGAACGCGCAGTAAATGCGTTCTCCGTCCAGCTCGCGCTTATAGCACATATACTTGTTGGACAAAACGCATTTCTCATACCTGCCGTAAGAGAGCGCGCGGCAGGAGCGGCGGATGGCATTCAGCTTCTGAATAAATCTCAATAGATCGGGCCGCTTGTTTTTATCCACGTCGTCGATGCAAGGGCGCAGCTTATAGTCGTTGTCCGATTTGTCCCCTTCCGCGGCGCACTCCGAACCGTAGTAAATGCAGGGAATCCCCGGCATGGTGTACAGAATGGCATACATATTGAAGATCTTGTCCTTATTCTGCAATGCGGTATAGGCACGCACGACGTCGTGATTGTCGACAAAGCTGAACAGGTGCTTCCCCGTGTACAGGCACCACGGCTGCGAACCGAACAGGCGCTCGAGGGAATGCTCTATCTCAAACAGGTTATCCGAATTGAGCGCGGAAGTCAATCCCTTGTAACACTCGTAATTGGTCATGGAATCCAAGCGCTGCGGAGTAAGATTTTTCGCAAAGTTCTGCCCGTGAATGACTTCTGCCATCAGGAAGAAGTCGTCGCGCCTTTCGCGCACGGTACGGCGCAAAAACTCGAAAAACCATTCAGGCAGAAGGTAAGCGACATCCAATCGCAGGCCGTCTATTCCGAATTCATCGATCCAAAACAGTACGGCGCGGCGGATATAATCCACGACGCCTTCGTTTTGCAGGTTGAGCTTGACAAGCTCCATGTGACCTTCCCAGCCCTCATACCAAAAGCCGTCGTTGTAAGGACTGTTTCCGCCGAAATTCAAATAAAACCAACCCGTCTTGTCCGAAGCTTCGCGCCTCTGCTTCACGTCCTCAAACGCGGCAAAACGCCTTCCCACATGATTGAAAACGCCGTCCAGCACGACGCGGATGCCCGCATCATGGAATTTTTTTACCAATGCCTTAAACTCCTCGTTGGTACCGAGGCGGCGGTCCACATTGAAAAAATCGACGGTATCGTAACCGTGCCGTTCGCTTTCAAACAGCGGATTGAACAAAACGGCATTGAATCCGCATTCTTTGATATAAGAGATCTGCTCCTCGATTTTTCCGAAGCGATGGCGGATCTCCCCAAAGTCGTTTTCGCGCTCTGCGCCGCAATAGCCGAGCGGATAGATCTGATAAAAAACACTCTCGTCAAACCACATGATTGTTGCCCCTATGTCTCTTTGTCGCCTTTCGGCATTTTTTCTATTATACCATGCCGGAAGGTCCCCGTCAATTCTTCGTAAAAAAAAGACCGAAAAATGCGGAACGATTGGTATTCTGTTGACTTTTCCCAAAAAAAAGCGTATCATTTTCTGTGGTTATTGAGAGGTATTTACAATGGACGTTACAAAGCTTTTCTGGGACCTTGCAGTTATCCTTCTCTCCACAAAACTGCTGGGGATGCTGATGAGAAAACTCGGACTTCCACAGGTTGTGGGAGCCGTCATTGCAGGACTTCTGATCGGCCCCGCCATCTGGGGACAATTCGGCTGGTGGTCGCCTGTACAGCCTTCTGAAACAGAAAGCGCCTTCCTGGACGGGATCGCGGAGATCGGCGTCGTGCTCATCCTCTTCTCAGCCGGACTTGAAACGGACGTAAAGGAATTGAAGCGTTCCGGGCTTGCCGCCACCATGATCGCATTCGGCGGCGTGCTCATGCCCATGATCCTCGGATTTCTCGTTGCCGTTCCTTTCCTCGGCGGATTTTCCGCGCTCTCCGATTCTTCCATTTTGCTGGATGCCGTCTTTATCGGCGTGATCCTCGCGGCGACGAGCGTGGGAATTACCGTTGAAACGTTGAAAGAGATGGGCAAGCTCAACGGGCGCGTGGGAACGACCATCCTTTCGGCAGCGATCATCGACGACGTGATCGGCATTGTCGTGCTCTCCATCGTCATCGGATTCAAAGATCCTTCGGCAAATCCGTGGATGACCATTTTAATGACCGTTCTCTTCTTCGTCTGCGCCATTGTGATCGGCTTTTTCATCAAAAAGCTGTTCCGTTTTCTTTCCGAAAAATACGATCATACGCGCCGCATTCCGATTTTAGGCCTTGTCATCTGCTTCCTTTACGCCTTTGCCGCAGAAAAACTGTTCGGGATCGCCGACATCACGGGCGCCTATGTGGCAGGCATCGTTCTCAGCTCGCTGAAAGATACACACTACATCGACAGAAAAGTAGACATCAATTCTTACATGATCTTTTCTCCCGTATTCTTTGCAAACATCGGGATCGGCGTCAGTTTCGACGGATTTTCCCCCACGTTGCTTTTGTTCGGGATCTGCTTTGTCCTCGCGGGCATTGTGGGTAAAATTATCGGCTGCGGCGGCGTGGCAAAGCTCTGCCGTCATAATTGGAAAGAATCCGCGCAGATCGGCTGCGGCATGATCGCCCGCGGTGAGGTTGCCCTCGTCGTATGCAGCAAGGGTATGGAAGGCGGATTGTTTGCAGGCACGGCGATCACGCCCGTTGTCCCCGTCATTATGCTCGTTGTCCTTTCCTCTCTGCTCTGCCCTATTCTTCTAAAAATGCTTTTCAAAAAGGACAATGCCCTGCCCCTTTCCCCTGACGGAAATCAACCCGTACAGACCGCGGAACCGACCGCTGAAACTTCTGCGGCAGAAGAGACTTCCGCGCAGGCTCAGCAGAGCAATTCCTGATTATTCTGCGCCTGTATTTCCATAAACGAATAGTACGAGGAATTTTAATTAATTCAGAACAACAGTTGCAGGGCGGAGAAAAATCTCCGCCCTGCACTTTTTACGATAAAAGCAGCCGTCTGACTTTGTGTCAGACGGCTGCTTTTTTACTGAAAAGATTTTTACTTGAAATACTTGACGCCGCTTTCAAACAGCTTCATGTCAAAGTTGCCGCTGTAGTTCTTATAGAGGTTTTCGCCCGTACGTTCGGTATGCCCCATCTTGCCGTACACTCTGCCGTCGGGAGACGTGATACCCTCGATCGCCCACGCAGAACCATTGGGGTTGTAAGGGTATTCCATGGTAGGCTTTCCGGAAAGATCGCAGTACTGCGTAGCGATCTGCCCGTTTTGCGCCATCTTTTCAAGTTCGGCGAACGGCGCAACGATCCTGCCTTCCCCGTGCGATACGGGAACGGTAAACACGTCGCCCACCTTGCAAGCGGACAGCCAGGGAGATTTGTTGGAAGATACGCGAATATCCACGAGCGTAGAAACGTGGCGGGAAATGTTGTTGTAAGTGAGTGTAGGACTGGTTGCCGTCAGCGGGCGAATGTCGCCGTACGGGACAAGCCCCAGCTTGATAAGCGCCTGGAATCCGTTGCAGATCCCGAGGATCAGTCCGTCGCGCTCGTTGAGCAGTTTCAAAACCTGTTCGGCAATGCGGGGATTGCGGAAGGTAGTCGCAATAAATTTGCCGCTTCCGTCCGGCTCGTCACCGCCCGAGAAACCTCCGGGGAACGCGATGATATTGGCGCGTGCGATCGCCTCGCTGATGGCGCGAACGCTCTCTTCAATGTCCGCGGCGGAACGGTTTTTGACGACGACGATCTCGCTTTCCGCACCCGCCAGGTTAAACTTGCGCGCCGTATCCAGTTCGCAGTTGGTTCCGGGGAATACGGGGATAAATACGCGGGGTTTTGCCGTCTTTGTCGAGATATTCGTATAGCGCTTTGTCGCTTTGAAATCGACATCCTTCGCCTTTCCGCTTGCCGAAGCATGGTTGGGGAACACGTTTTCCAGCGTCCCGCAGAAAGCGCTCACGGCCTCTTCCAAAGACACTTTTTCCTTGTCGTAGACAAAGTCTTTTTCCGTCGTTTCACCCACGCAGATCTTGGGACAATGCAGGCTTTCGGGATCTTCCAAAGACACGATGATCTCGCCGTAATGCTCGGAGAGCAGGCAGTCGGCATCCCCTTCAAACTTGAATCCGAGCCCGTTTCCGAGACAGGATTTGACGATAGCAGACGCAATGCCGCCGTTTTCCACGACCGTTGCAAAGCGGATGTTTTTGCTGAGAATGTTCTTGTGGATCTCGCGGTACATATCCGCAAGTTCCTTGAAATCGGGGATCTTGCTGAAATCCTTGTGCATGGGGATCCAGTACAATTTTTTCCCGCTTTCGGTAAGAACGTTTGTGATGAGTTCGCTCGCCTTTGCGGGAGCCAATGCAAAGGAGATGAGCGTGGGAGGAACGTCGATGTGTTCAAAAGTGCCGCTCATGCTGTCCTTGCCGCCGATAGCGCCCAACCCCAGCCCGATCTGCGCGTACAGCGCGCCGAGAAGTGCGGACAGAGGTACACCCCAACGTTTGGGATCGCGGTTCAGGCGCATAAAGAATTCCTGGAAGGTGAGGCGGATGGCGTCGTAATCGCAGCCGCTTGCGATCAGTTTGGCAATGGACGTGACGATGCTGTAAACAGAACCCGTAAACGGGCTGTCGCTCATCAGGGAAGAGCAATATCCGTAGGAAGAAACGGTTGCAACGTCCGTCTCTCCTCCGCAGATCTTGGCCGCCATGGCGATGGCAGGCGTCAGCTGTTTTTTGCCGCCGAAAGGCATATACACGGAACGCGCCCCGATGGTCGAGTCGAACATTTCCGAAAGTCCTTTCTTGGAGCAGACGTTGAGCGAAGAGAGCGAAGAAAGCAGATCTTCACGGAAGTTCTTTTGCTTTTGTTCAAAATATGAGGTAACGTTATCCTCAATTTCCGCCGAAATGATTTGTTTGACGCCGTTTGTATCCAGGAAATCGCGGGAAATATCCACGATTGCCCTGCCCTTGAACAGCATCTTCATGCGGCGGTCGTCCGTGACGACGGCAACGGGAGTCGCGGCAAGGTTTTCCTGGGCGGCAAGGCGGATAAACTCCTTTTCGTCCTCGGGAGCCACGACGACAGCCATGCGCTCCTGCGATTCGGAAATGGCAAGTTCCGTGCCCGAAAGGCCTTCGTACTTGAGAGGCACTTTGTCGAGATCGATGATCAGCCCGTCGGAAAGCTCGCCGATGGCGACGGAGACGCCGCCCGCGCCGAAGTCGTTGCACTTCTTGATCTTGCGCGTCACTTCCTTATTGAGGAACAGGCGCTGCAGTTTGCGCTCGGTCAGCGGATTGCCCTTCTGCACTTCCGCGCCGCAGGTCTCCACCGAGTGCGCGTCGTGCGCCTTGGAAGAACCCGTAGCGCCGCCGCAGCCGTCTCTGCCCGTTTCGCCGCCGAGCAGGATGATGATGTCGCCCTTTTTCGGCTTTTCGCGGTACACCATATCCCTGCGGGCGCCGCCGACAACAAAGCCCGTTTCCAGTCTCTTTGCCTTGTACCCGGGATGATATACTTCGTCTACGATCCCCGTCGCAAGGCCGATCTGGTTGCCGTACGAGGAGAAGCCAGCCGCAGCCGTCTTGGTGATGACGCGCTGAGGAAGTTTTCCGGGGAGAGTATCCTCTACCTTTTCACGAGGGTCGGCGCTGCCCGTGATACGCATTGCCTGATAAACGTACGTCCTGCCCGAAAGCGGATCGCGGATGGCGCCGCCGAGGCAGGTCGCCGCACCGCCGAACGGCTCGATCTCTGTCGGGTGGTTGTGCGTTTCGTTTTTGAACATGACGAGATATTTTTCCGTCTTTCCGTCGATCTCCGCATCGATGCAGATAGAGCAGGCGTTGATCTCGTCCGAAACGTCCAGATTGTCCAGCCTTCCCTCTTTTTTCAGCTTTTTGACGGCGATGGTGGCAATGTCCATCAGACAAGGATATTTATCCGCCCTGCCGCCGTTGCATTCTTTGAAGAGATCGTTATAGAGATCGTACGCTTTCTGAATGTGCGGGTTGTCCGAATGAATGGAAACGTCCCTGATCTCCGTGGCAAACGTGGTATGGCGGCAATGGTCCGACCAATACGTATCGATGACTTTGATTTCCGTTTCCGTCGGATTTCTGCCCTCTTTTTTGAAGTAATCGCGCACGAAAACGAGATCTTCCACACTCATGGCAAAGCCGTTTTTCTTGTGGTACTGCGCGATGTCGTTGACGGACATATCGATAAAACCCGTCACTTCCGGAACGTCGTGCGTTTCCATTTTTGCGCGCGCGAGCGTTGCGGGTTTTGCCAGGGAAACTTCCGAGCTCTCCACGGGGTTGATGAGGTGTTTTTTGATTTTTTCCAGCTCCTCATCCGTCACACCGCTGACAGCATACACGCGGGCGCATTTGATGAGAGGCCTGTTTTTCTGTGTGAGCAGCTGAACGCACTGCGCCGCGCTGTCTGCGCGCTGGTCGTACTGTCCGTCCAGATAGGCGATCGCAAAGACCTTGTAATCCTTTCCGACGGGGAATTCCTCGCGGTAGACGTTGTCTACGGGCGGTTCGGAAAAGACGTTGACGATAGCGCCTTCCAGCTCTTCCTCGCTGATCCCCTCCACGTCGTAACGCAGGATCTCGCGCAGGTCCTCCACGCCGATCCCGAGCTGCGTTTCCAGATCTTCGCGGATCTTCTTCGCCTGCAGGTTCTCTTTTTTCTCAACAAAAATTCTGTAAATCATCCGAGTTATTCCTCTGCGTTGTATTTGATTCCGATGTCCGTACGGTACTGCATCCCTTCAAAAGAGATCTTTTTTACGTTGGCGTATGCCTTGGCACGCGCCTCTTTCACCGTTTTCCCCTTTGCACATACGCCGAGCACTCTGCCGCCGTTTGTCTTTAACACACCGTTGTCCAGAACAGTCCCCGCATGATACAGGAACACGTCTTTGTCCAGATCCCCGATCGTGATCACCTTGCCCTTGGCATAACTCTTCGGGTATCCGCCGCTTGCAAGAACCACGCATACACAGGCGCCGTCTTCCCATTCGATTTTGACGTCGGAAAGGCGTTCGTCCGTGATCGCCTGGAAAATTTCCATCAGATCTGTTTTCAGCAAGGGAAGCACTACCTGCGTTTCAGGATCGCCGAAGCGGGAATTGTATTCCACGACTTTCATGCCGTCCGGCGTGCGCATCAAACCGAAATACAGGACGCCTTTGAACTTCCTGCCCTCTGCATTCATTGCGTGCATGGTGGGAAGCAGAATTTTGTTCATCACTTCGTCAGCGATCTCTTTTGTATAGAAGGGACAGGGCGTAAACGTTCCCATGCCGCCCGTATTGAGGCCCTTGTCCCCGTCCAGCGCGCGCTTGTGATCGCAGCTGGGGATCATGGGAACAATGGTTTTGCCGTCCGTGAAGGTAAGGACGGAAACTTCTTCCCCAGGGGTAAACTCCTTGCCGGTGAGGAACTCTTCCACGACGATCTTGTTGCCTGCAGCGCCGAACGCCTTGTCCAGCATGATCTGTTTCAGTCCGTCCTTGGCCTGCTCCAGATTTTCGCAGATCAGCACGCCCTTGCCGAGCGCCAGCCCGTCCGCTTTCAGTACGACGGGGAATTTTCCCTTTTTCACATAGGCGAGCGCCTTTTCATAATCGTCGAAAATTTCGTACGCCGCCGTGGGAATGTTGTACTTTTTCATCAGGCCCTTTGCAAACGCCTTGCTCGATTCGATCTCGGCGGCCTTTTTGTTCGGCCCGAACACGCGGTGTCCGCGACTTTCCAGCTCGTCCGCAAGTCCGAGAGCCAAAGGATCGTCTGGCGCGATGACGGTATAGTCCACGTCTTTGTGCGCGTCTACCCAGTCACCCACCGCTTTGAGGTCGCAATAGTCGACGTTTACACATTCGGCAAGCTGCGCAATGCCCGCATTGCCCTTCATGCAATAGATCTTATCGACGGAGGGACTCTTTGCAAGCGCCGCAATGATGGCGTGCTCCCTGCCTCCGTTTCCGATAACGAGTACGTTCATGCCTTACCTCTCAGTGATGGAACAGGCGCATTCCCGTAAACGCCATGACCATATTGTATTTGTCGCACGCTTCGATGACGAGATCGTCACGCACCGAACCGCCCGGCTGCGCCACATAGGAAACGCCGCTCTTTCTTGCGCGCTCGATGTTGTCCGAGAACGGGAAAAATGCGTCGCTGCCCAGCGATACGCCCGTGATCTTGGAAAGATATGACTTTTTCTCTTCCGTCGTGAACGGTTCGGGACGGACGGCAAAGAACTGTTTCCAGACGTCGTCGCCCAACACGTCCTCCGCCTCGTCGGAGAGGTAAATGTCGATGATGTTGTTCTTGTCAGGCCTGCCGACGCCTTCCGCAAATTGCAGGGACAGAACTTTGTCGCTCTGGCGCAGGTGCCACAGATCGGCTTTGTTGCCCGCAAGGCGGGTGCAATGGATACGGGACTGCTGCCCCGCGCCCACGCCGATCGCCTGGCCGTCCACCGCAAAGCAGACGGAGTTGGACTGCGTGTAT
>DXFX01000021.1 GCA_019114245.1 Candidatus Borkfalkia faecipullorum | reverse complement strand
AACGGCGGAAGATTCACGACGGGAAAGAGTATCCGGAAAAGGGATAAAAGCGTATACAATCGCAAAGAATTCGGACATTGGGAAGCGGATACGGTAGTATCGGGACAAGGGAAAAGCAAAGCATGTTTTGCTACGCTTGCGGAGAGAAAAACAAGATACTATATAGCGATAAAGATCCCGGACAGAAAGGGAGAAACGATGGCGAAAGCGATCATAGCGGCACTGTCCGAATTTCCGAAAGAAGCGGTGAAAACGATCACATGTGACAGGGGGAGCGAGTTTGCATGTTGGAGGGAGATAGAGAAAGCACTAAGCTGTGAAATGTACTTTGCAGATCCGTACTGTGCATGGCAGAAAGGAACAAACGAAAATCTGAACGGATTGCTCAGAGAATTCTATCCTAAGGGCAGGAATCTGTCAAGAGTAAGCCCTGCCACATTAAAAAAGAACCTGGCGCTTTTAAACGCCAGGCCTAAAAAGGTTTTACATTTCCAAACACCACAAGATTTGTTTGAACAAAATCTTATCATGTGTTGCACTTAGCTTGACAATTCATCTTGCCGTACAATTTTGTATTTCCAAACAGGAGCCGCCCGAAAGTATTTTCGGGCGGCTCCTGTTTTGTTTAATGCAGTGTATCAAACTTTATGTCGCACACGGGTTTTGCGGCGGTGAGGGCGTCTGTTCCCAGCTTTTTCCACAGCGCGGGGTGAAACCTTTGCAGACGGTCGCACACGCCGAACAGGTCGCACCCGCTTTTCTGCGCCTTGTAAAAGGCGTCCGAAAGCTTTGTGCGGAAGGTCTCTTCCGCCGCGCGCAGCACGTTTTCGGGGACAATGGAGCTCTGCGCCACTTCCAGCGGGCTCCCCGCGCGGTTCACGTCCGCCACCTGCGCCCGCGCGCGCACGGTAAAGTGCAGGACGGGCAGATCTCCCTCGGTGCGCACCGTAATCAGTTTTTTGGTGATCTTCATTCTCAGGCTGTAAATGACGGGTTCTCCCTTTTCGCCAACGGTCACGTTTCCGTAGGCAAAATCGGTGTCCGTGTCCGCAAGGTTAAAGGCAAGCGTCTCTTCCGCGTTCAGCGTTTCCACCTGTTTCCCGCGCACAAACAGCGCCGTTTCCGAGGCGTCAAACACCGCCTTCCCGTCGGAAGGGGAGCCGGAACTTGCGCTCTCGGAAGCGCCGGAAGAGGTGGTCGCGCCGCCCTCCGCGTCCTCCCTGACGGTGAGCAGGGGCAAAAATCCGCTTCCGGCCGCCCCGTAATAGCCTTTGGCAAAATCGCGCAGGATGTTCACGCTCACCAGTCCCGTCTGCTGCGCCTCGGAGGAGAGCACCTTTTCGATGGCGGCGTACGTCATGTCGCCCACGGGCGATTGCGCCGTCAGCGCTTTTTCCGCGCTCCCGCGGCATACCGCCACCAGGCAGGTGTCCTCCACAAACTGGCTACGCAAAAAGTAGTCGATGTTGCGGAACACATCGGTCTTTGCCGCATCTTCCCCCAAAAGGATGAGCCTGCAATGCACCAGGGTGGGGTACCAGCCCGTTTTCAGGTTGAGTTCGGCGATCGCGTCCACCATGGTGGGCGCGTTTTTCACCGTCACGTTGCCCGCAGTCGTCGCGCCCGATTTCGGCACGGCGATCTGCACCGTCACGTCCACGCCCTCTTCCCCCGCGTCGATGGCGACGGCGGTGACAATGGAAGTTTTCTGAATGTCGATCAGCCCGAAATCGTTGGAGAAAAAGAGCAGAAGCAGAAACGCCGCGCCGAACGCGGCCAGCCTTACGAAAAGTTTTGCCGCGTTCATGCCTCCCTCCTTTGGCGACAGGGCAGCGCCCGATCCTTTCGTCGCAAAAACAGGGCAACGTACGGCAAAATCAGTGCAAAACAAGCGTAAACGACCCAAAGTTTCTGCGTCATCAGCGTCTGGATCTCCAGATAGGATTGGTTGAAAACCAGCGTCAGCACCAGCAGCAGGGCATTGACGGCGAGGGCGGGAAGCGCGGTTTTGCAGGAAAGGGCGGTGCAGACGCAGTGCACGCTCAGCTGCAGGGGAATGCACAGCGCAAACAGGAGCACCAGCGTCAGCGCAAACACGAAAAACAGATCGACTCTTCCCAGCGAGGTAAAGGCGGTGGCGTATTTGGAAACGTGCGCCAGCGCGTTCTGCTGCAGCAGGGCGATGTCCGAAAAGATGGCGTAAAAGGCGGCGAGGAAGGCGAGCACGGCCGCCGCGCCGATGGCGTAGGAAAGCAAGATCTTCCCCGCTGCGCCCCGTTCGTAGCGGAAATTCCCCAAAAAGAAGAGCATATACGCGCCGCCCGTGTACCACGGCAGTCCGAAGGCTCCGCCGCGCAGAATGCCCGTCCCCGTCCCGAACAGGGGCAGAAGGGCGGTATAGTCCCCCTCGGTCACCGCCATCAGAAAGAGAATGACAAAACAGACCGCAGAGACGGGCAGGGCAATGTCTGCCGCCCGCCCGATGCTGCGCAGTCCCTTGGCGCACGCGTACAGGCTGACGAGAAAAACGGGCAGAAAACTCAAAAAAGAGGGTAAGTTCTCGTAAAAAACCTGCAAAACAAAGCCGCGCTGTTCGAGAATGGGCAAAAATGCGGAAAAGGCGAAAAAGAGGGCAAACAGCAGATATACGGCGCGCGCCGCAGTCTTGCCGAAGTTGCTTTCCAAAAGTTCAAAAAAAGTTTTCTGCGTGCGGCTCGCAAGGAATACCGCGGCCGCAACCGCCGCGCCTTCCAAAACAAAGCTCATCCCCGCCGCAAACAGCAGGTCGTTTTTCGCCCAGAAAGAGAGGGTGGCGGGGTACACCAACAGCCTCGTCACGGGCAGGACCGCCGCAAAGAGAAAACAGATCTGTCTCACGCAAAGTTTCATTTTGTCTCCTTTTTCCGCAGACGTATGCGGTTTTTCGGGCGAAATACGTTCGGCCGCTCGCTTAGCGCCCAGATGTCCGCCTTGTACAGGCTGTCGCGCAGATCGTGCGGGATCAGCGGCGAAAAGGGCGCCAGCAGGGGGACGCCCCATTCGTCGGCACAGAGCAGGTAATACAGCAAAAATCCCGTCAGCAGGATAATTCCGTATGTCCCAATGCTCCCCGCCGCCACAATGTATCCCATGCGCACGAGGGAAAGCGTTCCCGTCAGGTCGGGCACGGTGTAGGCGGAAATGCCCGAAAGGGCAATGATGATGATGGCGGGCGAGGACACAAGCCCCGCTTTCACCGCCGTATCCCCTAAGACCAGCGCCCCGATGACGGAGAGGGCGAGCGCCACGTATTTGGGCATCCGCACGCTTGCCTCTATCAGGATCTCCAAAACCAGCAGCAGAAAAAACATTTCCAGGCTGGGCGAGAGGGGGATCCCCTGCACCCCGCCCGAAACGGTCATTAAAAGTCCGAAGGGCAAGAGCTGCAATCGGAACAGCTGTGCCGCAACGTACAGCGCGGGCAGAAAGACGGAAAGCAAGACGGCAAAGGTGCGCAAAAGGCGGTTCACCGTCGCCCGCGCGGGGGAAACGTAGTAGTCCTGCGCGCTCTGGAAGTCCTCGCTCATCATGTAGGGGAGGGTGAGCGCAATGGGCGAGCCGTCGCATAAAATCCCGATGCGCCCTTCCAGCATTTTGGCGCAGAGCACGTCGGGTTTTTCCGTCGTTCCCACCTGCTTGAAGGGGGAGGCGGGCGAGGAGGAGAGCAGCTGCGCCACGTACGAGGAATCGGGTACGCCGTCCGTCTCCGTTTTTTTAAGTTTTTCGCAGATGCGTCCGACAAGTTTTTCGTCCGCAATGCCCGCAAGGTAGGCAATGCACACCGCCGTCTGGCTGCGTTTGCCCAGCGTCAGCGTTTCAAAGCGCAGGTCGGGCGTGATCAGGCGGCGGCGCACAAGGCTCATGTTGGTCTTTACGTCCTCGATGAACCCCTCGCGCGGCCCCTTGACGGTGATGGAAGTCTGCGGTTCGCTGATGGCGCGCAGGGTCACCTTTTTGGTGCCGAGGATGATCGCGCCGCAAATTCCTTCGATGAGAAGGGCGGGATTGCCGGATAAAATTTCCTTTGCCGCCGCCGCAACGTCGTCCGCGCTTTTGATCTCGGGGAACAGGAGCAGCTTTTCCGCCTCCTCGCGGGTGGCGGGAGCGGGGGAGAGGGAAAGCGGCCGCGCCGCAAGTTCCCCCAAAAGCTGTTTGTCCGTGATCCCGTCCGTATAGACGGCCGCGCACGGCTTGCCGTCCGCCGTTTCAAAACGGTAGACAAGCACGTCCGCCGCGGGCAGAAAGTTTTTTAAAAGTGTTACGTTTTCTTCCGCGCCGCTTTGCAGGGCGAGGACTTTTTCATTTTTTTCCACGCCTGCATTTTGTGTATTTACGGTAAAAATATGCCGTGTTTTTCCATAAAAAGAGGGCGGAACGCGAGGCCGCGTTCCGCCCGTAGACGGGAACTATTCATCGGAAAGAGCAAGCGTCTTTTTCAGCATCGGGTAAAGCGTCTCCGCAGCCGGATCGCCTGTGTATGCGGCGATCGCCGCCTTCGCCTCCTCCTCGTCCGCCTGTTCCACGGCCTGCACAAGTTCCTGTGCCTGCTCGTCGCTCAACTGCGCCCAGCCGGAAAGCATGGCCTGCACGCAGGCGACGCGCACGTCCTTGCTGTCGTCGTGCAAAAACTGCCCGTAAACCACCTCTATCACCGTCGCCAGCGAACCGCAGGTAATGCCCGCGTTCAGCGCGGCTGCCCAGTCGGTCGCCGCGCCGTCGCAGATCGCCGCATACACGGTGTACAACAGCACGCCCAGCAGAAAGGGCAGAAAGGTGATCAGCTTGCGCTTTTTCACGTTTTTCAGCAAGGTCTTGCGTGCAAGCAGGGAAAGCCCCCACACGGCCGCGCCGATGATCGCCACATCCGCATTGAACTGACGGATGTAGCCGATAAACTGAAAGAAATCCATATCCACCGCCTTTTCGGGCCGGGGATGCCGTTTCCTTCGCGGTTGGCGGCAAGGTTTGCCGCGCGTTCCGGGCGGCGTCTCCGCCCGCAATTTTTTCCCGCCGCACAAGTATTATACCGCGGAAAAGCGCAAAAAAGAGGGGTGACCGACAGTTTTTTTACAAAACTTTTTCCCGCAAGCGGCAAAATTTATTGACAAACAAAAAAATTTTGCTATAATGTATAGGTACGCTGAAAAGCAGACGTGCGCCTTTAGCTCAATTGGATAGAGCGTTGGTCTACGGAACCAAAGGTTAGGGATTCGAGCTCCTTAAGGCGCACCAAAAGGGTATAATCCGAACTTTTTACTCATAACGGGTGATTGGTTCGGATTTACTTTTTTATTTTCAGAATTAGAATAAAACACAAGGGCTTGCGGAAACTTCCGCAAGCCCTTTCAGTTTGACGTGTTCTTAAAACGCTGATTTTCCCGTTTATCTTGACTTCCTCGAATTTTATGATATAATAACATTAACAAATTTAAGGGAGAGAAAGATGAAAAGAAAGTGTTGCATAATAAATGCAATATTGGCATTTGCTGCTTTTTGCATTATGTTCGGAGATGTTTGCTTTGTTTGGGGCGAATCCGCAGCAAACTCAAAAGAAATGTCCGGCGGGATACTTTTAAGCGTGTATTACCTGATTTTGCTGATCATTGCAACCGCTCTTGTTCATAGCAGTTATTATTCCGTCAAACCGTTGATTTTCGGCTCTGTTTTTTCTTCCGCGTTTATCATTATCGTTTGGCTTATCGGCTTAATTTCCTGGCCTACCCGTAAAGCACAGGGAAACGAGTTTATATCGGACGGTCCTGTAGCCGTGGCGGTTTTTATCATCATAACAGTGCTTTCGTTGCTCATGTCTGCGATCTATCTTTTTGCCTCGTTGAAAAAAGATAAAGCGCCGCAAACGAGTTATAACAAGTGAGGGAAAATGTAATGAGTAAAAAAATTAAAAGAAAGGTTATTGTAAGTGTAGTCAGTCTGATTATTATTTTTGTCTTATCTATGATGATTTCAGGATATTTTGAGATAATCAATAAGTGGATCCCTATTATTGAGGATGGATACATTATCATCGCTGAAATTTATGATTTCTTCTTGGTTGCATGTTTTATCATTATTGCTTTTATTATTTTTCTTAATTTCATCATCTGGTTCTATGAAAAATTATTTAAAGACTGATTGGCATAGTCAGAGTCAAGTATAAGCATGTATAAGTAAAACAAAGTTAAAGGGCTTGCGGGATATCCGCAAGCCCTTTTGCCGTTGTTCAAGGTTTATGACATTCGGCTCAACCTTTCTGAAATTCACATATTATTTTATTTTTTCAGAATCCGCCTGCGTATTGCGGATCTCTTAAAATACCGTCTATGCGGTCTGTCCTTATGTATTCAACAGGACTCTTTCTTATTCAATTTTGTATTCAGTTGTCGTTTTTGTCTTTCT
>DXFX01000020.1 GCA_019114245.1 Candidatus Borkfalkia faecipullorum | reverse complement strand
AAGGAGATCATCGAGCCGCTGCGCGACCTGTTCAAGGACGAGGTGCGCAAGGTGGGTACCGAACTGGGGCTTCCCGATTCCGTGGTGCAGCGCCAACCGTTCCCCGGCCCGGGTCTTGCCATCCGCATCATGGGCGAAGTGACCGAGCAGAAGCTCAATACTTTGCGCGACGCGGACTATATCATGCGCGAAGAGATCGCGAAAGCGGGACTGGACAGGGAGATCTGGCAGTATTTTGCCGTCATCACTTCTACTTCCACCGTCGGCGTGATGGGGGATTCCCGCACGTACGAACCGGTCATTGCCCTGCGCGCGGTGACGAGCGTGGACGCCATGACGGCGGACTGGGCGCATATCCCGTATGAGGTGCTGGAAAAGATCTCTTCCCGCATCGTCAACGAAGTGGACCATGCCAACAGGATCGTGTACGACATAACGTCCAAACCGCCCGCAACCATCGAGTGGGAATAATCATTTGAAACGAGCGCGCCCCCGCGCCGCAGGAAATGCGGCGCGGGGGCGTTTTGAATTTGCAAAAAAAACGCACGGCAAAAAAAGCCGTGCGCAAAACTGTTCAGTTTTTTTCAGCGACCCGCCTGTTGCGAAATGTTATTCGGCCTTTGCGAGTTCTTCGTTGTACGCGGTCAGAATTGCATTGCGCAGGCTCTCTCTGGTTTCCGTGTTCAAAGGATGAGCGATGTCTTTGAATTCGCCATCGTTCGTTTTGCGGCTGGGCATGGCAATAAACGGCCCGTCGGCGCCTTCGATCACTTTGATGTCGTGAACGACAAAGCAATCGTCGATGGTGATGGAAGCCACGGCTTTCAACTTGCTGTCATCCTTTTTAACAAATCTGATGCGGACGTCTGAAATTTTCATAAGGTCATCCTCCTTGTCCTGTAACGTTTAACTGTATTTACATTTTACTATATATTTTTTCAATTTTCAATAGACTTTCAAAAAAAGTTTAAAAAATTTTTGATTTTTTTCAGTGAAAGCCAAAAAACAGGAAAAATCCCGTTTTTTCGACATATAATGATTGCATGAAACGCAATTTTTGGCTGAAAACGCAGAAAATTTTTATGATCGGCATCGGGGGGATCAGCATGAGCGGGCTGGCGCACTTTCTCGTTTCTCTCGGATTTACCGTATCGGGCAGCGATCTTGTCGCAAATGCGCAGACGGCGCGGCTGGAAAGAGAGGGCGTGCGCGTGATGATCGGTCACAGCGGCGCCAATGTCGGGGACGCGCAGAAGGTGGTCGTCAACTCCGCCATCCCGCAGGACAATCCGGAGCTTGCGGAAGCGCGGCGGCGCAGGATCCCCGTGTACGGGCGGGCGGAACTTCTTTCCCTCGTCGCGGGTTGTTTTGCGCACACGGCGGGGATAGCCGGGTGTCACGGAAAAACGACGGCGACGGCGATGTGCGCGCACGTGCTGGACCATTGCACGGGAAGCTGCAGTGCGCACATCGGCGGGGAAGATCTCGGGTTCGGCAATTTTTATCTCGGCGGCGAAAACTATTTTGTGACGGAGGCATGCGAATACAAGGGGAACTTTCTGCACCTGCACCCGGAAATTGCCGTCATTCTCAACACGGATGCGGACCATTTGGACTGTTACGGGGATGAACAGCGGCTTGCGGAGGCGTATCGCGCCTACGCGCGCAATGCGCGCGAGGTGATCGCCTGCGGCGAGGATAAGATCGCGCGCGAGCTGGATTGCCTCACCTTCGGGCTGAGCGATCAGTGTGACGTGAGTGCGGGGAACATTCGTTCGGCCGGAGGAAAGTATTCCTTTATTCCCATCGTGCGCGGGGAGAGCTTCGAGCGCATTCGCCTCAACGTGTACGGGAAACACAACATTTACAATGCGTTGGCGGCGCTCTCCGTGGCGTATCGGTTCGGGTTTCCCGTGCCGATCGCGGCGCAGGGCCTTGCAAAGTTCTGCGGGATCCGCCGCAGGTTCGAGCTTTTGGGGACGAGGGGCGGCGCACAGTACATCGCAGATTATGCGCATCACCCGCGCGAGATCCTCTCCGCATTGCAGACGGCAAAGGAAGTGTGTTCGGGCAGACTGTTTGTCGTGTTTCAGCCGCACACCTATTCGCGGACAAAACTTCTCTTCGACGATTTTGTGCGCGTGCTTTCAAAGCCGGAAAATCTGGTGGTGTACAAGACGTACGCCGCGCGGGAATTTTTTGACGAAGAGGGCAGCGCCGCAACGTTGGCGCAGGCGCTTCCGAACTCCCTGTACATAGACGACCTGCACCAGCTGCAGCTGTATCTGGACTGTTCCGTCCGCTCGGGAGATACCGTTCTCTTTCTCGGGGCGGGGGATATTTATTTCATCGCGCAGCGCATTTTGTCAATGTGAAAAAAATGATCTGCACCCCCAAAAGTGTCTAACTTTTGGGGGTGCATATCATGCGGCGCTCTTTTTCTGTTGGCACGATGTATTTTTTCTCCGCATATACTGGCAGAAGAGGGATCTTACGGAGGAAGAATATGTTGGATTGGCTGATGCAGCAACCTGTATGGTTGCAGGCTTTTTTTGCAACTCTGTTTACATGGGGTATGACGGCGCTCGGCGCCGCTGTCGTGTTTGTTTCCGGCAGGTTCAACGAGCGCACGCTCAACGCAATGCAGGGAACTGCCGCGGGGATCATGATCGCGGCAAGTTTTTTTTCGTTGCTTTTGCCTGCCAAAGAAAGGCTGGAAGTATGGGGCAGCAGCGCATGGTTTGTCGCCGTCGTCCTTTCGGCGGGATTTTTATTCGGATGCGTCTTTATTCTCCTTTCCGACCTGCTCCTGTCGAGGATGAAAGCTTTTTCCGAGCAGGGCAAGCGGAGTGGCGCGCTCTCCTGCTTTGCCACGACCTTGCACAACATTCCGGAAGGTTTTGCCGTAGGCGTGGCGTTCGGTTCGCTGGCAGGGGAAACGGGCTCTTTTATCGCGGCTGTGATGCTGGCGTTCGGAATCGGGATCCAGAATTTTCCCGAAGGACTGTGCGTCTCCGTCCCACTTCGGAAGATGGGTTTTTCCAAGGGGAAAGCATTTTTCTTCGGGCAGTTTTCAGGCTTTGTGGAGGTTTGGGCAGGCGTACTGGGCGCCGTGGCAGTGGGCTTGATCTCCTCGCTTTTGCCGTGGGCGCTGGCTTTCTCGGCGGGGGCGATGATCGCCGTTTCCTGTGCGGAACTCATTCCTTCCTGCGTGGAAACGGGCAAGCGCACGGCAGTGCTGGGCGTTTCGTTCGGATTTGCGTTGATGATGTTGCTCGACGTTTTGCTGGGATAACTGCGAATGTATAAAAATTTTTTCGGCGGGAATACTTTTTGTATGGATAATACGGAACAGGTTCAGCCGGAAGAAATTTCCCGCGAACAGAAAACAGATCATCACAGAACGGTTATCATTGTGGGGGCGTCCTCAGGGATCGGGTTTGAAACGGCGCTCCGCCTTTTGGGGAGAGGGTATGCCATTGCCAACATTTCCCGAACTCCCTGCACGCTCGGCCATGTGAAAAATTATACGGCGGACGTCACGGACGGACATTCTCTGGAAAAGGTGATCACGCAGATCGCATCCGAATCGGAACTGTACGGGCTGATCTATTGCGCGGGATTTTCCATGGCGGCACCCATCGAATACGCCGAGGAAAGGGATTACCGATACCTCTTTGAGGTCAACTATTTCGGTGCGCTCCGCGCCATCAAGAGCGTTGCGCCGCACCTGAAAAAGAGGGGAGGCAGAATTCTGATCGTCAGCTCGATGGGCGGGACGTTTCCGGTTGCGTTCGACAGTTTTTACAGCAGTTCCAAAGCGGCTGTGGATATGCTCGTCAAGAGTGCTGAGATGGAATTGGAACCGTTTCATATTCATGTTTCCGCCGTTCAGCCGGGCGGAACTTCCACAGGTTTCACGTTCAAGCGCAAAGTGTACGGGGACGAGGAAAACAGAGACTATTCCGCCAAGGTAAAGCGCGCCGCTGCAGTCCTTGCCGATATGGAGCAGGGAGGAATGAGCGCAGGGGAAGTGGCAAAGCAGGTCGCGGATGTGTTCTGCGATAAAAAGCCGCCCCTTCTCATTCAGTGCGGAGCCTGGAATAAGCTGTTTGCAGCGGCAAACAGGATTCTTCCCGGAAAGACTTCTCTGTATATCAACAAAAAAATCTATAAACAGTAAATACAATCGCCCGCAGTGTCCTCAAAACGCTGCGGGTATTTTTAATGTTGGCCTGGTGTATTTTAAGCGAAGAATAGGACAAAATGGACTTTTTTAACCTTTTTATGCGCTATTTTAAAATACTTTGTCTTGTTTTCGGTTTGAATTATGATTTATTTGTAAAAAATGCAAAAAAGTGCAAAAAATTTTAAATATAGTCTTGAATTTCTCCTCGAGATGTAATATAATAAAGTATGAAAGAAAATCTTCCAGGCAAATGCACGGCGTTGGCAATCTAATGCTTTACGCGGTGCAAAAGATCAAAACAATAATCTGACGGAGAGATAAAATGATTCTTACTGTCTGTTTGAACCCCTGCACAGACGTTACTATCGAACTGGATGCGCTGAATATCGGCAAGATCAATCACGTAAAAAACAAGACGCTCAGTTTTACGGGCGCGGCGTTGAACGTTGCCATCGGCGTGGCGCGCCTGAAGGGCAAAAGCCATGCAACAGGATTTATGTACAACGAAAACGGCTCCCTGTTTGAACAGGCTTTGGATCGGGAGGGCGTTCCCAGCGTCTTTATCTGGAACAAGGGGCGCGTCAGGGAAAACTACAAGTTTATCGACAACAAATCCATGCTCACCGAAGTCAACGACGTGGGTGAGAAGATCAGTCAGAACAAACAGGACGAACTGGTGGAGCTCGTTGCAAATCTTTCCAAAAATTGCGATGTGCTCGTCATTTCCGGAAGCCTGCCGCAGGGGATCGAGAGCGATTATTATCGCAGACTTTTTTCCGTCGCGGCGCCGAATACTCTGAAAATAGCGGATACGGAGGGGGCAAAACTTCTCGCCGCATTGCAGACCGATCTCGACCTCGTCAAACCCAATAAGGACGAGCTGGAAAATACTCTCAAACAGGAATTCAAATCGCGCGACGACCTTCTGAAAGGCTGCTACTCGCTTTTGGATAAGGGGGCAAAGAGAGTTCTCCTTTCGCTTGGCAAAAAGGGCGCTATCATCACGGACGGAACAAAGAATTATTATTGTAAGAGCATCAACGTTGCCATCAATTCCACGGTCGGAGCGGGGGACGGAATGGTTGCCGCCGCGGCAATGATGCTAGAACAGGGCGGTTCCCTGGACGAACTGCTGCGCGCAGGCGTCGCGGCAGGGACTGCGACGGTCACGACCTTCGGCTGTATTTCTTTCACAAAGGAAAAATACGACGAAATTTACGCAAACCTTACCGTTGAGGAGTTTTAAAAACTTTTGATTACCTATTCAGACGTCAGAAACGACGAGGAAGTTAAAGCGATCATGTATATGGCGGAAAGCCAGATCGAAGCGCTTGGCTTTACCGAACATTCTGTCAGACATTCGAGCATCGTCAGCAAGTGGGCGGGAGAGATCCTCGAACAGATCGGTGCGGACGAACACCGCGTGGAGCTTGCCCGCATTGCCGGATTTCTGCACGATATCGGCAACAGCGTCAATCGGGAGGACCACGCGCAGAGCGGCGCTATTCTCGCCTATAAGATCCTTACCCGTCTGGGAATGGAGTACAAGGATGCCGCCGAGATCATGATGGCGATCGGGAATCATGACGAAAACCAGGGACTTCCCGTCAGCGACATCACTTCTGCACTGATTATCGCCGACAAGGCGGATGTGCACAAATCGCGCGTGCGCACCAATACGACGCGCATGAGCGTCACCAATATCAGCCAGCTCAACATTCACGATCGCGTGAATCTTGCGGCGGAAAAGTCGGGCGTTTCCGTAGATAAGGAGTCCAGGGAGATCATCCTGAACATCATTATCGACACGGAAAAATGCCCCGTCATGGACTACTTTGAAATCTATTTCAAGCGGATGCAGCTTTGCAGGCGCGCCGCAGATTTTTTGGGGTGGAAGTTTGTGCTCATCATCAACGATGTCCGCTTTTTATAAGAACATTAAAAAGGTCTGCCGAAACTCGACGGACCTTTTCGTTTTTTAATCTTCTGTGCGAAACGATTTGTTTCGTGAAAAGAGAATTTTCTTAACGGAAGCTTTGCTAAAACAGAGGAAAAGCCCGATCATAATGATATGCACCCCAAAAGTTGGACAGACTTTTGGAGGTGCATATTTTCATGTCAAGAGGAAAGAAGTTTAACACAAAGTACTCGCCAGAATTCAAGATAGCTGTTATAATGGATATGCGAGAGAACCATAT
>DXFX01000019.1 GCA_019114245.1 Candidatus Borkfalkia faecipullorum | reverse complement strand
CAAATGCACGCAGGCCTGCCCGTACGGCGCGATCATCGCGCAAAAGCGTCCCTGCGTCAATTCCTGCAAGGTCAAGGCTATCTCCGTCGGCGAGGACAAAAAGGCGGTCATCGACAACAACAAGTGCATTTCCTGCGGCGCCTGCGTCTACCAGTGTCCGTTCGGTGCCATCGTGGACAAATCGCTGATCCTGGAAGTCATCGATATTTTAAAAAATTCGGACGACAACAAAAACTATCACGTCTATGCGGTCATCGCGCCGTCCATCGTCAGCCAGTTCAAATACGCAAAAATCGAACAGGTCGTCACGGGGATCCGCAAGCTCGGCTTCCACCAGGTGGTCGAGGCGGCGCTGGGCGCGGACATCACTCTGTATCACGAAGCGAGCGAGTGGAAAGAAAAGGGGATCCTCACCACCTCCTGCTGCCCGTCCTTCGTCATGTTTGTGGAAAAGAATTTCCCCGAACTTGTCAAGTATATCTCCCATTCCGTTTCCACGATGGTGGAGGCGGCCATGCTCATCAAGCGCACCGACCCGAAGGGCAAAGTCATCTTTATCGGGCCCTGCGCCAGCAAGAAGGCGGAGTACAAACTTCCCAAAACGCAGGGCGCCATCGACAGCGTTCTCTCCTTTGAGGAATTGCAGGCATTCCTGGATGCCCGTCACATCAATGTGGAGAGCCTGGAAGAGACGTCGCTGGACAATGCGTCTTTCTACGGCAGGATCTTCGCCAAGAGCGGCGGGATCACGCAGGGCGTGGCGGAGGTTGCCAAGGAGATGGGTGTGGAGGGCATCCGTCCCATCGCCATGAACGGCATCGATGAGTGCCGCGCCGCGCTGATGAAGCTTAAATTCAATCGCGCAACGGAAAATTTCTTTGAGGGAATGGCGTGCGACGGCGGCTGTCTGAACGGCCCGCTCTGTCTCAATCACGGCCCCAAGAACGTCGTGGATGTCGACAAATACGGCGCTTCTGCAAAGGAAAAGACCATCGAAAATTCCGTCAAGCTGTATAAGCTCTCGTTGGGGGATTCGCCGAAAGCAGAATAACAAAAATCAATGATCAAAGCGGGCGCGATTGCGCCCGCTTTTTTCTCGGTAAAAATGCTGTTTTTGTCGGCGAGAGGAGGGACTCAAAAAATCTTTGATCATATATTTGAAGAGCCGCGGCAGAAAGCAGGGTGAGGTATTTATTAGGGCGCAAAAAATTGAGATTGGCGTTTGCAGAGTTATTTTTTTAAACAAAGTCCATATTGCTTGAAAAAAAATACAATTTCGGGCATAATGTCGATATGCACAAATTGGTGCAACTCATGACATTTTATCATCTTTGTGTCATAATAGATTTATGGATATTGCAGAAGCTTTAAAACAAAATAGGGAACAGAGAGGGCTCAACCCTTACGAACTTTCCAAGGAACTGGGCGTCAATCACCAGAACATATATCGCTGGGAAAGCGGCAGGGTAGTCCCTTCCATCGATATGTGTATCAGGATAGCGGATTTTTACGGGATCTCTTTGGACGAACTTTTGGGGAGAAAAGTGTAGCGATCGGACGGCGAAAGCCGTCTTTTTTTATGGTAAAAAGGAGGCGCCGCTTTCAAAGCGGCGCCTCCTGCTTTTTATATTTTTTCCGATCGGAAAACGGACTTTAAAGGCGGCTCCCCGCTGTCTGCGGGGAGCCGTAAAAATCACTTTACAAAATTGACGCCCGTCACGCGGTTGGGCTGTTCGCGCGGCAAAAATTCTGCGTCGCAGTATCCGACGGCAACGCTTCCGAGCGGGGTAAACCCTTCGGGGAGCTGTAAAAGCTGTGCAAGCTTCTTTTCGTAGGGGGTGCCGTGCGTGGCGTTGATGGCGCCGAATACGTACAGGCTGCCCAGTCGCAGATCGGTCGCGGCAAGCAGCATATTTTCGATCATGCAGGCGGAATTGGCGTATTCCACGGCGTTGGTGCGCTTGCCGGAAACGACGATGAGCGCCGCGGCGTTGTGTACGGGATCGGCATTTTCATCTCCGCTCTGGCTGCGGCAAAGCTGTGTAAATTTTTCAACTTCCGCATGGCAGGGAAGGACGCTCAGGTGCAGGCTGTCGTACATTTTCATGCCGACGGGCGCATAGAGAGCGGCGCGCACGATGTCGCGGAGCAGACCTTCTTCCACGTCCTTGTCGGAAAATGCCCGTACAGATCTGCGGGCGCGGATACAATCTTTCGCTATCATTTTTCTTCACCTCACAATATGTAAAATTACGATAAAGTTTTATCTCTTGTAAATGTTTTCGCCGTGGCAGTCGATGGCGACGATGCAGGGGAAATCTTCAATTTCAAAGCGGTACACGGCCTCGCTGAGCAGGTCGGGGAAGGCGATGAGCTCGCTCTTTTTGATGGCGTTTCCGTACAGCGCTCCCGCGCCTCCGATGGCGGCAAAATAGACGGCGTGATTTTCTTCAATGCTCTTGCACACCTCGTCGCTTCGTTCGCCTTTGCCGATCATTCCTTTGAGCCCCAAGCGCAAAAGGCGCGGGGCAAACGAGTCCATGCGCGCGCTGGTCGTGGGGCCGCAGCTGCCGCACGCTTTTCCCGCAGGGGCGGGGCAAGGGCCCGCGTAGTAAATGGTCTCTCCGACAAAGGAGAAGGGAAGGGGCTCGCCTCTGTCCAGAAATTCGCAGATGCGCTTATGGGCGCAGTCTCTGCCCGTCAGAATGCTTCCGGAAAGGAGAACGCTCTCTCCCGCTTTTAAATTTTCAATGACCGCGTCTGTCAGCGGCAACGTTATTTTTTTCATGGTTTCACCTGTATTTTAAGCAAATTCATAGTACTATGTCACGCATAATCGGGCGATAAAGGCGGTTTTGTCAGAGGATCGTCCTCTCGCAGCGCACGCAGTGGCACTGGATATTGACGGCAACGGGCAGCCCCGCAATGTGGGTGGGGGCAAGTTCGCAGCTCACGCCGAGGGCGGTCACTTTCCCGCCGAATCCCTGCGCACCGATGCCGAGTGCGTTGATCTTTTCCAGGGCGCGCCGCTCGATCTCTGCCACGTCCGCGCGGGGATTGGAAGTGCCGGGGTCTCTCGTCAAAGCCTTCTTGGCGAGAAAGGCGCAGGTGTCAAAAGTGCCGCCGATCCCCACGCCCACATAGACGGGTGGGCAGGGCTTGCTCCCCGCAAGTCTCACCGTTTCCACGATGCTTTCCACAATGCCGTCCACGCCTTTGGCGGGCGTGAGCATGTACAGGCGGGACATGTTTTCGCTCCCGAATCCTTTGGGCAGAAAGGTGAGTTTCAGCTTGTCTCCTTTTACGATCTCCGTGTGCAGTGCGGCGGGGGTATTGTCCGCCGTGTTGACCCGCGTGATGGGGTCGCAGACGCTCTTGCGGAAACAAAAATTTTCATATGCTCTTCGCACGCCTTCGTTGACCGCATCGGAAAAAAGTTTGCCTTCGATGTGTACGTCCTGGCCCAGTTCGGCGAGGATGACGGCGTAACCCGTGTCCTGGCAGACCGCCATGTTTTCCCGTGCGGCTGTCGCCGCGTTCTGCAGAACGGTGTCCAGCGCAAACGCCGCCGCGCTGCCTTTTTCCTCCCTTTTCTGCGCCTCCTGCAAAGCTTTTGTGCAGGCGGGCGTCAGGTGCAGACAGGCGTCTTTTGCAAGCTCGTACACGGCTTGCTCGATTTTGTCGGAAGTGATAACTCTCATACGATGACCTCTCTTTGCTTTCGCAATAATTATAGCAGAAAATCTGCAAAATCAAAAGAATTTTGTTTACGAAACAAAAATTTTTCGGTATAATAATTGGCATGGAACGCAAAGAACAATTCTCCGGACAGGGGAAAGGACCTGTAAAACGCAGTGTATTCGATCAGCCGCGCAAGGTGGTCAGCGGCATGGTGTATTCGGGGGCGATCATCGGGATGCTCGTCATCTCTCTCGCCTTTTCCGTCACCGTCGCCGTTCTCTCCAAAACGCTCGGCATGACGGTGGACGAGATCTCGCAGACGGACGTCTACAAATATTTTTCCTATCTGCTCTATCAGATCGTCTACATTGCCGTCATTCTGGCATTTGCCTTTATCTACCGCAGCAAGCCTGCTTCGTTCGGGTGGCGCAAAGCGTCGCATCCGAAATATTATCTCATCGGGCTTGTCCTGCTGTTCGGGCTGATGTTCAGTCTGAATTTTGTCAACAATGCGTTTGTGGCTTTTCTCGGACTGTTCGGGTACAAGCTTCCCTCCTCCTCGCTTCCCTCGCTGGAAGGGGGCGGGATCGTCGGCGTGCTCATCGTCGTGGCGCTTCTGCCCGCATTGCTGGAAGAGACCATTTTCCGCGGCATCATTCTCGAAGGGATCAAGGACGTCGGCACCGTCGCCGTCTGCCTTTTGGGCGGGGCGCTGTTCTGCATCTTTCACCAGAACCCCGCGCAGACGGTGTACCAGTTTGTGTGCGGGGCGGCGTTTACGCTGCTCGCCGTGCGGGCGGATTCGCTTCTGCCCACGGTGCTTATTCACTTTGTCAACAACGCCGTCATCATTTTCAATGAAAAATTCGCCTTTCTGGAAGGGCTTCCCGCAGGCGGCGAGATCGCGATCTACGTCGTCTCGGCGGTCTGCCTTCTGGCGTCCCTTGCCTATCTTATCTTTGTCGACAAGCGCGGCAACCGCAAGAGAGAAGGGGAGATCAAACCCTTTTCCTATGCGGCGCTGGCGGGGATCTTGCTTTGCGCGCTGTTCTGGGTCATCAACCTGGTGAGCGGCATAGGTGGCTGAAAATGCAGAAGATCACACTGGTTTGCGTGGGCAAACTCAAGGAAAAATTCTATGCGGACGCGGTGGCGGAATACTGCAAGCGGCTCACCCGATTCGCGCAGGTGACCGTGCGGGAACTTCCCGAGCGCCGCACGCTTGCGGAGGAAGGGGAACTCATTTTAAAGGAGCTGCGCGGTTACACCATCGTTTTAGCGGTGGAAGGGAAAAAGCTTTCCAGCCCCGCCCTTGCCGAAAAGGTGAAGGAGCTGTGCGACGCGGGCAGGGAAATGACTTTTGTCATCGGGTCTTCCTGCGGGCTGGACGCAAAGGTCAAGCAGGCGGCGGATTTTCTGCTCTCCTTTTCGGACATGACTTTCCCGCACCAGCTGATGCGCGTCATTCTCTGCGAACAGATCTACCGCGCGTTTATGATCAACGCGGGCAGCGAATATCACAAATAAGTCAACTTTTCTGCGCTTTGTCCGTACAATGTTTCTATGGACGCAGTGCAGAAAATTTATCGTTTTTACCAAAGTTACGGCGGAGAAAAGCGGATCATCGGCGCAAGCGCGTGCGGACTTCCCATCGTGGCGCTGTTTGCGGGCAGGCACGAATTTCCCCAGCTGATCGTGCAGTACGGGATACACGGCAGGGAATGGGTCACCTCTCTGCTTGCGCCCGAACATCTCCTGTTCGGGCTGACGCGCGGCGGCGCGTGGTTTGTGCCGCTTGCCGATCCGGACGGAGCGCTCCTTTCTATGTACGGGGAAGAGTTTTTGAAACAGCTTCCGCCAAAACGCGCTCGTTTTTTGCGCGCAGTGAACGGGGAAAATTCCTTTTCCCTCTGGAAAGCCAACGGCAATGCCGTCGATCTCAACGTCAATTTTCCCGCGGGCTGGGGAGAGGGAGTGCGCAACGTGCGCGCGCCCGCGCCTGAAAACTACATCGGCAGGCGCCCGCTGAGCGAGCCGGAGAGCGCGGCGCTGTATCGCTTTACGCTGGACGTGCGCCCCGACGCCACGATCTCCTACCATACCAAGGGAGAGGAGATTTATTGGGAGTACTTTCAGCAGGGGGAGCGCCTGCGTCGGGACGAACTTCTTGCCCGCGCCCTCGCCGCGGAGACGGGATATGCGGCAAAGCGCCTTGCGGGCAGCGGCGGAGGATACAAGGACTTCTGTATCCGCGCGCTGAAGATCCCCGCATTTACCATAGAGGCGGGGCGGGACAGTCTCTCCCATCCGCTGGGCGAGGGGGAATTTTATCCCATTCTTGCCAAAAACATCGGCGTCGTGCGCCGCCTTTCGGAGGAACTATGGAAGACAAGATAAAATTTATGCGCGCCGCACTTACCCGCGCCAGAAAGGGCCTGGCGCAGGGGGAGGTGCCTGTGGGGGCGGTCATCGTGTGCGAGGGGAAGATCGTGTCCTCGGGGTACAACCGCCGCACAAAGACGCAGATGGCAAGCTCGCACGCGGAAATGTACGCCATCGACCGCGCGTGCAAAAAATTTCACAGCTGGCGCCTGCCCGAATGCGACCTGTACGTCACGCTCGAACCCTGCCCCATGTGCATGGGCGCGGCGCTCAACGCGCGGGTGCGCAAGATCTATTTCGGCGCGTACGAACAGAAGGGGCGTTCGATGACGGCGGAACTTGCGGAAAGCAACCTGCTCAACCACAAACTGGAAGTGGAGGGCGGGGTGCTGGAAGAGGAGTGTTCGCAGCTGCTTTCGGGGTTTTTCCGTTCCATGCGCGCCCGCACGAAAACGGAGCGGGAAAAAGAAGAGGAAAAAGAAGGGCAATAAATTTTTGTTTGTCCTCATAAAACATTTGACTATTGCGCGGAAAAACCGTACAATAAATATATACGGAAGCGGGGCGGGGAAAACCGCCTTTTCAACCGTAACGGCGCCGAGTTATAAAGTTGCGGCGCGGCAAATCGGGGGAGGCAAAAAGAAAATTTTGCCCGGCTTTTTTTGCTTTTTACAAGTTCATAAAAGCCGTTGTAACGCGTAAAATCATGCGGCATGGCCGCAATCTCAGTATTTTTCGGAGGTACACATGATAACACACGGCAACGAGATCAAACTGTTTGCGGGAAACTCCAACCGCCCGCTGGCGGAAGCCATTGCCAAAAAGCTGAACACAGAGCTCGGCGGCGCGGAAGTGGGGTGTTTTTCAGACGGTGAAACGGCAGTCCATATCGATGAGACCGTCCGCGGAAGGGATCTGTTCATCATCCAGTCCACATCTGCACCGGTCAACGACAATCTGATGGAACTGCTTATCCTGATCGATGCGGCGCGCCGCGCAAGCGCAGGCCGTATCACGGCTGTGATGCCTTATTTCGGATATGCCCGTCAGGACAGGAAAGCGCGCTCGCGCGATCCCATCACGGCAAAGCTCGTTGCCGACCTTATCACCGCCGCAGGCGCGGACCGCGTCCTCACCATGGACCTGCACGCCGCACAGATCCAGGGATTTTTCAATATCCCTCTCGATCACCTGCTGGGCGGGCCTACCATCTATAATTATTTCAAGAAAAAACAGATCATCGACGAAAACTTCGTCGTCGTTTCGCCCGACATCGGTTCGGTGACCCGTGCGCGCAACGTCGCGATGAAGCTCAACTGCCAGATGGCGATCATCGACAAGCGCCGTCCCAAGGCAAACGTGATGGAAGTCATGAACATCATCGGCGACATCGAGGGCAAGAAGTGCCTGATGGTGGACGACATGATCGACACGGCGGGAACCATCTGCCAGGGCGCGCAGGCGCTGATGGACCACGGCGCAAAGGAAGTGTATGCGGGCTGCACCCACGCGGTGTTCAGCGGCCCCGCCATGGAGAGGCTGGAGAAAGCTCCCATCAAAGAGCTGGTCGTCCTCGATACCATCAACCTTCCTCCCGAAAAGAAGCTGGACAAGATCTCCGTCATTTCCGTTGCGGACATCTTTGCAGCCGCCATCGAAAACGTCTATCTCGACAAACCGATGTCCAAAATTTACGACTGATCGAACAAAAAGTATCTTCCGGACTGCCGCGTTTTTTCAAACGCGGCGTTCGTGTCTTTTGAATGATGCGGCTTCTGCCGCCTGAGCGAGGCAATATGTTTCTCATTGTGGGATTGGGAAATCCCGAAAAAAAATACGAAACGACTTTTCACAACATGGGTTTTCTCGCCGTGGGTGACGCGGCGGAAAAGCTGGGCGTGAAGTTCAAAAAAAAGGAATGCGAGGCGTCGGTGGCGGAAGCGTTTGTCGGCGGGGAAAAGGTGATCCTTGCCCGTCCCGTCACGTACATGAACGCCAGCGGCAGGGCGGTAAAACAGCTGATGGCAAAATACAAAGTCCCGCCCGAAAAACTGCTGGTCATCTACGACGATTTCGACCTTCCCAAGGGCAAACTGCGCATCCGTGCAACGGGCAGCGCAGGCACGCACAACGGAATGCGCAGCATCATCGGGGAGATCGGAACTTCCGAATTTCCGCGCATCCGCATCGGGATCAAGGATCCCGAAGTCAACATTCCCATCATCAACTACGTCCTTGCGGACATCCGCAAGGAAGATTATCCCCTGTTTGCGGACGCCTGCGGCAGGGCCGCGGATGCGGCCATCCGCTTTGCGAAAGGGGAAACCATCGAAAACGTGATGAACGCCTTCAACCAGTAAGGCGTTTTTCCGGAGAAAAGATATGCCCAAGGCATTTTTCAACCCGCACAACTTAGGGGGCGATTTTCTCGACCTCGAAAACGACCTCCGCCTCGGCACGCCGACGGCGGTTTTTGGCGTGAATCTTCCCTTCAAATCGCTGCTCGCCGCCTGCTGTACGGAGGGCAGGGTGGTGTATGTGACGGACAATGCGCAGACGGCCTCCCGTGCGGCGGCGGAGATCGCGGGCTTTTCGGGAGAAGAGGTCGCGCTTTTGTCCGCCAAGGACGAAGTGCTTTTATACAAAGACGCCGTCTCCAAGGACGCGCTGTACCGCCGCCTGGAAGCGCTGTGGCGCATTCAGAACGGCGCGCGGCTCACCGTATGCGACGTGGAGAGCCTGATGCAGCTTTTCCCGCGGGAGGTGCGTTCCCTAACTCTCAGGGAGGGGGAGGAAACGGATTTTTCCTCTCTGCCCGCGCGCCTCATCTCCCTGGGATATACGCGCACGAACTCCGTGGAAAACCGCGGCCAGTTTGCCCTGCGCGGGGACATTCTCGACCTGTATCCCACGGTGGGCGAGCCCGCCCGCGTGGATTTCTTCGGCGATACGGTGGAAAAGATCAAGCCGTACAATTTCCTCACGGGGGAACGCCTTTCCACCGTGCGGGAGTGGACGATCGTCGCCGCCACGGACGTCTTTATCGAAAGGGAGGAAGTCGAAGACATCCGCGAGGTGTTGTTCGGGGAGCTGAAAAACTTCAAGGACGCGGGCGCATACGAGCGCGCCCTGAGCATTGCGGGGGAGATCTCGGCAAAGCTGGACGAGGGTACAACATTCGGCGGGGCGGCCTATCTTCTGCCCCTTCTCAAAAACACCGTCGATTTCAGAACTTTTTTCGGGGACGTCCTGTATATTTTCGACGAATGCAAGCTCATCGAGGACAAGGCGGACGCCCTGTACAAGGAGCACGAGGAGCGCTGTGCGCTACTGCGCCGCGGCGGCGAGGCGTTTTCGTTCACGCGCGAGCAATACATCGAACGCGAGGAATTGTACGCGCTGCTGCATTCGGTGCGGGCGGCGGCGTTCCAGACGTTTGCCGCGTCCACCCGCTTTTTTCAGCCTCTGAAAATATACAATCTTCACTGTTCGCCCGTCGGAAAATATCTGAACAGTTTTCAGAATCTCATCAGCGACGTGCGCAGCTGGCGCGCGAACAAGTACCGCGTGCTCATTTTCTGCGGCACGCAGGCGCGCGCGGACAAACTGCGCGAAGTGTTTGACGAGGAGGGGATCGGTTCTTCGGCGCCGCCCGCGTCGCTCGAACTTTTAAAGGGCGTGGCGGTCAGTGCGGAGGAACTGGAAAGCGGGCTGATCCTGCACGAGCAGAAACTCGTCGTCATCGGCACGGGCGAGCTCTATACGAAGTCGGCGGTGAAAAAGCGCATCCGCCGCAAGCGCAACGATCTGTTCACCTCGCCCGAGGTGGGCGATTACGCCGTGCATGAAACGCACGGCGTGGGGCGCATCATCGGCACCAAAAAGATAGAAACGACGGACGGAACCAAGGAATACATCGCCCTCGAATACCGCGGCGGCGATATTCTGTACGTTCCCGTCGAACAGATGGACATTCTCTCCCGCTACATGGGCGAGGAGACGCCCTCCCTGTCCAAGATCGGCGGGGCGGAGTTCGAAAAGGTCAAACAGCGGGTGCGCGCCTCTCTCAAAGCGATGGCGTTCGACCTGAAAAAGCTGTATGCCGAGCGTTCGCAGAAGAAGGGATTTGTCTTTTCCCCGTACACGGAAGCGATGGACGAATTTGAATCCGCCTTCGAGTACGAGGAGACGGCGGACCAGCTCTCTTCCATTGAGGAGATCAAGGCGGATATGTGTTCGCCCAAGGTCATGGACAGACTTCTCTGCGGCGACGTGGGGTACGGCAAGACGGAAGTCGCTTTCCGCGCGGCGTACCTTTGCATTCTCAACGGCAAGCAGGCGGCGCTCATGTGTCCCAACACCATTCTCTGCCAGCAGCACTTTGAAACGGCGCAAAAGCGGTTTGCCGAGTTCGGCGTCAACATCGAAGTGCTCAACCGATTCCGCACGCCGAAGGAGCAGGAGGACATTCTTTCCCGTCTGGCGGCGGGCAAGGTCGATCTCATCATCGGCACGCACAGGCTTCTCTCGTCGGACGTGAATTTTCACGATCTGGGGCTTCTCATTCTGGACGAGGAACAGCGTTTCGGCGTCGAGCACAAAGAGAAGATCAAAAACATGAAGACGGACGTGGACTGCCTGACCATGACGGCGACGCCCATTCCGAGGACGCTGCATATGTCCCTGTCGGGAATCCGCGACATCAGCACCATCGACACGCCGCCGTCCAACCGTCTGCCCGTGCAGACGTACGTGGTGGAGGAGACGGAAACGCTCATCCGCGACGCGTGCGTGCGCGAGCTGGCGCGCGGCGGGCAGGTGTTTATCCTGTACAACCGCGTGGAGAGCATCCATTCGTTTGCGGCGAAGATCGCACAGATCGTCCCCGAAGGGAAGATCTGCGTGGCGCACGGCAGAATGGACAAATCGGTGCTGGAAAACGGGATCATGGGCTTTTACCGCGGCGAAACCAACGTTCTCGTGTCCACGACCATCATTGAAAACGGGATCGACCTGCCCAAGGCAAACACGCTCATCGTCATCGACGCGGACAGACTGGGCATTTCCCAGCTGTACCAGCTGCGCGGCAGGGTAGGGCGCGGAAGCGTCCTTGCGCACGCCTATTTCACCTTCAAGGCGGAAAAGGTGATGACGGAGACGGCGAGCAAGCGTCTGCAGGCGATCATGGAATTTACAGAGCTTGGCAGCGGCTTTAAGATCGCCATGCGCGATCTGGAGATCCGCGGCGCGGGCAGCGTGCTGGGCAGGGAACAGCACGGGCATATGGACAAAGTGGGGTACGAGCTGTACGCAAAACTGTTGCAGGAAGAGCTTACGGGCGAGGAGCAGACGGTGGCGGAGCTGGACATCCGCGCGGCCGCTTACATTCCCGAAAACTATATCGAGGCGAGCGCCTCGCGCCTGGATTGCTACAAGCAGATCGCAGAGATCCGCGGCGTGGCCGATTACAAGCGCGTCTGCCTGTCTTTGGAGGAAAACTACGGCAAGATCCCGCCCGAAGTGCTCAATCTGCTTGTCATAGCGGTGCTCAAAGCGTACGCGGCAAAGTTCAATATCCGCAAGATCGCGGTCAGCGCCAAGGGCGGCAGGGCGGAGCTCCCTTCGGTGAAGAGCCTGGCGGATCCGAAGCTTTGCGCCGCGCTGGATAAGTATTCTTCCCTGGTGCGGCTGGATATGTCCCGCGCGCCCGCCATCGAGTTTGCGGGCGGTGCGGATGCCCGGAAGGTGATGCTGGACATGACAAAATTCTTTAAATTTGCCGAAAATTCGCCCGCTGCATGAGGGGATGAGAATTTTTCATGAAATTCACGCGAAATTCTTAAAAATACGATTGCTTTTCCTCACAAAATACGCTATAATAATTTATATTGCGACTCTAAAAAAAGAACTCGGAGCAAATTCAGGTATGAAGAAAAAACTCATCAGAATCGTAAGTCTTGTGATGACGGCGATGTTGGCGCTCGGTCTGTTCTCGGGATGCAGTCTCGGCATTTTCTCGGACATGGGCATTCTCGTCACGGACAATCAGCGCGATATGCAGCAGGTCGTTGCGGAAGTCAATCTCGGCAAAGACAAAACTTCGTTGGAGGAATCCTTTTCCCTTCTCTCCGAAGAGCTGAACAGCACGGTTGCAGATCAGCTGGACAAGGTCCTCACCACGGACGAGATTTACAAGCGCGATCTTGTCGCCTACTTCATGAGCTACGGCTACAACTATTATTCTCAGAATAACAGCTATACCGCTACCTTTGAACAGGTCATGCAGGATCTGGTCGATCGCAAGATCATGTCCCAGTTTGCAACGGTGTACTATCTCAATGCGGGGGAAGTCCTGGTCGACCGTGACAACGTCACCATCAAAGACGGATACGTCGACGTTTCCGGCACCGACGGCATGAAGATGAACGGCGAGATCAGCCTGGACGGTTATCTCAGCGCCATCGAGGGCAAGACGGGCGACGAAGCGGCGGTTGCGGGATATTCCTATCTGCTGACGGACGCGGAGATCAAATACGCCACGTACGTCATCATGGTTTCCGTCAACTCTGCCATCGATTCCTATGAAGAGGACTACATCAAGGCAGAGGACGAAACGACGTCGAGCACGGAAACGAGGACAACTCCCACGGGTGCCAACACTCTTCCCGACGGATACTATCCCACCAAGGAAGACGGCAGCATCGATTACGCCATCTACACGGGCGCCAACAGCGCTTCCGAGTGCGGCGAATACGAAAAGAAGGAAGGCTCCACGTCTTATACGCGTTCGAGGGCATATGCGCAGTTCATTCACGCCCTGCGTGAGAACTATCTCATCGGCGAGGACGAAAAGGACGTAACGGACGTCACGGCGCTCTCCTATTTCACCACCGAGCTCAAATCCCAGCTCGAGCAGATGCTCATCAACAAGTTCTATGCGACGCTCGCTTACAAGGCGGCGCAGACGATGAGCGCGACAACGCTGCAGGAGTCCTATCAGACGCTGCTCAACTCGCAGGAAGCGTCCACGGAAAGCTCTTCCTTCACCACCACGATGGACAGCCTTTCGGACACTTCGTTTGTCGTCTATTCCCCTAAAAACAGAAAGTTCGGTTTTGTGTACAACATTTTGCTCCCGTTCAATACAAACCAGACCAAACTTCTCGATTCCATCCGCTATACGGACGGCACCAAAGAATATTACGCCGCACGCAACACCAATGCGGGCCTGCTCTCTTCCATTGAGGCGAAAGATCAGCGCGCAAGCTGGTTCAACGGCAGTGAAGATTACAGCTTCGAGGCGACGGGCGACTATTACAAAAACGCTTACAACAGTGCGGAAGGCAAAACCAACTACCTGTTCTTCAAAGACAGCTATGTGGAAAACGGCGAGGGGATCGAGCGTTATGCAGGCAAATATCCCTTCAACGGCACGGCGGAAAAGAAGGACGACGGCACGTACAAACTCACCTATAACCTGCTCGACATCGACGGATTTATCGATGAGATGGAAAGCTACATCGGCTACGTAACGGAAAATTCCTCCGTTGCAAGCGGTAAATACTACAGCGGAACGCTTGATAATCTTGCGCAGTGGAACGCCGCGGACAAAGAGAGTTCTACTTTCTATTCCGTGACGGCGGACTACTTCCCGAAAGATGCAAACGGCGTCATCGATCAGAGCGCGAACATTTATTATAAGGGCAGTGTTTCCAACCTCGGCTTTACCGCGGACGGCGCGTTGGACAAGACCACCAATTCTTATAAAGTGATTTCCGCAGTCAACGAGCTGATGTTTGCGTACTCCACGGATACGGGCTGCCTCAATTCCTACCTCGGCTATTCCATCGCCGCCAAGGAAGAAGCTACCAGCTATGTTGCAGAATTTGAATATGCGGCACAGCAGGCCGTCAACGACGGCGCAGGCGTCGGAAACTATTACGTAGTGGCTACCGATTACGGCTGGCACATCATCTATGTTTCCTTTGTCTACACGGGCGGCGAAGTGTACGGCGGGTTCGATTATAACGAGCGCAATACGGAAGGCACCTTCTCCTATTACTTCTACCAGAGCAAGAAGAGCAGTACCGTCACCGAGTACGGCAACAACAAGGAAACGATGATCCGTTACAACGCAAACAACGACACGGTTGTCACGCTTCATAAAGACAGGTACGAAGACCTGCTCAACATCGCATAAATACCGACGAAAAAGGTTTCCGCAAGAATTGCGGAAACCTTTTTTTATTTTTTTGGTGAATTATACTATTAAGTGCAACAGCTAAAGAAAAAAAGGAGTTCATACAAATCTGTGGTAAAATAGAGTTG
>DXFX01000018.1 GCA_019114245.1 Candidatus Borkfalkia faecipullorum | reverse complement strand
TAAACTGCATATAAAAGCAAGCCCTATTTTATATAAATGAAAAAGTCATAAATATAAAAATAACCCGAACGCTCTGCCGATCAAAATCGGTTTCAGGTTCGGATTATACTCGTTTGGCGCAGAGAGTGGGATTTGAACCCACGGTGCTCTTATGGGAGCACACACGATTTCGAGTCGTGCGCGTTCGACCACTCCGCCATCTCTGCATTCGGCGAAATTTTACGCTTACGTTTTATTATTATATTCTTTTATTTATAATTTGTCAATCTTTCGGGCAGGTGTTTTACGGATAAAATCGTCAAAACCCCGACGATCACACCTGCTGCAACGGAAAAAACAGAAACAAACGGCAGCTGCAGATACAGCGAAGGCGTCTGCATGAGCAAGACGACCACGCTGACGCGCGCTATATTGCTTACGATTGCCCCGCAAATGCTGACGGAGATCAGACTGACGCGCGGGAACACGGCCGCATAAAGCCCCGCCATCACCAGATAGGCACACAGGCTTCCCGCCAGATTGAGCAAAAAAGCGAAAGTACTCCAGGCAATGAGCGCCGTAAGGAGATTTTTTGCAAGAACAAACACAAACGCCTGCCACGCCCCGAAATAAATGATCACGAGCAGCACAAACACGTTTGCCAGCCCTATCTTTACGTATGGCGCCATGGGAAAGAGCGTCGGAACGAGAGATTCGATCAGAAAAACGATACACGCCGCCGCAAGAAGTACCCCCATCGCGGCAACTCTCTTTGCTGAAATTTTCATACGTCTGTCTCCAACCCCTTGCCGTCGATGCGGATGTGAAGATCGTGCGGCAGGCAGAGAATATCCCCTTTTGCGATACTTCCGAAATAACGGCAGGTGTGATCGGGGCAGTCCGACGCGGATACGCCGACTTTACCCTCCCGCACGGAAATGACGTTGTAATCGGAATAAACTCTCCCTTCTTCGTACAATGTAACTTTGCCCGCAGTACCTTCGATGTAGAACACGTAGTCCGCATTCTCCGCAAGTGTCGCGCGGAAAATCTCTTCCCCGCGGTACAGGACGGAAAAAGTCTCCCCCTGCGCCGCAGAATTGACAAAAGACAGCAAAAAAAAGAGGATCACAAGCGCAGCAGCCGCCGCAAAAACGGCGACGTCTCCCCATACAAAGTATTTTTGTCTTCGTATGCAATCGATCTTTTCTTTTCTGTCCATGATCTTATTTTTCCGTAAACAGAGAAATATACTCTTTTTCGCGTTCGTCCGGGACGACTGTATCCGTCGCTTCCCCTTCCCTCAATGTAAAGACGTTTTCCACGCTGTCTGCGAGTTCGGGGCGGACGAGCGCCGCATATTCCTTCGGCTGTAAAACATGATAATTCCCGATCACCTCATAGCAAAAATCGGAGGTCAGGATGACGGCGCCGATACCGCATTCCTCCCAGAGAGAACGATAAAATTCCAGCGCATCCGTGAGCGGCATACAAAAGCCCGCCGTAGAACAGGCGTCTGCCAGCGCTCCCGCATTCTCTTGCGAAAGCGGCACGAGCACGGTGATGGAAATGACGCCGTTTTGCGAAGGCTTCCCCGTAAACGGATCGATGATGTGTTTATAGATCGTATCCCCGTACACGTAAAAGCGGTAATTGTCCGCACTGGTGCTGACAGCCGTGTCCGACAGCCCCGTAAAGTACAGCGCGCCGTTGGGGCTTGCCCCGCCCGTGACCTGCGCGCGCGGATTTTCCAGCGTGGCGGTATAACCCAATCCCGCGGCATCTTCCTGTTTTTGCCCCATCAGCACGGCATTGGACATGACCGAAAAGGTGCCGCAATAATCCGGATATTTTTGTCCGATGAGTTCGCGGACGCAATCGCTCATGTACCCCTTTGCGATCCCGCCAAGATCCAGTTTTACCGCGCCGTTATGTTTTACGACGACGTTTCCGCTGATCTCGATGTCGGCAAAAGAGCTGTCTGCAAGCGCTTCCGCGATCGCCTCGGCGGAAGGTTCGGGGCGCGGAACTGAGTATTTTCCCTCAAACTCGGGAGTAAATCCCCAAAGCTGAGAGAGGTTGTACAGAGCGGGAGAAAAAGCTCCGCCCGTCCTTTCGTACAGGCGCGAACAGATCTCCAGCATTGCCGCGGTATGTTCGCCTACCTCGATCTCCTCCCCCGCCGCGGCGGCATTGATGCGGGAAAGATCGCTCCCCTCGATTTCCGTACTGACCTGAGACTCGATCTCATGCAAGAGCTCCGAGACCTCTCCCCGCAGTTCGGAAAGTTGGCTTTGAGATAGTTTTACACCCTGCGAATAGGCGTTCTGCGAAAGGGTAAACTCGACAAAGTAAGACGGCTGCTTTGCACACCCTCCCAAAAGACAGAGCGCAAACAACAAGACAAAGGCAAGAATGCGTTTCATCCGATCAGCGGTCGCCGTAGAAGATGAGTCCGAGCGTTCCCGGCCCGCAATGCGACGCAATAACGGGGCCTACGATCTGCAGATCGTACGTGATGTCTTCCCCGAATTCCTTTTTCAGCACTTCGACAAAGGCTTCGCCCGTTTCGGGACAGTCCGCCTGCATGATCTCAATGCGGTAATCCTTTGTGTTGGCATTGTGTTTGTGCATGAGGTTGACAAACTCCGAAAACACGCGCTTGCTCCCCTTGATCTTGCCCACGCTCTGCAGAGAGCCGTCCTCCAGAATCGAGATCATGGGCTTGATGTTGAGCAGGTTCCCCACTGCCGCCGTAACGGCCGAGATCCTGCCGCCGCGCTTGAGATAGACGAGATCGTCCACGACAAAATAGACGATGGTATGCTCGCGCAGGTGGGTGAGGTACTCTTCCAGCTCGTCCATGGTAGCGCCCGCCTTGTATTTTTCAGCTGCATAACGCACCTGGAATCCGCTTCCGAGGCTGATCGCCTTTGTATCAAAGGTGCGGATGACGCGGTCGGGATATTTTTCCTTCAGCGCGGCGATCGCCCTGTCCATACTCTCGAACGTGGCGGAAAGCTTGTGCGAAAAGGTGATATAATAAATATCCTTTCCCTCTTGCAGGACAGGTTCAAAGTAGTCGATATAATTCTGCTCGTTGATGGCCGACGTGGTAGGAACGGCTCCCGCACGCATACGCTCGTAAAAATGCTTGAAATCCGTCTTTTCTCCGAGATCGTAATAGTACTCCACTCCGTCCAGCACGTAAGGCATACGGATGATTTTGAGTCCGTATTCCGCCGCGACGGTATGCCACAATTCGCAGTTGGAATCACAAAAAAGCTGATACATAACT
>DXFX01000017.1 GCA_019114245.1 Candidatus Borkfalkia faecipullorum | reverse complement strand
GCTCGAACTCATGGGCAAGGAGTGGGCGAAAGACCTCGTTCACGTCGCGTACGGCATGGTCTCTCTGGAAGACGGTTCCATGTCCACGCGCAAGGGGAAGGTCGTATATTTGGAGGACGTTATCCAAAAATGCGTGCAAAAGGCGCACGACATCATCGCCGAAAAGAACCCTTCCCTCGAAAACAAAGAGGAGATCGCCAGGACGGTGGGCGTCGGCGCGGTCATCTTCGGCGCGCTGTACAACAACAAGATCAAGGACGTCACTTTCTCGTACGACAAAGTTCTGAATTTTGAAGGGGAAACTTCCTGCTACGTGCAATACACCTGCGCCCGCGCGAACAGCGTGTTGGAAAAGGGCGGCAGGGGCGGAACATACAGCGTCGGCGAAGTCGTCCCGCAGGAATTCGAGCTGGTCAAAAAGCTTGCGGATTTCCCTTCCACCCTGCACGACGCTCTGGAAAAGTACGAGCCCTGCTTTGTGGCGCGCTACGCGGTGGATCTTTCCCAGCTGTTCAATAAATTTTATTTCGATTGCTCTATCCTCAACGCGGGGGACGAAAACACGCGCAATTTCCGCCTGGCGCTCACGCAGGCCACGCTCGTCACCCTCACAAACGCTCTCAGACTGCTCGGGATCGGCGTGCCCGAAAAGATGTGATCATGGTAAAAGCTGTCATTTTCGATTTGGACGGAACGCTCCTCAACACGCTGCCCGATCTCAACGCCTGCATGAACGAGGCGCTCGTAAAGTTCGGCTGTCCGACGATCACGACGGAACAGACGCGGCAATACGTGGGTCACGGCGGACTGCGCTATGCGCAGGCGGCCCTGCCCGAAAACAAGCGCGCGCAGGCGGAATATTTTTATAAAACCATCTATTGTCCCATTCTGTTTGCCTGCAAAAACCAACTGACCAAGCCCTTTGACGGGGAGTCGGAGTGTATGGACGCCCTGCGGGCGGCGGGGATAAAGCTTGCCGTCGTCACCAACAAATCGCAGGAAGCGGCGACGGAGCTGGGGAACACCCTGCTTGCTCCCTACGGGTTCGACGTCATTTTCGGCAATCGGGACGGCATTCCCGTCAAGCCCGACCCCGCGTCCACGCTCATGGTCTTAAAGGAGCTGGGCGTATCCGCGCAGGAAGCGGTGTTTGTGGGGGACGGGGACACGGACGTGCAGACGGCGCGCAACGCGGGAATGCGCTGCGTCAGCGTGCTGTGGGGGTACCGTTCGCGCGAACAGCTGATCGCGGCGGGAGCAAACCTCTTTGCGGAAAATTTTCTGCAGCTGAGGGACATTCTTCTTTCTATATAAACAGATCCCCTTGCGGTGTGCAAGGGGATCTTTTCGGGGAGCGGTTTACCGCTCCTTTCTTTTTTCTTCCAGTTCGCGCATTTTTTCCCTGAGTTTTTCCCTGCGTTCGGCGGAAGGCCGCAGGGAGGGGAAGGCTTTGGCAAGCCTGCTCTTTTCAATTTTGTCGTACAGCGCGTCCGTGCGCCTGGCGTTTTTCAGGCGCAGGTCGTCCAGCTTTTGTTCGCCGCTCTCTTTCAGTTCGCCCAGCTTTTCCGCGCTCCTTGCCGTCATGTCGGAGAGGGCGCCGCCCAGCTTGTCCGAACCGATGCGCAGGGCCGCGTTGATCTTTTGCAGTTCCCTGTATTTTTTGCCCAGCGCGGAGATCTGCAACAGGGTGAACACGAGGTCGGTGAGGAGGGCGGCGGCAAAGACGCCGAGCAGGATATACCCCGCCGTCAGCGGGAGCTTGTGCAGGAGCGCGGCAAACATCGGCTGCAGGGCGTACAAAACCGCCAGCGCCGCCACGCCCCATAACAGGCTCATTTCAAGGCAGATATAGCCGCAGAGGTTGAAATGCCTGTCCGAATAATCCCACCACTTTTTGTGAAAGAGCTTTTCCAGCACGAAGCCCGTGATCAATTCCAGCGCCGAGCAGATCAGCGCCGCCGCGAGAAACACCGCCCACGCATAGTCCCGCAGCGGGGTGAGTGCAAGCAGCAGCAACACGACGCCCGTGCCGTAAATGGGGCAGACGGGGCCGTTGAGAAATCCGCGGTTGACAAACTTCCCCGTTTTCAGGGTGGCGTAGATCACTTCACAGCACCAGCCCAGAAAGGCATACAGAAAAAAGTACATCGCAATTTCGTAGAGGGAAAAACTCCCGATCATAACAGCAGCCATATTGTACAGTCCTTTACAATTTGCTCCATTATACCACAGGGAAAAAACTTTTGCAAGGGAAACTTAACTTTTCCTTATACCCTGTATTCAAAATGGCGAAAATTCATTTTATCACCCGCCGCTTGACGATAGGGCAGGGAATCCAGTATAATAATATGGAAATCAGCAGGCGCCTTTCGCGGGCGCAAATCTTTTATGGGAGAGAGTGCCATGTTGTTGCGAGAAGGACAATTCAGAAATCCCTCCGGCTGTGCCGTGACGGGCATCATCGACCGCAGCGGCAAGCCGATGAGCGGGGAGTGTATGATCAACTCCATTTCCGTCATGCACGACCGTTCCAACGGGCTGGGCGGCGGATTTGCGGGCTACGGGATCTACCCGCACTATAAGGATTTTTATGCGTTCCATCTGTTCTATGACGGGAAGAGCGCGCAGGCGGAAACGGAGGCGTTTCTGGGCAGGCATTTTGAAATTGCCTACTCTTCGGAGATCCAGACGCGCAAAATCCCCACCGTCACGGACGAACCGCTCATCTGGCGGTATTTTGTCACGCCGCTTTCGCGCAAACTTGCGGACAGCCATCTGGACGAGCGCGAATACGTCGTGCGCTGTGCCAACCGCATCAACGTGAGGATCGCGGGCGCGTACGTCTTTTCGTGCGGCAAAAATATGGGCATTTTCAAGGGCGTCGGATTCCCCGAGGACATCGGCAGGTTTTACAGGCTGGAGGAATATTCCGGCTATGCCTGGACGTGCCACGGCAGGTATCCTACCAACACGCCCGGCTGGTGGGGCGGCGCGCACCCGTTCGGACTTCTGGATTTTTCCATCGTCCACAACGGGGAGATTTCCTCTTACGACGCCAACCGCCGCTATATAGAGATGTTCGGTTACAAATGCACGCTGCAGACGGATACCGAAGTCATCACTTATATCATTGACTATCTCGTGCGCAAGCGCGGGCTCACCCTGCAGGAGACGGCGCACG
>DXFX01000016.1 GCA_019114245.1 Candidatus Borkfalkia faecipullorum | reverse complement strand
TATTATAAGATCGACATCGACTCGGTTTTATCCGTCTGACAACTTAAAACCCTAAAATAAGTTTTATGTCCATTTGACTTGTTAGAAGGCTGGGCAGAATACTATTCGGTCGATCTCTCCGAAAAAATCGGGCGCGGCTTGACGGAAAACGCCTTAAAGGGCAAGATGAACGGCGGCGGTCTGACGTTCGGCTATCGCATGAAAGATCAGCGTTTGGAAATCGACGAAACGACCGCTCCCGTCGTCATGGAAATATTTACCCGCTATGCGGACGGCGAAAGAATGACCGACATTGCCAAAGACCTGACGCGGCGCGGCATCCGCACAACGCAGGGAAACAAGATCACGCTCAACGTCGTCCATTACCTTCTCAAAAACAGGCGGTATATCGGAGAGTACAAATTCCGCGATATGATAATCCCCGACGCCATTCCGCCCATCGTCTCCGAAGAGCTGTTCAATCGCGTACAGGAGATCATGGCGAGAAATCAAAAGGCTCCTGCCATGCGCAAAGCGGAGGACGACTACATCTTGACAACGCGATTGTTTTGCGGTAAATGCGGCACGTTCATGGTCGGAGAAAGCGGCAAGAGCCATACGGGAACCGTTCATCGCTATTATAAGTGTTCCCACGCCAAGCGCAAGATGGGATGCGACAAAAAGCCCGTAAAGAAAGATTGGATCTAAGACGCCGTCATTCATTATATCATGAAAATTGTCATGGACGACGAACTCATCGACCATATTGCCGACGCGATCTTGAACATTCTTGCGCAAGAGAGCTCCAAGCTGCCGCAGCTCAATGCTCGTCTGAAAGAGATCGAAACCGGCATACAGAACATGCTCAACGCCATACAGCATGGCATACTTACTCCCTCCACCAAAGAGCGGCTGGAAGCGTTGGAGCAGGAAAGAGAAGAGATCAAAGTCGCCATTTACAGCGAAGAACTGCAAAAGCCAAAGATTACAAAGGAACACATTGCCTTTTGGATAAGCAAATTCCGCGATGTAGATTTGACGGACGTTACAAGCCGAAAACGGCTCGTCGAGAGCTTTGTGAACGCCGTGTTCGTCTATGATGACAAGGTGGTATTCACAATTAACTACAAAGACGGCTCAAAAACAGCCACAATAGACGAAATCACCGCCGAATTAGGTTCGGATTTGGACGGAACAACTCCACCAACAAAAAAGGGAAGTCCAAAAATTGGACTTTCCTTTTTTGTTGTGGGGCAGACGAGAACTACGCGCGCCGAAAAGAAAGACTGACAGAAAGAGAAATTATCCGCGCGTCGTTCGCGCGAGGGCAGCGCCCGACGCCTTGCCGAGGGGGCCCCGCCTGTGGGGTTTCGGCAAATACTTACCGTCCCCACCAAAAAAAGGACACCCTTTTGATATGCACCCCAAAAGTTGGACAGACTTTTGGAGGTGCATATCACAAGCCTCTGTCTTTTTTTATCGGGAAGAACGCTTTTCGGCCTGCAACGGACAGCCGAAATACCGCCCTGCATTCCATTGAGGCCCTTCCGAATCGGGAAGTCCGCAGATCAATGAAAAATACTTTCCGCAGGGAGCGGAAGCTGCGGCATTTTATTGTCCTCTTTGTTCATTTTTACCTCTTCTTATTCTTCCTGCCAGTCCTCTTGCTGAATATACTTTCGGATAAGCCTGGACGAACCGGGATGCCGCAGCTTTCGGAGCAGGCGCGCAAAGTCAGCCGAGACAAACACGGCAGGAACGCCCCTCTGCACGGCGATCTGCGCCAGCGTCTTTCCGTCCCGAAATTTCCCGAAAAATACCTGCGCTTCTTCCTCGGAAAGGCGGTAAGGAATATGTTCCTGCAAAAAGGCGGTCAGCCCCTCTGTGTCTGCGGAAAAATTTTCCCAACCGAAAACAGCCCTCACGAAATTGTACGGATAGTCAAGTTCTTCCTTCCTCGTCAGACTGTCCGAATCGCAGCATTCCAATTCCTCGTCGACGCTGATTCTGATGCCGGGATAGATGGCGCGCAGGCGCTCCAGATCGAGTTTCTGCACGGTAAAACTGCCCGTCGTCAGGTAGGAGAGCCCCGTCATCTCATACAAAGGCGCATAATCGGCAACGGGATTTTCCGCAAGGATGAGCTGCTCCAGCTTTTTCCCGCGCAAAAATCCAAGGTCGGAGAGATTTGTCGAGCGGATCTCCGCTTTTTTCAGCAAGGGAAGCTGTGCCAAAGCGGAGAAATCGGCGGCGGGACAGTTTGCCGCGATAAACACTTTCAGTTCTTTCCGCGCAGCGGCAAAGGAAATATCCTTTACATCCGTATCGACGAGCTCCAGCCGCCATAGCCGCCCGAACCCTTCCCTTGCCAACTTGCCGCGGGCAGGAACGCCGACAAGGCTGAGATTTCCGTTGTGCCGCGCGCTTTCCACCGCTTCCCCGTAAGCGTCCGCGTCCGTTTTCAGATACTTGCGGCGCATCTTCCCCACGGCAAGGCGCAGACGGTCGCGCAGGCTCTGCGGTTCCAGAATTTCGACAACGTCCCCGTTTTGCATGGCCCAAAGGTAGGCGTCTTCCTCGTTGACGCTGACCGAAACGGTCACCGTTTCCTTGCCGCTGTCGGTCAGGGTGAAGTTTTCGCCGAAGGCGTCGATGGCGAGGCCGACCCTGTCGCGCGCGAGTTCCGCCACGACGTGAACGGGTTCCCCCGTGAGCATATACGGATGGGCGGAAAGATAGGTGCCGATGCACACGGGCCCCGCCGACGTGTTGCGGATATTTTTGCGCGGGAGAGAGGTGAGCGCAAATTGCGTCACCTTGTCCAGGCGCAGGCTGACAAGGTTGTCGTACTGATCGATATTTGCCAGCAGATAATAATAGTTGTTGACCGCGACCAGCCTGTACGGATTGACGTTTTGCGGCGCGCTCCAGGCGGGATGCAGTTTTTTATCCGTGCCGTACTCGTTGTACATGAAGCTGACCTGCACTTCGTTGGCGATGGCGTCGCCCAGCTTCTCGATGATATAGAAGATGTCTTTCGACTGCGAACGGTACAACATATCCGCCCTTTGCACCGCGCGGAACGAGCGTCCGAAATACACGCTTCCCAGACTGCGGAGTTTTTCGACGAGGTCGTTTACATACTTTTCGGGAATGTGCCGCGAAAAGGCGACGCTGTCGATGAGCATTCTCAGCTCCCCCTCTTCAAAATGGCGGGACAAAAGATACACGCCGCGGCCGTCCTTGCCCGTACCGAATTCAAAGCCCGCGTCTTCCAGAAGTTTGAGATTCCTCGCCACCGCCTTGCGTTCCAGCACGATCCCGTACTCTCTGTCCAGCTTTTCGGCGATCTCCGCCTGCGTCAGAATGTGGTTTTCATCGCTGTATTTTTCCAGCACTTCCAGAATGCGCAGGGGCGCCAGCTTTTTGGATTCAAAACTCACTTCGCTCATATTTGTTCCTCTCTTTCTGTCCGCGCTTCCGAGCGGTTCGGACGCGCTCTCTTCCCTCTTATTATACGACAATCAATGTACCGAAAATATCCCATTCCGCAGAAAAACAAAAGGCGGGCGTAGGTCGATGCCTTCGCCCGCTTTTTTAGGTCCGTCAGCAGGTTGCGCCGCCGACGACGTTCTTTTTCATGACGGCAGCCTTGTCTACCTTGCCGTTGAGAAGTTTGTCCTCCACATAATCAAACCCGAGCCTTGCAATGGTATCGGCAAAGCGTTCGCCCGAGATGCCCTCGTCGCGGAAGAACAGGATCGCCTTTTCCACGATCTCGATGACTTCCTCTTCCGTCGTGAAGATGCGGGAAAGCGCGCGGCCTTCCGCCACCTTCTTGCCCCATCTCCCGCCGATGTAGATCTTATACCCGTACGTTCCTTCGTCGTTGGCGTGGAACGGGCATTTCGTGACACAGCGCCCGCAGTTGTTGCACACGCTCTGGTCGATGACCAGTTTTCCGTCCTTGACGGATGCGGCGTGCATCGGGCAGGTCTTTTCTACCTGGCACACTTTACAGCCGCGGCACTTGGAAAGATCGGGTTCGGGAATGCGCTGTCCGATCACGCCCAGATCGTTGAGGTTAGGCTTGACGCAGTTGTTTGGGCAGCCGCCCACAGCAAGCTTGAACTTGTGCGGCAGAGCGACGTCGTGATACCCTTCATAGAAGAGCTTGTGCAGCTTTTCGCTGAGCGCGAAAGTATCGATTAGGCCGTACTGACAGGTCGTGCCCTTGCAGGACACCACGGGGCGCACCTTGGAGCCCGTTCCGCCCGTTTCCAGCCCGTTTGCGTGCAGGAACTCGAACAGATCATCCAGCTTGTCGTGCGGCACGTCCTGAATTTCCAGCGTGAGGCGGGTGGTCATGGTCACTTCGCCCGAACCGAATTTTTCGGCGGCTTCCGCGATGGCGCACTGCTCTTTATAGGTGATCTTGCCGTTGCGGGTGATGACGCGCACGTTGAAGCGGTCGACGGTGCGTTTATCCCACAGGCAGCCCAGCGCCTTGACGCGCTTGATCTCTTCCGGCGGGAGAGCTTTGCCCGCAAATTCCACTTTCACGCGGTTGAACGTGATGCCGCCTTCCAGCACGCGCGTGTTTGTATATCCGTAAAATTTCAGCCTGTTCTGCAGGAAATAGCCGCGCTTGCCCCTCGCGCAGACGAGGAGAAGTTTTTCGTCCTTTCCGATGCCTTCCAGAGGACCGTTCACCGCGCCGAGGTTCACCCACTTTGCGCCGGGGATCCCCGCCTCGGGCAGAACGTCGATCACGCGGTAATCCTTGGCCGCGCCTGCGGCATATTCCGCGGGGGTAAAGGTTTCAAACTCCCCGCTCATCTTGTTTTCGAGAATGTAGCACGCCTGCACGAACGGATGAATGGCCGTGGAGAACGGGGGCGCATACGCGTAATCCAGCGTGTCGAAATCCTCAATCTTCATGCCCGCCGCAATGCCCGTCACGGCAATGTCCACCATCTTGTCCACCGCGCCCGCGCCGATCACCTGAACACCGAGAAGCAGGTGCGTCTTTTTGTCCGCGATCAGCTTGGTGACAAAGAAAGATGCGTCCGGGTAATAGTGCGCCTTATCGTCCGTCACGCAGACGACGGTGGCGGGATCGTACCCTTCCGCCTTGGCCTGGGCTTCGGTATAGCCCGTGCGGCCCGCGTTGAGTTCGGGCAGAAGCTTGACAACGCCCGTCCCCATTGCACCCTTGTACACGCTCTCTTTCCCCGACATCGCCTTTGCCATGGCGCGCGCCGCAATGTTGGCGGTGGAGCCCATCGCCGACCACATCGGCTTGCCGCTCATTCTGTTATGTACCAGCGCGCAATCGCCCACGGCGTACACGTCGGGCAGATTGGTCTGCAGTTTTTCGTCCGTGACGATGGCGCCCTTGACCATTTCCAGGCCCGTCCCCGCAAGGAAATCGGTTGCGGGACGGATGCCGATGGCAAGGACGGTGACGTCCGCCCTGATCTCGCCGTTGCTCGTCTGCACCCCTTCCGACTTGTCTTTGCCGAGCACGGAAAGGATCTTCGTGTTGGTGAGAATACGCATTCCCGCGTCCTTGAGATTGCGCTTGACGTAGTCCGCCATTTCCGCATCGAACGCGTTGGGCATGACCTGCGGCGCCGCATCGATGACGGTGACGCTCAGCCCCTGCGATTTCAGGTTTTCCGCCACTTCCAGGCCGATGAACCCTGCGCCCGCAATGACTGCGCTGTGGCAGGAATTCTTTTTGACGTATTCCAAAAGGCCCGTCGCGTCGTCGGGCGTGCGCATACAGTAAACGCCCGCAAGGTCTTTCCCGGGCAGGTCGGGAACAAACGGCACCGCGCCCGTGGCGATGATAAGTTTGTCGTAAGATTCTTCAAATTCTTCGCCGTATCTGACGGCTTTTACCTTCTTGGCAACGGGATCTACGGCGGTCACTTCGCACCCTGTTACCACTTCCGCACCCGTCAGTCCCATATATTTCTGCGGCGTGTTGACGATGAGTTCGTCGCGGGATCCGATCATTCCGCCCACATAATAGGGCAATCCGCACCCGGCATAGGAAATGTCCGCACCCTTTGTGAGAACTTTCACTTCGTTTGCGCGATTCTCGCGTTTCAGCTTCGCCGCGGCCTTTGTGCCTGCCGCAACGCCGCCGATCACTAAAATTTTCATGCCTGGCTCCTGTGTTTTATTCCTTTTTTATTATACAATACACATTGCAAAAAGTAAAGAGATGATAAAAATTTTGCGCCTGACTTTTTTTGGCTCACGCCTGCGGATAACGCAGATTTTTCTCCGAAATGAGCGCGTCGCGATAAATCCGCGTGTAATATTTTGCCTCCGAAAGATTCTGATCGAGATAGTTCCCGCATTCTTCCGCCTTTGCGCCGGGGATCTCCCCTTCAAAATTCAGGATAAAATCGCACATCTGCAAGACGAGCGGCAAGACGTCCTCCGATTTCAGATCGCCGAACATCACGAGATAAAACCCCGTCCTACACCCCATCGGCCCGAAATAGACGATCTCCTCCTTCCTCGCGCCGTTGCGCAGAAAGGTCGCCCCCAGATGTTCGATGGTATGAACGGCGGGCGTATCCATGACAGGTTCGCGGTTGGGCGCCGTAAAGCGCAGATCGAAGGTGGAGACGGTAACGTCTCCCTGTTTGTCCTGTCTGGACAGGTACAGTCCCTTTTTCAGATGCAGATGATCCACCGTAAAGCTCGCTATCTTTTCCACTGTTCTTTCCTCCGATACGCTATTTTACCATAAAATACGCCGAACGGCAAGTTTTTTCCCTGTTTTCCGAGCCGACGAAAGCCAAAATAATACAGACATTTTCGGCGCGGAATAAAAAAAATCCGGAATACATCCCCTTTCTTCCGCATTTGTTAGAAGCATGAACAAACAAATCTTTTTCTTTTGTCTGACAGGGTTTTTGTTCGTTTCCCTGCTGGGGGCCCTGTCCCACTTTTTTTACGAATGGAGCGGGAACAACAAGATCGTCGGCTTCTTTTTCGCCGCCAACGAGAGCACCTGGGAACACCTCAAACTTGCTTTTTTCCCCACCCTGCTCTTCTTTTTTACAGGAGCTTTCTTTTTGAAAAGTCCCGGCTGTCTCGTCGCCTGCTTTGCCGCGCTGATCGTCCCCGTCATTCTCATTCCCGTTCTCTTTTATTCGTACACGTCCGTTGCGGGGACATCCTTTCTCGCCGCCGACATCGCCATTTATTTTGTCAGCGTCGCCGCCGCCTTCGCCCTCTCTTACCCTATCCTATGCGCCGCGTCCATGCCAAAATACGCGAGCATCCTCGCCGCTACAGGCATTGCAGTCCTGATCGTCTGCTTTGCAACGTTCACCCTCTTTCCCCCTCATATCTTCCTGTTCCGCGATCCCCTGTCCGGAAAATTCGGCCTGTAAAAAATTTTTCTCACCTCCGTTTTGGCTGACTTTTCGAAAAAAGTATGCTATAATAAAAAAGTCTTTTTTACATAAATTCTGTACTTACGGAGGTCAACGTTTTGAGCGGTTTTTTCGGAGTTGTCTCAAAAAAAGATTGCGTCTTTGATCTGTTTTTCGGAACGGATTACCATTCCCACCTCGGCACGCGGCGCGGCGGCATGGCCGTCTATGGCGCAAACGGGTTCAACCGAGCCATCCATAACATTGAAAATTCCCCCTTCCGCACAAAGTTTGAACGCGACTTCGACGAGATGAAAGGAAACATCGGTATCGGCTGTATCTCGGACAGCGAACCGCAGCCCCTGCTGGTGCGCTCGCACCTGGGCAATTTTGCCATTGCAACGGTGGGCCGAATCAACAACATCGATGCGCTCGTTCAAAAAGCTTTTCAGGAGGGTACGACACACTTTCTGGAAATGAGCGGCGGCAGCATCAACGCCACCGAGCTGGTCGCTTCCCTCGTCAACCGCGGCGCCAACATCACCGAGGGGATCAAAATTGCGCAGGATGCCATCGACGGCTCCATGTCCATCCTCATTCTGACTTCCAAAGGCATCTTTGCCGCCCGCGACAAGTTCGGCAAAACGCCCGTCGTCATCGGCAAAAAGGCGGACGCCTTCTGCGTTTCCTTTGAATCGTTTGCCTACCTCAACCTCGGATACGAACCGCTGAAAGAACTCGGCCCCGGAGAAATCGATTTTATCGCCGCCGAAGGCGTAGACGTCCTCTGCCCGCCGCGCGGAGAAACAAATATCTGTACCTTCCTGTGGGTGTATTACGGCAATCCCGCCTCCATTTATGAAGGTCAAAATGTGGAAAATATGCGCTACGGCTGCGGTTCCATGCTCGCCAAGCGGGACAACATCACCGCCGACGCCGTCGCGGGTCTGCCCGATTCCGGCACGGCGCACGCCATCGGCTACGCCAACGCCTCCAAACTTCCGCTCACCCGCCCGTTTGTCAAATATACGCACACCTGGCCGCGCTCCTTTATGCCGCAAAACCAGAGCAGGCGCGACCTCATCGCACACATGAAACTCATTCCGCTGGACATGATGATCCGCAACAAACGGCTGGTACTCATCGACGATTCTCTCGTGCGCGGCACCCAGCTGCGCGGAACGGCGGACTTTCTGTACAGGAGCGGCGCCAAAGAACTGCATATCCGCCTCGCCTGCCCGCCCCTGTTGTACGGCTGCCCGTACCTGAATTTCTCGCGCTCCTCCTCCGAACTGGAGCTCATTGCCCGCAGAAAGGTGGCCGCCCTGGAAGGAGAAGGCTACGAAAGCAAACTGCAGGCATACACCGATCCAGATTCGCCCGAATACGCGGCGATGATCGAGGCGATCCGCAGCGAATTGCAGTTTACTTCCCTGCGCTACAACAGGCTGGACGATATGCTTGCGGCGACGGGCGTTCCCGCCTGCAAGTGCTGCACCTATTGCTGGAACGGCAAAAAGTGATGTTTGCGGGAGCGGCGTATTTCTGCGCCGCTCCCGTAAATTTTATTCGCAAAAAGAGAGAAAATCCGTTGACAAAATTCTGAAAATAAGATATAATTTATCATGCTGTGCAAGCGATGAAGATCATCTTCTGCAGAGATGTCTGAGCGGCCTAAGGAGCACGACTGGAAATCGTGTGTACGTCATAAGCGTACCGAGGGTTCAAATCCCTCTCTCTGCGCCAGATTTAAGCCTGTTGCCGATTGTGGCGACAGGCTTTTTTCGTGCGCGGAAACGCGCACTGCCAAAACCTGTACGCTTGCGGCAACGGCTTATCGCGCTTCAAAACAGGCCTCATTGAAATAACGTGACGCGATCGCGCCTATGGCGAACGATCGCTGTTCCGTCGCTGGCTTTGCCTGCTCCTTACAAATCCCTCTCTCTGCGCCAAAACTAAGCCTGTTGCCGATTATGGCGACAGGCTTTTTTCGTGCGCGTCTCCGCGCACTGCCAAAACCTGTACGCTTGCGGCAACGGCTCTTCACTCTCCGAAAATCGCCTCATTGAAATAATGTGACGCGATCGCGCCTATGGCGAACGATCGCTGTTCCGTCGCTGGCTTTGCCTGCTCCTTACAAATCCCTCTCTCTGCGCCATACGAAAATAATACGAACTCTCAAACGGAGTTCGTATTATTTTTTACATGCGATTTCTTCGGGATGATTGTCCAAGTAAATTAACCCTCCGAATTTGCTTTTTCGGGGGCGTAGGTTAGCATAGTTCCTCGCGGACGTCAACGTTCGCAAAATCGATGCTGAAAACACCCATAAAAGACACTAATAGCCGAGTAAGGGTTTGCATTCCTTGCTCGGCTCTTTTGCTGATTGTTTTATCAATGGTTAAGAAAATTCTCACTTAAGATATGACGAAGCATTTGACGCAGATCCTCACGTGATATTCCTTGTCGTGACGTACCGTAAAACACATCGACGAGCGTCCTCAAATCGATCAGGCAAACCGCCACTTTATCTATCACATTCTTCTCTTTCTCGCTCGCAGCATAGCCGACATATTCTATCGGTTCATTCTCCAAAGACGTAGGGAGAAGAAACACGGAATAATACTTCTTACGATCGTTATGGTCGGAAAGATAATGATTATACCCTATCTGCTTGGTAATGGACGAGGACTGCGGCAGATCTTTCTGATTGCGCGAATATCCATAGTTATAATATTTTGCATCGATAACGTAGTAATCCGGCTCTGTATGTTCAGGTCTATTTACTTGCATGATCGTATCGGGCCGCAACAGAGAGGTTGCATATGGAACATCGTCATCTGTTTTATCTTTCAAAAAGTAAGAATATTGATTATAAAATTTGGATACGTCCTCCGTGCCGAACACCTCATTGATGAGCGTTTCAAACACATATTCAAATTCGGAGTCGCGCATTAAAAGACTGACTGCATGCAGTTTTCCCTGTGTCCCCTTTAAGATGGTGAGCAGATGAAAAAGCATCACTTTTTTGTAGGAATTGAAAGTCTTGCTTTGTTCCCTCTGCAGAATAAAACACATGTAGCTTACGTCGCCCGCACTTTCTACCTGAAAGACCGAACGTTCCGTCTGAGAGATACCATATAAAAACCCGATCGTCTTCACCGAATAACCAAGGCAGCACTTATATATTTGTGTGAGTATATTCCCCGCATCGAGCATATTTCGGTAGGAGTAGAAGTCGCGATAGATCAGGTTACCGTTATCTGACAGTATGCGACTATGGCGCATCGTGTGCTTCCAGTCGATCTTACCCTTGGGAGAACGCTTCATGACACTTTCCGTCTCTGTATAGTAACCGTTATCGATATAATCGCGGATCAGCCACATCATCGAGAAGAGCTGTGTCCGCTCCTCGCCATCCCCGCCGAACAGATATTCCTCCTGCGCACGTTTGATGAGAAGGAGCAACTTTTTTGCCTCTGCCTTTTGTACATTCCGGTCTGCATCATCCGGCAAATAACGGCAGGGAAAGACAAACTTTGCGCTGTCCGTCTCAAGGTTTAACCCTACATAACCGTACTCTCTCTTGTCCTCAGGAACAATAAATTTGACTTTATCTTCCATTATGCTTTATCGCCCTGCTCAGCTTTTTCTGCTGAAGTTTCCTCAATACGCTCAGTCTCTTCCAGACTATTTTCTTCAGTTGCGGCAGAAGCAGATTCCGTCTCCTCCGATGACTTTGCCTGTTCCAGCTTAGTCTTTGCATCATCGTAAAGTTTTTTGAGATTGGTACAGTTGGAAGAGAAGACATTTTCGCCCTTGACAAATCCACCGATCGCCTGATCGAGAGTCTTATAGCTATTCACATTGAACAGACGCGATCTGTCGTAATTAACGACGTCGTTCCAAAGATACATGAGAACCTTTTCGGCAAAGCGCTGCACATCCTTTACATCGTCTTCCTTGACGAAAAATGCACCCAAGAGCTTGTCCTCTGCCGCCGTGCCGTCGTTACAGTTGTCCAAAATATCATCGTTGGCAGCCTTTGCAAAATCGGGCCAATTGAAGGGAAGTTTATCGATTTTCGCTGTATACTGAAACTCATCAAAATTGTTTTTGATCCTGCACATACGCCATCTGCGCTTGAAAGCGGTATCCAGCGTGAACACGTTTTGATCGCAGGTATTCATGGTCGCAAGGAGCGTAAGATTGCTGGGAAGCACTATTGATTTGCGATCGATCCCTTTCAATTTCTTCAACTCATGTAAGATTGCCTTGTTGTAGATCTCATATTCGCTTTGACCGTCAGAATTTCTGTCGAGCAGTTGGAAGAGATCGCCAAAAATAGCGGGAGCATTGCCACGGTTAATTTCCTCGATGATCAGTATGTATTGATGATCTGCGTCGGCGAGGGCGTCGGCGAGGATCTCTACAAACGGTCCCGCCTCAAACTTATATGGCTCTTTGTCTCCCACCGTCGGCATAACTTGGCCGACAAAATCGCTGTAAGAATATTCGGGGTGGAACAGAATGCGTTTATAGTACCTTTCATCCATCTTCTGTTTTTTAATTTCGATTCGTCCTCCCACCACAATTTCCTTCTTTTCGCTGAGCAAATCATCGATGAAATGACTTTTTCCGCAACCGGGAACACCGTAAAAAATTACGTTTTGATGCAGGTATTTCTTTAATTCTTCAGAGAGTGATTGTTTGGGCTTGTCAGAAGGATTCTGAGCCAGCTCTTCCGAAGAGCTTTGCATTTCGCCATCGCTCTCAGTTTCACCTTCTGCTGATTCTTGTTCGTCACTATCCTGGTCTTGCACGCTATCATCTTCTTCGACATCATCTTCCGGAATTGATTTATTATGATCTTGCAAATATTTCCTGATTGTTTTTATATTGCCGTTGTCATTTACTTTCCATTCGATTAATCCATTAGCGTTTCTTCCCATAATAACCGAAGCGGCAGGAGAAAGCGGCGTTTTGCCTACTCGTTTGGTCGGAATTTCATAATCTTGAACAAATATGTAGTTTGAATCAACAATATGCTGACTTATCAAATCTGCGCGTATTTGGTCAGGGTTATTAGGAAGTGCGCCAGTAGGAACCTTTCGCATTTTAGAGTTCTTTTTAATCGTGACAGTTTTTTTAGTAGTATCGTAGACCGCATTTGCGGAATAGTCTAAATCGTCATTTATAATTTCAATATCGACCAACATTTATTATGTCACCTCTTATGTTTTAGCTGTATTAAATTTTGTCCAAACTTTGGGGTTCACTTCAATATAGAGAAGCCCAATTTTGCCTTTTAATTCAGTTCTCGTCGGCATCCGAATCATCGATTAAATTGCGATCCTTCAAATAATCTTTGAGCAAAACGAGTTGACCGTCGTCGTTTACTTTCCACTCAACTAATCCATTTGCAGCCCTACCCGTAATTACCGTAGCGGCAACAGAAAGCGGTGTTTTAGTTTGCCGCTTAGATGACATAATGTAATCTCCTAAAAACACCCCTCTTTGATCAACAATACCGCCCTTTTTCAACTGTTCTCTGATAATATGAGCATTTACCGGAATAGATGGTATTTCATTTTCCCTCATTTTTGATTCTTTCAAAATCGTGACCGTATTGCTTTCAGTATCGTAAATCGCATTTGCATAACAGTCGCGATTTCTTGGTTTAATGGTTATTTTGATTTCCATATCCAATTTCCTCCGTATAACTTTTATATGACAAATTATATCAAAAAATCTTATTTAATGCAATAGCTTTATGTTTTTATCTATTATAGAATTTCTTGCATCGTAAAAGCAGCAGTAAGCCGTGCGTTCACTTGCAAGCTCGCCCGTCCGATTCACTGATCAGTCAAATGCGCGAAGCCTGGGCGTTTCTCCGTCAAAGGACCACAAATTTGCGTCCCAGAATAATTGCAGCTGCGTCTTTCCCCCTTCCGCCGTCATTCGGGTGACCTGATTGCTGTAATTTGTATTGTCAAATTCCAACTCGTCCTTATATTTTGTGAACGTCTGTGTATCCAGGCAGAAACAATTTTCAAAATCCTTGCTCTTTCGCGCAACAATGCTTCCTATGTCCAGATGTTTTTTCATTTTTCTGCCGCTTATGGTGAGGTTGCAGCCTGTGGCACAGCCGGAAATGACACAACTGCTTACATAACCGGCTATTCCGCCCAACCTGACGGAAGAGCTTGTAGTGAACCCAGATTCCCCTTTCGTCTTTGCTTCTGCTTCGCCGACGGAAAAGCTGTTGTTGATTTCCGCTCCCGTTCTTCCGCTGGCAGATTCTCCGATAATGCCGCCGCAGCAGCTTCCATTGCGTCCATAACGCAGAACCGCCTTTGATCATATGATACTGTTTTTTGCCCTCGCTCTCCTCGGGAGAAATGGAAACGCGAAAACCGGGCCCCCAAATAAAGGTGATCACCTGCATGACGGCATACAGAGCCGCGATAACAATGGCTCCATATAAAAAGGCCCTTTTCTGTTTGAAATCGTAGTCTATGATTTCCAGCATCTCCTGTACAGACTTATGAGAAGGGTCAGCTCTTAAATAAGAAATGGTGCAAGATGCCTCATACAGCATGACGAAGAAAGCGATCACCAATAAACCGATGGGGATGAGCGCCACGAGACTGTTCGGGAAATATGTGAAATACTTGATCCAGCCCACCGAATACTGCTCGGTGTTCTGAAAAGCATATCTGGCCAGAATTGTCACCGCAAACATCGCGACCGAAACAAACAGAGCGATCAGCCCGACAGCAACGCTGCGGTTGCGCCTTTTCTTCAAGATCGCCCTGACCTGTTCAATTTTTTTCGCCGTTTCCTCCAGGGCTTTGCGGGAATATTCGACGGGAATTTGGGAAACCTCTCATTCTCATAGGATGCAAAATAATCCTTCCCGTGATAATGCACGCCCACCGTGTACAAGTCCTGAAAGAGGATATAATATTCGTCCAGATTCCAGGTTATAGGACTGATGACGGTAACTTCCTTGCAGCTGACAGACTTGATTTCGGAGATCTTTTCTTCCAGCCGTTTCTTTGCCGCATCGATCTCGTCCGAGTAGATCGCCTTGCGCTTTACTTCCGATTCCAAACGTTCAAAAAAGTCCCTCTCATTTTAAAAGCCGACCTCTTGGAATAGGGCGTCGATCCTGTCCAATACGTCAAAATCTCTGCGGTCCAGTTCCTCGCACGTTATAAAAAAATAGGTACAATTAAAGATAAAATCGCAGAGAACGAGCGACGCCAGAACGATTGCCGAAACGGCGCGCACGCGCGGGGATAGCTTTTGTTCCGCAAACATGAACAGGCGCCAGAGCGTACACATCCCCAATGTGATCAAAGCTCCCCACAGCAGGGAAAAATCCAGACATACGATGTCCAAAAAAGTATGGTCGTAATTTCTGTAACTCCACAGCGGCATCCCCAAACCCTTGATAAAGATGAGACCGACGATCAGTTCGACCAGGGTGGAGAGCAGCGTGACCGCCGCAAAATACAGGACAAACATCAAGGCGGCACAGGCAGCGATGCGCAGGCGGGAAGGATGTTCCCCTTTCATCTTTGCGTAAAGCTTGCCCATATTCCCCGAAAAGGGCGTACCGAGCGTGAACCAAACGGCAAGCGCCACCGCCCCGTAAAGATAACAAAACGGGAGCGTGAGCATTCCGCGGTCGCTTGGCTGCCAGAGAATGACAAAGCTGAGCGTTTCAAACAGCCAACCGAAAAACGCCACCGCCGAGACCAGCAGAAAATATTTGCAGACAAACTGAAAGGTCCGCTTTTCCGACAAAGAAGTTTCCCCCATAAAAATATTATATCCCCTCCCCCTGCCCTTGTCAATCCCAGCAAAGAAAAAACGTCCCGAAAGCTGGTCGTTTTCGGGACGCCGTTTTTGAATACAGTTTTATTCGAGTTCAAACGCGCCCGTGTACAGCTGATAGTACACGCCCTTCTGCGCGATGAGCTGATCGTGCGAGCCGCGCTCGATGATCCTGCCGTGATCGAGGACCATGATCGCATCCGAGTTGCGGATGGTGGAGAGCCTGTGCGCGATGACAAACACCGTTCTGCCCTGCATCAGAGCATCCATGCCCTTCTGCACGAGCGCCTCGGTACGCGTATCGATGGAGGAAGTCGCTTCGTCCAGGATCATGACGGGAGGATCGGCAACCGCCGCCCTCGCGATGGAAATCAGCTGACGCTGTCCCTGCGACAGGTTGGACGCCTCGTGACGGAGCACCGTGTTGTACCCTTCGGGCAGGCGCGTGATAAAGTCGTGCGCGTTGGCAAGCTTTGCCGCGGCGATGCACTCCTCGTCCGTCGCATCCAGTTTTCCGTAACGGATGTTCTCCATAATGGTGCCCGTAAACAGGTTTGTATCCTGCAAAACGATGCCCAGCGAACGGCGCAGGTCTGCCTTTTTGATCTTGTTGATATTGATGCCGTCGTAGCGGATCTTGCCGTCGGCAATGTCGTAGAAGCGGTTCAGAAGGTTGGTAATGGTCGTTTTGCCCGCGCCCGTCGCACCGACAAAGGCGATCTTCTGACCGGGTTTTGCATAGATGGAGACGTTGTGAAGGACAATTTTTTCGGGTACGTATCCGAAATCCACGTCATACAGCTGGATATCGCCCTTGAGCTCGGTATAGGTGACGGAGCCGTCCGCCTGGTGGGGATGGCGCCATGCCCATTTGCCCGTACGCTCCGCGCATTCGGTGATGTTGCCGTTTTCGTCGATCTTCGCATTGACGAGCGTGACGTATCCTTCGTCCGTTTCCGGCTGCTCGTCGAGGAGCTCAAAGATACGGCCCGCGCCCGCAAGGCCCATGACGACCGAGTTGATCTGCATGGACACCTGCCCGATGTTCAGCGAGAACTGGCGGGACATATTCAGGAAAGAGGCGATGACTGCACCCGAAAGCGCCTCCCAACCCATCACGGAAAGGTTTTGCACCTTGAACAGGACCAGAAGCCCCGCAACGATCGCCACCAGCACGAAGGCGAAGTGACCGATGTTCATGACGGCAGGCATCAGAATATTGCCGTACGCATTTGCCTTGTCGGACGCGTCGCAGAGTTCGTCGTTGATCTTGTCGAAATCCTCTTTGGCGCGCTCTTCATGGCAGAACACTTTGATGACCTTTTGTCCGCCCATCATCTCTTCGATGTACCCTTCCGTCTTGCCGATGACTGCCTGCTGACGGATGAAGTACTTTGCACTGCGGCTGCCCACATATTTGGCGACCGCTGCCATGATCGCAACGCCGACAAAGACGACAAACATCAGCCACAGGCTGTACAGGAGCATGATGACAAACAGCACCAGAGCCGCGACGATGGAATAATACACCTGCGGGATACTCATGGAAATGAGCTGACGCAGAGCATCCGTGTCGTTGGTGTACGTACTCATGATGTCGCCGTGCGTGTGCGTATCAAAATAGCGGATAGGCAGGGACTGCATTCTGTTAAACATATCTGTACGCACGTGCTTCAAAAATCCCTGCGTAACGACGGCCATCGTCTGGTTGTAAAAGACAGACGCACACAGGGCGATCACGTACATCAGTCCCATGCCGCCGATGATGTAAAAGAGCGACGTACTCACTTCTGCCCAAGGAGTTCCCTGAATAAGAGGAGTAATAACATACTTGATGACCAGAGAGAGGAACACGGAAGAGCTGATTCCTGCCGCCGCCGTGATCATGATGCAGATAAATACGGCGATCAGGCGGACCTTATAATAATGGAACAGATAGGAAAGCAATCTTCCCAGCAGCTTGAACGAATGGATCTTCGGGCGACCTTGCATGGCAGGCATTTGCTTACTCATGATCGGCACCTCCTTCCGCAGGGGCATCCGAGCCCTTATTCTGCGAATAATAGACTTCCTGATAGATCTGGTTGGTTTTCAGAAGTTCCTCGTGCGTGCCGACGGCGTTGATCTTGCCGCCGTCCATGACGATGATCTGGTCCGCTTCCTGTACGGAAGAGACGCGCTGTGCAATGATGATCTTCGTGACGTTGGGGATCTCTTCGCGGAAAGATTTGCGGATCATGGCGTCCGTGCGGGTATCCACCGCGCTGGTCGAGTCGTCCAGGATGAGCACTTTCGGATCTTTGAGCAGGGCGCGCGCGATGCAGAGGCGCTGTTTCTGTCCGCCCGAGACGTTGGTGCCGCCCTGTTCGATGAAGGTGTCGTACTTGTCGGGGAAGGCTTGGATGAAGTCGTCCGCGCAGGCAAGTTTGCACACGCGCAGCATCTCGTCGTCCGTCGCGTCCTCTTTGCCCCAGCGCAGGTTGTCTTTGATGGTGCCGGAGAACAGGACGTTTTTCTGCAGGACCATTGCGACCTTGTTACGCAGCGTTTCGAGGTCGTAGTCCTTGACGTTGACGCCGCCCACGTAGACCGCGCCTTCCGTCGTATCGTACAGGCGGGGGATCAGATTGACCAAAGTGGATTTGGAAGAACCCGTGCCGCCCAGAATACCGATCGTCTGACCGGAAAAAATATGCAGATTCACCCCTTCCAGCGCGTTGCGCTCGGCGTCCTTGGAATATTTGAAGCTGACGTTTTCAAAACGGATGTCGCCGTCCTTGACTTCCTTGACAGCATTTTCGGGAGAAACGATGTTGCTCTTTTCTTTGAGAACGGCAACGATACGTTCTGCGCTCGTGCGGGCAATGATGATCATGACGAGCACCATGGAAAGCTGCATGACGGAGGACAAGATCTGGGAAGCGTACATAATGAGCACGGTGATCTGATCTTCCCCTACCGCCGTTCCCGATTTCGTAAGCAGGGCCGCAATGAGGAAGATGAGCAGGAAAGACAGCCAGATGCAGAACTGCATGACCGGCGCGTTGATCGCCATGATACGCTCTGCAAGGGTGAAGTCCTTGCGGACGTCCTCGGCAGCATTTTCAAACTTTTTCTTTTCAAAATCCTCGCGGACAAAGGACTTGACCACGCGGATGCCCTTGATATCCTCTCGCACGGAACGGTTCATGTTATCGTACTTGTGGAACACCCTTTCAAACACGGGGTGCGTCTTGAAAATGACGACAACGAGCACCGCCGCAAGGACAGGGACCAGGGCAAGGAACACCCACGAAATGGTGACGTTGACGGAAAACGACATTGCCAGCGAAAAGATGAGCATGAGCGGACAGCGGATCGCCACGCGAATGATCATCATATACGCCATCTGAACGTTTGTAACGTCCGTCGTCTGCCTCGTGACAAGGCTGGACGTGGAAAACTTATCGATGTTTGCGAAGGAGTAATCCTGAATGGCATAGTACATATCTTTGCGCAGATTTTTTGCAAATCCCGCGCTTGCCCGTGCCGCAAATCTGCCCGACAACATACCCGCTACCAGCGATAAGAGCGCCATTGCGATCAGAATGCCGCCATAATAGAGAATGGTGGACATCTTTACGCCTTCCGTGGAAACGGCGTCGCTGGTGGGACTGATCTTTGCGATAAACAGCATGATCACCAGCGGCATCAGGCACTCCAAGATGACTTCGACGGATACGAAAATGGGTGAAAGTATCGAGGGCTTTTTGTATTCGCGGATACTTTTCGCCAGTGTTTTGATCATCTCATATCTCCTTTAAAAATTTTTACCTGACCTTACTTCTATGCGCACGCCCTGCGCGCACATACCCCTACCCTCTTACAGACACTTTTCCAGATTTGCGCTCAATCTGTCAACGTACGAAAAAAATTGCTCCACTTCTTCCTGCGTGAAGCCTTCCGTCATTTTTTCTTCCGTCAGCTCGATCTGCGCGCCCAGCTGTTTGCGGATCTCCATGGCGTAATCCGTCAGAACGATCTTTTTCAGCCGCGCGTCATAGTCGACGGGAATGCGACGGATCAGTCCGCCCCGTTCCATCGCTTTGAGCAGTTCCGTCGCCGTAGAACGGCGGATCTTCAGCTCCGCTTCCACATCTTTCTGGAATACGTCGCGCGTATCGTTGCGGATAAGGTAGTTCAGCGCCCACGTCTGGATCCCCGTCAAAGAATTGTTTTCCCGTATGGCGGGAATGTTTGACAGCACCTGATCCAACCGTCTGTTCAGCAGTTTGACCGCATATCCAATGTGTCTTTTGTCCATTTCAGACCTCAGATTGTTAGGGTATCTAACATTATAATGATTTCATAAATTTTGTCAACGAAATGAAAGCCTCTTCGCGTTATGATTTTGTGAAAATTTTGACGTCCCCTTTGTTTCCTTATTTATAAGAAGTTCTCTCGCATCCCCCTGTATTCTCCCGCTTCTTCGTCCCTTGCAGGCGCGCCCTGAACAAGAAATTGTGCCATTTTTCCAGCCTTGCGCGTCTGTCGGATTTTATAACTTTCCCGAAAAAACTTTTTCCGCGGGTTCGGCAAAAGTGGGTGCGCTGACTTTTCTTTTTCCTCTTTTTATTTTCTCACGAAACCATCGGCAAAAAGAATTTTTGAAGGGCGCTTAAAATTTTATCAAAATATTTTTGAAAATACGCTGTAAATTGTTTTACTTTTTTTAAAAATCATGTATAATAGATTATGCTGTTTTGAGCGACGAGGTGTAGCGCAGTTTGGTAGCGCGCTTGGTTAGGGACCAAGAGGTCGTGGGTTCAAGTCCCGTCACCTCGACCACAAAAAAGACGAAAGGTTTTGCCTTTCGTCTTTTTTGTTTTTGCGGGACGAACCCACGACCTCTTTTTTGACAGGGCTCCCGAAAATCGCAGGAACAGAGCGTGCGAGATTATAAAAACAGAATGGCGGCGGCTCCCGAAGTTCGGGAGCCGCCGCTCGCTTTAAAATGTTTACAGAACGGAACGCGCCCAGGCCGCAATTTTCTGTTCGCTTTCCGCCGTGCGGGAACCGCGAACGGAAAGCCCCTGCACCACTTCCGCACCCTTGCAGATCTCTTTGAGGTCGCGTTCGCTGAACCCCATGCCGCTCCCTTCGTTGGAGCAGAAAGGCGCGATCTTTTTTCCTGTCAGATCGTACTTTTCCAGAAAAGAGAACACCGCCATGGGCATGGTTCCGCACCAGCAGGGATACCCCACAAAGAGAATGTCGTAACCGTCCAAAGAAGCGGGAAGATCTTTCAGCTGCGGGCGCGCTTTTTCGCGCATTTCCTGTCTTGCCTCCTCACAGCAGGCGCGGTAGTCGCTGGCGTATTCTTTGACCGTCCTGATCTCTAACAGATCCCCGCCGACAGCTTTTTGCACCATCTCCGCGGCGATCTGCGTATTCCCCTTTTTCAGATCCACAATGGAACCGTTCCAATAATTGAACCCCTTTCTCGAATAGTAAACCGTAAGAACGTTTGACATAACCGTTCTCCATTTCAGTTGTTGAACATACACTTTTCGCTCTTGAACATTTTTGTAAGAGCAAACACGAGCAGGCCGATATACACCGCATTGCTTGCCAGCGTGATGACAAGGCATACGGGTGAGAGCGCCCTTGAAAAGATCTGCGACATCATCTGTACGCAGTTATAGGCAGGAATGAGAAACGCCGCAGGATTTTTGACGGTACCGAAGATCATGGAGGAAAGCCCCAGCAGCATGACGACGACCATGACGGGCATGGCGAATGCGGTGGCTTCCTTGACGCTCTTTGCATATGCCGACAAGATAGAAATAATACAGACGATCAGAAGGACCGCCGAAAGCATGACGGCGAACAGAGCAAGATAATCCCCTGCCGTATAGGCGGCGAACATATCGCCGATGTTACCGCCCATGAGTTTGGGCATGGCGAGGAAAGTTCCTATAAACGAGCTGATCGCAGACAAAGCCGACAGCACGGAAAGCGAGCAGATCTTTCCGATCACAAGTTCGCTGCGGCGGATGGGCGTGACCAGAAGGGTGGCGATGGTCCCCCTCTCCTTTTCTCCCGCAATGGATTCGGGCGCAATGCCGAGGCATCCGCTGAACAGAAACGTGAGAACGAGGAAGGGCAGCAGCATGGCGTAATAGGACGCTTCCGCCTCCGCCTTTGTGGAGAGATCGCCGCCGCCCGAAAGGTTGACGTCGAAGCGGCTGCTGACCATATCTTCCAATGTATCCAGCAATCCCGCGACCGTATTGTACGCCGTTGCGGAACGCATCTGTGCGGAATCGTACCACACTTCCACGTTGGGAGAACCCTCCTCTCCGGGAGGAGCGTACGCGCCGCCGACAAGAATGGCGTCAAAATTTTCGGGGAAAACGATGAGAAGATCTGTCTTGCCCTCTTTGATCTCTCCCTTGATCGCCTCGACCTGCGAGGCCTCCGCCTCCTCCAGCGTGTAGGCATCCTGCTCTTCAAACAGCGCCGCAAAACTTGCGGACGGGTTGACGATCTTCAGCGTATAGGAAGGTTCCTTTTCGTAAAAGACCGAGCCGAGCAGCGTATAGACAAAAAAGATGAGAAGTCCGGGCAAAATCAGCGTTCCCAGCACGAGGCGGGGATCCTTGAAAAAGCGCGCAAATTCCTTGCGCATGATGATAAACGCATTTTTCATTCCCCCGTCACCTCCTTATACAGATCGAAGAAGGCGTCTTCGAGGTTTTTTCCATTGCAGACCTCGGGCAGAGTCCCCTCCCGAACCATTTTCCCGCCGATGATGATGCCCGCGCGGTCGCACAGTTTTTCGACCAGCGAAAAAATATGCGTGGAGAGAATGATGCTTTTCCCCTGCTGCCTGAGTTCGAGCAAAAAGTCGGTGACCACCTTTGCGGTGAGCACGTCCAGGCCGTTGGTAGGTTCGTCAAAGATGATGACTTCGGGGTCGTGAATGATGGAAATGACCAGGGAAACCTTTTGCTTCATGCCCGTGGAAAGATCGCCCACTTTCACTTCCGCAAACCTGTCTATCCCGAATTTTTCAAACAGCTCCCGTTCACGTTTTTGAAGGACGTCCTCCTCAATTCCGTGCAATTTTCCGAAAAATCGGAAGAGATAGGCGGGCGTGAAAAAGTCCTCCAGTTTGAGCTCGCCCGTCATAAAACCGATGCGGGCACGCACCTGTTCGGGCTGATCGGAAACGGAATAACCCGCCACCGTCGCTTCCCCCTCGTCCGCGCGGATGAGGGTGGCGAGGATGCGCAGCATCGTCGTCTTTCCCGCGCCGTTGGGACCGAGAAGTCCGTAGATCTCCCCCTTGTAGGCGGTGAAATCCAGCCCGTCCAGCGCCACTTTTTTCCTTGCGCCCGTCTTGTCGAGCATCCGCTGTTTGCGGGAAAGAGTAAACGTCTTTCGCACGCCGCGCGCAGTGATCACTTCCTGCATAGTTTTCCTCCTGTCGTTCCGCCCGTTATTTCTTTTCGGGCGGGAGTCCCTTTTTGATCGCCTTTTCCCGACGGACCTGTTCTACCACCTTTTCGTAGCCCTTGCCCTGCGGAATATCAAACCGCTCCGCCCAATTGTTCAGCTCCGAAAGATTTGCTTTTCTTTCCGCTAAATACGCAGCAAACTCTTTCAGTTTGAACTCTATATCCTCCTGTTTTTTTACGGTGTCGGATAACTCTTGCTCTTTAGTTTCAATCAACTGTGAAAGTACGCTTTGCGACCATTGACTTTCGCCCATAATCACTTTGCAAACTTCATCCCTAAGTTTATGCAATTCTTTTTCCAACTGCGTTTTCTCTTTCGAAAGGCGCTTTAATTGCTCAGACAGAATAACTTCTTTTTCATGGACACTGTCATCGTTGGAATGCAATAACTTTTCAAAGTCAGCTGTGGTCATAAAGTTTTTCGCGTCACGCACGACTAAGTTGTCCAGAATCTCGGCCTTGATAGGCAATTTGTAACATTGACCTACTTTCGGTGTTCGATATGCCCCGCAACGATATGTGTGGAGTTCGTATAGCCAAGTCATACCGTCCTTCCGCTTATTCAGATGTCTATAAGATTGACTGGTAACACTTCATTCACTCTGTCCAATGCAAGTCGGGTTTTCTTGATTTTCCAATTTTCAATTCTCTTTCCTTTTGCATCATCTTAACCAATCCCTAAGCTATTTTAAAAACTTTTTATCCTTATCTATTATATCACAACAAAAGAAAAAGCGCAAGCCATGTTACTTGCGCTTTTCCATATACTATCAAAAATAACAAAGTTGTTCTTTATTCGATTTCCAACTCTTCTGACTTAAATATTGGATCGTCCAAAAATTCGATTACACTCATCTTAAACCCGCGAGCGATCATCATAACAGTATTCAATTCTACGCCTTTATTCTTTGCACTCATAATGCTATTCATTGTTCCGTGCTGAATCCCGGAATTCTGCTCTAACCGATATTGAGTCATCTTCCGCTCAATCAATAATTCATTTACTCGCTTCGCGACCGCCTGACAAACTGTCAAATCATATGCTCCTTATATCTCTTTTTTATAGTTTATCAATATATGGCGTTAAAAATACGGATTTATAACGCCGTATTGATTGATTTAAATATGGAAATAAGGGTATAATATAGGAAGTTATAGCGTCGTATCTTTAACAAATTTTTGATTGCAACTTTGAATACAACATTGATTAGAAATCAAAAAATCAAGACTTTTTTAGTACCATGGAGTAGAAAAAAGACGCAACCACTTTGATTACGTCTTTATCGTTCTGTACTCTTAAGTCTATAGATTTAATTTTTTGTTTTTGTACTACCTCGGTACAGTAACGCATCTTCGCTTTGACCGACATAGCGCACAAAAACTTCGGCACGGATACTTGCGTAAGTGTCGGGCAACATCAAAATCTTCCTTTCCTTATTTCCTTGCTGTCCTTCTTTATATCGTTTTTATTCTTCCGTTCGGATCAACGTGTTTATGCCTTTATTTAGATGATACGTTTCGCCGTTTATGCTTACACGGCATTCTTTCGGCGCGGTTACGGAAAGTTCCGTAATGATGCCGTTTTTCAGTTTTGCCGAAATAATCAATCCGCCTCGGGAACGCAGATTTTTAAATCCGATCGTCCGTGTTTTCCATTCCTGAGGAATCGCAGCGAATAATTCGATTTTCCCCGTATGATCCTGCAACAGCATCTCGTGCAACGCGTCGCAAAAGCCGAACAACGCTTCCAGCGTGAACGGCCGATAATGAAATTGCGTATATCCGAAATGCCTGAAATCTCCGTTCAGATGAAATCCGTTGTCGCCCACGAACCCGCGGCAGAATTGTCGCAATCTTTCATACGACGCGTTTCCGTTTTTCGCCATCGCATAAATCTGCGCAGACTGTACAAACGAGAACCCTACCCAATACCCCGTGCCGAGAATTTCGAGATCTTTTATGGTCGATTCGTAAATTCTTTTATTTTCTTCCGTATCGTAATTGATCAGATGCAAAGGATATAAACACATCAGATGCGAAAAATGCCTGTGCGTTTCCGGTAATTTTTGCGTTTTATCCAGCATCACAACACCGTCGGGTGAAACGGCTATATCGTCGAACTTTTCTAAAATTGCCTCATATTCAGAAGAATCGTCGCCGAGTTTTTCCGCATACACTTTTAGCGTTCTGAATAAATAAATCAAAAGCGCAAGATCGAAATTTGAATTTTCCCGTAAATATGCCTTTCTCGTGTCGTCGAATATTTCAGGAGAAGACGAAAGTGGCAGATACAGCTTCCCGTTTTTTTCCGTCAACAGCGACTTTATCGCGCTTCCCGTCTCTTTGAAAAACGGATACGCGCGCTCTTTTAAAAATTTTTCGTCGCCCGTGTATAAATAATATTCGTCGAAATTTTGTGCCGCCCAAATCGTCATCGTCGGCGATAAAGAATACTGCGCCCAGCCGCCCATCGCCTTACCGTCGAGCGTCGAACACGACGGAATCAACAAGCCGTTCACCCCGAAAAATTCTTTCGCGAATTTTTCATACGTCGGCTTTAATTTCCACAGATAATCCACGAAAACCACGCCTTCTTCCAATCTGTTTGCTTTCAGATAAGATTGGTAGGATAATTCCGTGTTCGTGTCGTAGTGATAATCCCCTTTCCACGGCGGCAGGCAATCGTTATCTGCCGTCCATACGCCTTGTAAAGGCATCGGATAGCCGCCTTTTCCGGAACAACATTTAAAAAGATACCAACTTTTCTTATACGTGTCGTCCAGCAGGCGGTCCCCCGTGGTTATACGCGACTTCCGCCAATATTTTCCCCATTCCTTTTTGTGCAGCGCAAAAAGACGTTCGACGCCGCATTGCGCCGCGTTCAGCAGCATCTTTTTTCCGTAAGCGATGTAATCTTCATCGTCGTCGGTGGTAACAAGCGTGTAATATATCACGCCGTCGCTTTCGTAAACGATAATGCCGAAAGCATACTTTGTATGCGTATTTTGTTCGTACCAGGTGAATTCCCCGTCGCTTTTCATCACCGCGGGGGGATATTTCAGCGACATGTTCGCCAAATTGTCTTCCAGCCCCGAACCGTTCTGCGGCATGCCCGAAAGATACGCGGGCACATGAAGACGCAGATTGTATTCCGCGTACGTGCGGATCACCCCGACGTTCGCTTCGCCCGAAACGAATACCGAGGTGAGTCTCTTTTCGCCGCAGTATATCTCTGCTGTCGCCGTATTCAGATCGAGTGTACAGGATATATCTTCCGCATTTTTTCCGAAAGCGAGTTCCAATCGCCCCGCAGTGATTTTGGAAGGATAGGGCTTACCCATAAAAATATCTTCAAACAGCCGTTCGCGCTCCGCCCACTCCTCTTCCTTGCCGCTTTTCGATAATCTAACGAGATTCGCATACGTAAAGCCTTTTTCGAGCGTGGTTTCATTCGGGCGCAAATCCCATAAATCCGTCCTGTCCGCGGTGATTTTTACGATGCCGCGGCCGTACACGAGGCTCCCCGTCCGACCGTTGCCGAGGGGCGCGCCCTCATCCCAATTTTCTGTTTTTACGGTTATTTTATCCATTTTCTATCTGCAATTCTTTATTTTTCGGCGGTTGAATCTTTTTGTATTTCATGCATCGCAACAAGTTTCCCTTTCCCGAACGGAAGAGCCGAAGGATATAACGCATTAAATTCCACTTCTTTTATAAACGGCTGCAGATCGCGGATAAGGCAATCGTTTATACATATGTTTCTATATTCGATTTGCTCTACCGTGCAATTCACGTACGGATCGAACAATTCGAGATGTTTTTCCGCGATATACTGCGATTTCGGCCCCACCGTCATAAAATAGGAATTCGGATAAGCCGATTTATCCAATCGGACGTTCACGTTGATAAAACGTATATTTTTTACGTTCGAGCCAACCTCAAATGTTGCGAAGTTTCCGGCAACGAGATCGCCGTTTAAATAATTCGCTTGCTTATCCACGGGAGACGTGGTATCGGCAACGATATTTTCAAACGTAACGTTTTCGATTCTGCCGACGCCTATCTCTTTTTCGGGGGAATTTATATATGCGGGCGTTTGCAGGTACATTTTAAACGTAGTCACGCCCGAAACATTTTTTACCGTAAGATTTTTAATACGGCAATCTTCTTTTTCGCCGTTTTTATACGGATACACTCCCGGTTGAATCCGGAAAGATTTATGTGTGTTCGCCCCGCCTTCGCTTTGCACGCCGTCTATCGTCAAGTTTTCTATCGCGCCGAAATTGATCGAAGAATTATCCCAATCGTAGGCGTTCAGCGCAATCAGATCGTCCTCCGTATGACCTGAAAGATTTTTCACAGTTCCGTTTTTAACGCCGCCGTTTACGTGTAAGCCGTCGGCAAAACAGTTTTCAAAACGGATATTTTCTATTTTGAAATCGCTTACTCTGCCTATCTGACAGGCAAAACCCGCAACGGAACGGAACACGAGATTTTTTAGGGTTAGTCCGCGCACGCCGCTGAATAAAAAACACGTGGAAACGCCGTGATACGAATCGCTTTCATCAAAACATCCCGAAACGCCGTAGCCGAGCCTCTCTTCGTTCTCTTCGCCCCATACGCCACCGCAGATCGAAATATTTTCGTCGCACGGCGCGTCGGCGGGAATCTTGCGTTCCGAACCGTCGATTACGTTCTCGTTTCTTAAAAGCAAAGTTTTCGTGCCTTTTATCAGAATGATTTCAGCATGTTCGTCGGCAACGATCCGCGTATCCGACGGCACCGTCAGCGAACGGTCGAAATAATATTTCCCCGCCGATATATAAATTTCCGCATACTCTCTCAAAGCACGGCAAAACGCTTCCGTCCAGATTTTTCCGTCTTTATACGAAACAAAGTCATCGCTTCGTATGCACGATAAACAGATTTTTTTATTTTTTACCCCTCTTCCCATATGGCAGGTTCTCCCGAAACGTAATGCCAATAATTGCCGGGCTTATCCGGCTGTTTATCGGAATAAAAATATACTACGGCAATATCGGAAGCGATCGATTTTGCCGAAAACGTGACGCCGCCCGTTCCCGTATACGGCTCGTCGGAAAGCTCCACGGTCTCCCACCGATATTCTTCCCCCTCATAAAAAATCTGCCGTAAATTCGCCCAGATTCCCACATATTCGATCCTTTTCAGCGTGGCGGGTAGCACAATTTTCGTAATTTCGCTTGCAAACGCGTAAGGCTCGATCACAGTAACCCCTTCCGGAATCACTATCGAATCATACGTATGCCCCTGAGCCAATCGGGAAGGAATTTTCGTCACCTTTGCGGGAATCGTAAACGACTTCAACGCAGAACATCCTGCAAAAGCAGATGCGCCGAGCACGGTTACCGTTTCAGGCAGATCCGCAGTTTCGAGATTATAGCATCCTTTGAACGCATAATCGCCCACGGAAACAAGCGCTGACGGAAACCGCACGGAAACAAGCGATTCGTTATCTTTAAAAGAATCGACTTTAATCGCCGTTACAGGACAGCCCTTATAGTCATCCGGCATATACACGTCCGCTACGTTGCCCGTATAGCCGCTAATCAGATAACTTTCTTCTTTCAGAGATTTTGAGAAACTCAATCCCGATGTATAAGTAGTCGTGTTCACCGTTTTATTTTCCGTCACGGGCAAATCGAAATTGAAATTCCATTCTGTAATGCAGTTTTCCCTTTCCGAGGCAGGCGCCTCTACGCTTTTTACGTCGATCTTCTCCCCGGAAGCAACGGTTATCTCCGCTTTCGTTTCGTTGCCCTGCACAAACGTCACTTTCACTTCCTGCGTTTTTTCTCCCGTTCCGGCACAGCCGAAAAAAGAAAAAACAGATATTCCCGCCACGAAACACGCCGCAAAAATCAAAGCGCTTCCCGATATCTTTCTCATCTCTGCTCCTCTTTGTAAAAAATTCACTTTTTGCCTGCTAAAAACGAATTACGCTTTCCGCACATTCTTTCACTTTTCGGCGGAAAGCGTATCGTTTAATTTCTGTTTATCGCAGCCGACACGTCACGATTTATGCCCACAGCGTAGCCACGCCGTCCACGTAACGCCAACATCCCGACTTCTCGGTTTCGCTGTAATAATAAACGTTACTGGAGCAGAGATTGTTCGCATCTGCCGTTACGTAATCGAGCAAAGGTGCGCCGCTTTCGCCGTATACGTAAAAGTCGAGTATCTTTTTATTACCCGTATCCGTAGCTCCGCAGCCGAACTGCCCTACGTTTGAGGATAACGCACTGCTTGTGATAACCACGCTTAACTTAAAGCAGTTTCTGAAATTGTTGTTTCTTCCGGCTCCGCCGTAAGGACTTGTATACTCAAGGTTAGTGATACCCGTCATCGAAACGTACTCAAGATTTACGCAACCCCAAAATACATTGCCTTCCAAACTGTCTACCGACGCAGGAAGAATAACCTTCTTTATCGTCGTGTTGTCTTTGAATGCCTCAGCAGCAAGGTACTTAACGGGTTTTTCGCCGTTTTTCCCGTCGTTATACGTTGCGCGGATATAAAGTTCCGTTTCGGTTTGCGAGGAAACACCCGTCACATAATAACAAGCGTAGGCGGAATTATATGCATAAGTCACGGTCTTGCTCTGAACGTCGCCGCAGTTGCCGCAAACGCCGTCTTTATAGTTATGCTCAGCCGCGCCGTGAATAATTTCGCCGTTTTCGTCGAAATTCCATTGCAAACATTTCGTTGCGTCGCCTTTATAGAATACTTTACCCGAGCAGAGATTGTTCGCATCTGCCGTTACGTAATCGAGCGAAGGCGCGCCGCTTTCGCCGTCTACGTAAAAGTCGAGTATCTTTTTATTACCCGCATCCGTAGCTCCGCAGCCGAACTGCCCTACGTTTGAGGATAACGCATTGCTTGTGATAACCACGCTTAACTTAAAACAGTTTCTGAAATTGTTGTTTCTTCCGTCTCCGCCGTAAGGACTTGTATACTCAAGGTTAGTGATACCCGTCATTGATACGTACTCAAGATTTTCGCAACCCCAAAATACACTGCCTTCCAAACTGTCTACCGACGCAGGAAGAATAACCTTCTTTATCGTCGTGTTGTCTTTGAATGCCGCAGCAGCAAGGTACTTAACGGGTTTTTCGCCGTTTTTCCCGTCGTCCCACGTAGAAAACACGGTGACGTTTTCGCCCGAACCATTATATCCCGCCACATAATAAACGCCTTTTGCCGCATTGTAGCCGTAAATAACGCCCATCGCGTCTTTCTCTCCGCAATTCGAGCAAATTTCGTCAACGTAATTATGTTCTCGCGCCGATGATTCGATTATTCCATCCTCGTCCTGCTGCCATCTTCTGCATTTATCGAGATCGCCTTTATAGAAAACAATGCCGGTAAGAAGATTGTTTTTTCCGTTCGGCGCGGCTTTGATATCGCTGTCCGCAAAAGATCCGATCGAATAGATATCTACGCAGGGGACGGCTTTGATCACCTTATTATTCTGATCTAGGCGATCTCTTCCCAAAAACTGCTGCGATTCCGCCGCAGCATACAGATTGAATTTTTCGTTGACGATAAGCGTTCCGAGTTTGTAACAATCGAGGAAATTGTTCCCCGTATCGATACCCTGTATGCCCTGATAAATTCCCTTGTCGCTCAGATTGACGTAAGCCATATCCGTGATTCCCGTCATCGAAACGTATTCGAGATTTCCGCAATTTGCAAATACGCTTCCGTCCAATCGAATCACACTCTTCGGCAAAGTGATTTTACGAAGAACGACATTCCCTGCAAATGCGCTGTTTTTTACGAACGTTACGGGACGTTCCCCATGAATCCCATCGGTATACGTATCGAGAATCACCACTTCTTTTTGGTTCAGCGTCCGGTTATCCGAAACATAATAGGACGATCCGTCGAATTCATATTTCACGCCGTAATCGTTCATCGCGCCGCATTTTTTGCATTTATTTTTCGCGTTATACACATGCTTTCCGCCACTCACGATCGTTTCGCCGTCGGAAGCATAATGCCATTGATAACAATTTTCGCTTTCTTCGCTGTAATAGAATACGTCGCCCGTAAGCAACGTGTTGTTGCCGTAACCCGCGTCGTATCCGATCGGATAACTGTCGTTGCAAAGCCCGACGACGTTATCGCCGTAAACATAAATATCAATTTGATTTTCCGCGTTGTCGGGCGTCTGCGTCCAGCGCATAAACGTCGCACCGTAGTTGTTGAATCCGTTTCCTACAATCACCTGTTTCAGATTGTAGCAATCTCTGAAATTCCAGTGCGCGTATGACGCATCCGCCACATC
>DXFX01000015.1 GCA_019114245.1 Candidatus Borkfalkia faecipullorum | reverse complement strand
CCAGGATCAGCGATTTGTCCACGATGGCACCGAACGGACACTGGTAGACGCAGGCGCCGCAGGAAGTGCACTTGTTGTTGTCGATGACCGCCTTTTTGTCCTCGCCGACGGAGATCGCCCTGACCTTGCAGGAATTGACGCAGGGACGCTTTTGCGCGATAATCGCGCCGTACGGGCAGGCCTGCGTGCATTTGCCGCACTCGATGCACTTGGATTTATCGACGACCGCCTTGTGATCGATGATCTGAATGGCGTCGCGCGGGCAGACTTCCTTGCAGCGGTGGACGATACAGCCGCGGCAGGCAGGCGTGACAAAGATCCCGCCGATCGGACATTCGTCGCAGGCAATGTCGATGACTTCCACAATGTTGGGATTGTTTTTATCCCCGCCCTGCGCAAGCTTGATGCGCTCCTGCACGATAGCGCGCTCCTTGAAGATACAGCAGCGCATGGTCGCCTTGGGGCCCGGAGAGATCTCCTTGGGAATGTCTATGTAGATGTTGTCGTAACAGTGTTCGTATTCGTTGCGGATAACTTCTTTCAAAACTTCGTACTTCAGCTTTTGTACGGCGGTATCAAATATTCTCTTTTCTGCCATAGTTTTACCTGACCTTTATTTTACCTGACCTTTATATAGATTCTGCGCTCAATCGTAATTGATGGCGACTTCTTTCCCCATTTTTTTCAGATTGGCGGCAAGGCTCTCCACCAGTTTGAGTTTCATGGTGATGTCGATGGGCAAGCCCTGATGCGCCGCATTGATGCTCTGACCAACGTAGAAATGCACGCTCGTCGCTTCCTCAAACAGCATTTGCGCCAGCAGGGAAGCGCCGTCTTTTTTCGTGAACGTCTTGGGGGTGAGGTCGCTTGTGGAAACGTACTTTTCGGAAAGCTCCAGCAGGCGGCGCATGGTGAGCACCCCTTCCGTGGTGAGGTCAATCCCGTCGATAAACCCGATGGGCGGGACGTCCTTGTCGGGGAAATCAAAGGAAGCGCGCACAGTGGTTTTCAGATGCCGCGCCACGATCTGCGAACTTGTTCCGCCGCAGACCACCTTTTTCCCGTCCCCCGCAAGGAAGCGGGAAATATAGAAATCGTCCTTGCTCTTGTCGACGGGCGGGCCGATCATCAGCGAAACGTTCAGTTTTTCGCGTACCTTGACGGCGGCGACGGTGGTATCGTCGCCGGGCGTACCCAGATACAGATCGTTGCACACCCCTGCAAGCAGGCACGCGACGGCGCGCGCGCTCATTGTGGGCTTAACGTTGTTGTCCAGAAATTCCATCACTTCGGGACGCTGCCAGCCGAGGTTCATCGTCATGCCGATGCCGGCGTGAATGACGCCGTCGCTCATGACGACGACGATGTCCCCCGCCTGCAGATCGAGGACGGTTCTGTACACGGTTTTGCCGAGGACTTCCATGGCCGTACGGTCGAAATCGCAGCTCTTGCAGTTTCGGACCAAAATCGCCTGAGGGTTGTCAAACTCGAACAGATACCCCTTCCCCTGACTGTTCATGTGAATGACGGAAAAGGTGGAATAGGCGACGCCGCGCACCTTGCACACGGGAAGGGATTGCAGAATGGTTTCCACGCACTCTTCAATGTCGATGTCGTTGGAAACCATCGTGCAGAGAATTTTGGAAGTGAGGGTGGAAAGGATATTTGCCTTTACCCCGCTGCCCAGCCCGTCCGCCAGGACGAGGGTGGTATAATCGCCCGAAACGATGCTTTCCACGCGGTCGCCGCACAGTTCTTCGTTCTTTTTATTGAGGGACGTATAGCCGCTTTCAAGACAAAGTGCCATATCACTTGCCTCCGTCGTCGCCCTGCAGAGTCTTTTTGAGTTTGAGCAGCGCGACCTTGGTTTCCGCCGTCGTTTCGCCCAGCAGAGAGGCGATCTCCTGCGCTACGCGCATCTGTTTTTTGATGACTTCGTCCGTGGTGGCAAGCGTTTCCAGCTTGACTTTGTCCAGCTGCTCTTCCGACTTGGTTTCCTGCGTGATGTCCTTCATCACGGCGTACGTGCCCTTGTTGTCCTTGAGCACGATGATGGTGAGTTCGATGTAGCTCGACGTCTTTTCCAGGAACACTTTTTTATTGTAAATGTTCTGGTGATCCTGCGTGGCAAGCACGAAATCCGTGGGGTTGAAATAATGGAAGATCCCCTTTCCCTTGATGTCGTAATCGCGGATACCCAAGAGCTGTTTCGCCTTGTTGTTGATCTCCAGAATGTTGAGATCGTTGTCCAGCAAGACGATGCCGTTGGGGCTGGTCTGGATGATCTCGTAGGACATACTTTCGGCGCGCTCGCGCATGAACGGCACGCACATATCGATGTTTGCGTATCCGTTGGCGACCGCCCACGCCTTTTCCAGACAGGTATCGTACCCGCAGGCGCCGCAGTTGAGCATATCCTCGGGCTTTGTCTTGCCCGTCTTGGCAAGGATCTCGCTCAGCTGTCTGTCCGTAGGGATAAAGTCCTCCGTGCGGCGGCGTTCGCGCACGCAGGTAAAATCGATGTCCGAAGGAGTGTACGCCGCGGAGGCGTGTTCCTGCAGATCTTTGTTGACGTATTTGCGGATATCCGCATTCGCTTTCAGCGCGCCCGCTTTGAGCGCAAGCGAACACGGCCCGTTGACGCAGGCGGAATCGCAGCTGTTCATTTCGATGAACATACCCGAAAGGCTCTCGATGTTTTCGAGGACCTCTTTGCACTTCTTGGCGCCGTCCACGGCGACAAACTCGTATCCGTCGATATAGTTTTCAAACGATTTGATGATGCCGCGGCTGATGGGATAATACTTTGCGCGGTTGACGCCGCCCGACGCGTGCGCAGGCAGGCGGGCGATCTCATCCAGGACGATCCCCTTGTCCTCAAACATGGCGGCGAGGTCCTCAAACGTGAGGACGCCGTCCACAATGCCGCTCTCCTTCGCTTCCCGCTTTTTGGCGATGCACGGCCCGATAAACACGACCTTTGCGTCCGGCCTCTTTTCGCGGATCATCTTGGCGTGCGCGATCATGGGCGTATCCACGGGAGCGAGGTACTGCAATGCCTTGGGATAGTACAGCTCGATCAGCGTATTGACGGCGGGACAGCAGGAAGTGATAAAGTTTTTATACTTTCCCCCTTCCAACAGTTTTTTATACTGCGCCGTCACTTCCCGCGCGCCGATGCTGGTTTCCTCCGCGTCCGCAAAACCCAGCCTGCCAAGGGCAAGCTTCATGACGGAAAAATCCTGCAGATTGAACGAGGAGACAAAGGAGGGCGCGACGGACGCTATGACGTTGCCGCCCTTTAAAAGCTCCTCCACTTCCCCGCGCTCGGTATGTACGCTCTTGGCGTTCTGCGGACACACTTTCGTGCAATGTCCGCACAGAATGCAGCGGCTGTCGATGATCTTTGCATGATGGTCTACGACCTTGATTGCTTTGACGGGACATTCGCGCAGGCACTTGTAGCAGTCCTTACAGCGCGCGTCCTTGAAATCGAGATAGCGGATCATACGCGGCCTCCGTTTATTTTACGTGCGGATAGATCTGCGTGAGAAAGAGCTCTTCGCAGTTATCCTTGTTGGCACCGTGGATCAGCATTTCGTCCGCAAGCACACTGACGCCGTGCGTGCAGTTGCCCACGCAGAAGGTGGCCTGCAAGTCGATCTTGTCCTCCACGCCGTACTTCTTGATCAGGCGCTTCATTTCCTCGATCACGTCATACGAGCCGCGGAGATGACAGGAACTGCCTACGCATACTTTCACAACCATAGTAAACCTCTCGATATGTTTTTTGCCCGCACCGAATGAGCGGCGGACGGTGCTCAAATTTCGCCATATATTATAATATAAACGCGCGGGCAAGTCAATGGTTTTTCCGATTTTGCCCCGCGGATTTGCACAGCCGAAAAAAAAGCCGTTCGTATGCGGACGGCTGAAAAGGACACTGAAATGAAAATATTAAATTTGCGGCGAATAAAATTGCTTGGATTTCATCATAGCCCAAACAATGATACAGAGCTTTTTAGCAACGGCCGTTGTTGCGAGACGATAGAATTTCTCTCTCACGCGAAGACGGGAATA
>DXFX01000014.1 GCA_019114245.1 Candidatus Borkfalkia faecipullorum | reverse complement strand
GAGGCGGAGCGCAGCAAGCCCGCGCCGAAGCGAAAGCGGCAAGCCGAGGAAGAGATCGCTCTACTCCGCACGGAGAATGTCGCATTACGGCAATCAAAGGCAATATCAGACCGCGACCGCCGCGACCTCTTCGAGCAGCTGCAGAAAGCAGAACGCCGTGCCAAAGGCAAGGAGCAGGCGTTCGGAATGGTGAACGATATGCTCGCCGCCTATCCCGACGAGTTCGACGCTCTCTTAAATAAGTCGCGGGCAAAGAATTCCGCCCCGTCGTTCAAGTCGCACGGCAACGACCGCGGCGGCAAGTAAAAACTGAATAACCGAATACAAGGAGAAAAGCTATCGAGCAAATTACATAACAACGGGGAATGACGAGAAGAAACAAAACGACAGGCACTTCAAACTGCGAGCTTGACTCGCTCGCGCGGTTTCTGCTGCCCGCGATCCGCGCCTATATGGCGGACGAGGAAAATCAACGGGCGTTTGAAAAGTGGCAGGCAGAACGCGCTTTACAGCCAAATCGCAAGTAAGAATATCCGATTGAAACCATACGGATGACCGTGAAAAAGTACGGTAAGAGGCCGCTGCTTGAACGTGCGGCGAGATATAAATTTATCAGATCATCAGGTTACGCCGAAACTCATAGACCTTGATCAACGGCAGCGGCGGGGACTTCATGCGAAGCCCCCGCCGCTATTACTATAATATGATGCTACACAATTTTTCTCCGATATCGCTTAATGCATAATCAGCATAAGTGCTCCTATTCGCGTTAAGCGTGCATTGATAAATTAAGCCATTCGATTCTAATCGATTTAAAGAAGATATCTCTATGAGTGTAATATCATCATTTTTCTCTTCTTGAACTTTTTTAAGCATATCTATATCAGATAAAAAAATCTGATCAACAATTAATACTAACTCAAAATATATTTCCTCTGTAAAAGAATCTTTTATTAAAGCTGCAAAAATTTTAGCCAATAAAATCGACTTATTCGCTTCTACTGCCTTATATAATATCGCAAGTAATAATTCTGATTCTTTATATAAATACTTGGGGTTGTTCAATATCTTTGTGCGCATTTTCTCAACGCTTTTAGTGTCCTCACAAGCCCGCAATGCGCTCAAAAACATAATTAACTTCTTTTGTTGAAAATATGAAGAAAAAGACTGCACTCCTTTACATAGGGCTCTTCCTAAGTTTATAATTGGAATAGCTTGAACTATAGGATTACTTATAAATAAGTCTATCATACTTTCTGAAAAATCAGATAGACAATCAAGATCTGCTGAAATAGATTCCCTAAAAGAATTAACTATATCCATATTTCCTAAAGGCTTTTTGTTTTGTCTTTTATTTTTGCACATGACTTAAGCTCCTTTTAAATATACTTTAAAGGCGAACCCGTCTCCTAATGGAAACGGGTTCGCCTTTAACTTGTTTGGTGACCCCGACGAGAATCGAACTCGTGTTACCGCCGTGAAAGGGCGATGTCTTAACCGCTTGACCACGGGGCCATCTATAAGAACCGCATTGCTGCGGGATCTGTTTGTTTTGGTAGCGGCGGTGGGATTCGAACCTACGACCTATCGGGTATGAACCGATCGCTATAACCAACTAAGCTACGCCGCCATTTTGGTTGCGGGGGCAGGATTCGAACCTGCGACCTTCGGGTTATGAGCCCGACGAGCTACCGAACTGCTCCACCCCGCGATGTCGCTTGCCCTTTCGCAAAAGTGCTTATTAATTTTATAGTATTTGAGATTTTTTGTCAACTGTTTTATTTACATTTTTGAAAAGTTTTTGACTTTTTTTCGCGGCAGTCAAAAGGACTTTTCACCCCCTCTTCCCTTCCGACCCGAGCCTTTTCCTCCCGCCGAAAAGCGCGCAACACTTTTCGGCGGGATTGAAAGCCGAAATACTTGACACAAACTTTTCTTTTGTTATACAATAGTATAATAATTATACAAAAAACATACACTTCATTGCATAAAAGGAATTGATTTATGAGATTGAGCGGAGCAGAAATTTTAATACACTGCCTCAAGGAACAGGGGGTGGACACGGTATTCGGGTATCCCGGCGGATGTGTTTTGGACATTTACGACGCCATTTACCGCGACGGGACGCTCAGACACATCCTCACCGCGCACGAGCAGGGCGCCGCACACGCGGCGGACGGCTACGCGCGCGCCACGGGAAAGACGGGCGTATGTATCGCCACGTCCGGCCCGGGAGCGACCAACCTTGTGACGGGAATTGCGACGGCGTACATGGATTCCGTTCCCCTTGTGGCGATTACGGGAAACGTAACGGTTGCAAACTTGGGCAGGGACAGCTTTCAGGAAGTGGACATTGCAGGCATCACCATGCCCGTGACAAAGCATAACTACATTGTCAAGGACATCGGCAAGCTTGCCTCCACCATCCGCGAGGCGTTTTACATTGCCTCCTCTGGCAGAAAAGGCCCCGTGCTGATCGATATTCCCAAGAACATTCAGACAGAGCAATGCGAATTTACGCCCGTTCTGCCGCAGCGCTACGTTCCAAAAGCGGTGGCGGCGGACAGTCTGAAAGAGGTTGCCGACGCCCTTGCAAAGAGCAAGCGTCCCCTGCTGATCTCTGGCGGCGGGTGCATCGGGAGCAACGCCTCGGAAAATCTGTTTGCGCTCGCCAAAAAAATGCAGGCACCCGTCTGTTCCACACTCATGGGACTGGGCGCCTACCCCGCTTCCGACGAGCAATTTTTGGGACTGATAGGAATGCACGGCACGGACGCTTCGGCAAAAGCCTTCCGCAGAGCGGACACGGTGATCGCCTGCGGGATGCGCTTTTCCGACCGCGTGGCAGGCAACAGAACCGCCTTTTCCGAAGGAAAGACCATCATTCAATTTGACATAGACGCCGCGGAAATCGACAAAAACGTGACCACCAACCTCTCCGTGATGGCGGACGTCAACGAGATCTTCAAAACCCTGCTTCCCCTGCTGGACCAGGCCGACCGCAAGGACTGGCTGAAAGAGGTTTCCGCCTATAAAGAATACGAAAGCGCGAACTTTGACAGCTCCCTGCCCGCATACAACATTCTGCACAGCCTGCGTTCCTTTACGAACAAGGACACGCGCGTGGCGACGGACGTTGGACAGCACCAGATGTGGACGGCGCAATACTATCCCTTTGAGCGTCCGCGCACGCTGATCTCCAGCGGCGGACTGGGCACGATGGGATTCGGCATGGGTGCGGCGATCGGCGCGTGCGTGGGCAGCGGCAAAAAGACGGTGCTTGTGACGGGCGACGGCTCCTTCCACATGAACCTCAACGAACTGTGTACCGCCGTGACGCACAATCTGCCCCTCGTCATCCTTCTGATGGACAACAACTGCCTGGGCATGGTGCGGCAATGGCAGACCCTCTTTTACGGGAAACGCTATTCCCAGACCACGCTCGACCGCAAGACAAATTACTGCAAACTTGCGGAAGCGTTCGGCGCGAAGGGAATGACCATCGCAAACAAAGAGGACATTCTTCCCGTCCTCAAAAAGGCGTTTGAGGCGGACGGGCCCGTCCTCGTCGACTGCAAGATCGGCATAGACGACAAAGTTTTGCCCATGATCGCGCCGGGCAAGTCCTTTGAGGACATCATCACCAAACTCAACTGAGGAGGCGGCACATGAAAAAATACACCATCACGGCGCTTGTCGCCAACAAGAGCGGCGTGCTGACGCGCATTTCCGGATTGTTTGCCCGCCGCGCCTTCAACATTGAAAGTCTGTGCGCCTGCGCCACCGAAAACGACGCCCTCTCCCGCATGACCATCGTGCTGAGCGGCGACGAATACACCCTTGCCCAGCTGACCAAACAGTTGGACAAACTCATCGACGTAAAAAAGATCACCATTGCGGACGAAAAGGATTCCGTCTACCGCGAACTGCTCCTCGTCAAAGTATCGGCGCCCGCGAACAAGCGCTCCGAACTCATCGAGATCAAGGAAGTTTACAAGGCGAAGATCGTGGATCTTTCCCCCGAGACGCTCATCCTAGAACTGACGGGCGAGCCCAACAAACTGGACGCCTTTATCAAGGTGATCGAGCCGTACGGCATCCTGGAAATGGCGCGCACGGGTGTGACCGCCCTCTCGCGCGGAGAAAAGTGTCTGAACGATCTTGTGGACTATAACGAGCGGATCTGACGCAAAAAAGCCAATACGTATTCAAATTTTTGTAACATACGCGCGACGATGCGCGAAGGAGAAGGAACATGAACAACATCTTTTCGGAAGGAACGGCAATGTCCTCCCAGCGTTCGCTGATGCGAGCTTTGGGCTGGACGGACAGCGAAATGAAAAAGCCGATCATCGGCATCATCTGCGCGCAGAGTGAGATCATTCCGGGGCATATGTATCTCGACCGCATTGCGGAAGCGGTAAAAGAAGGGGTAATTGCGGCGGGCGGCAAGCCCGTGATCGTGCCCTCCATCGGCGTATGCGACGGCATTGCCATGGGCCACGCGGGGATGAAGTATTCCCTCCCCTCCCGCGAAGTGATCGCGGACAGCGCGGAAATTCTGGCGCGCGCGCACGCCTTTTCCGGACTTGTCTTTGTGGGCAACTGCGACAAGATCATCCCCGGAATGCTGATGGCGGCCGTTCGGCTGAACCTGCCCGCGGCGTTTGTTTCGGGCGGCCCGATGCTGGCGGGCAAGATGCACGGAGACAGGCTTTCCCTCTCCTCCATGTTCGAGGCGGTGGGCGCCTACAACGCGGGCAAGATCGACGCCGAGGAACTGCACGAATACGAATGTTCCGCCTGTCCGACCTGCGGCTCCTGCTCGGGAATGTTTACGGCAAACAGCCTGAACTGCCTGACCGAAGCGCTCGGCATTGCCCTGCCCGGGAACGGCACCATTCCCATGGTGTACAGTCGCCGCATCATGCTTGCCAAGGAGACGGGCGAAGCGGTGATGAACGCCGTGAAAAACAACCTGCGCCCCTCCGACATCCTCACGCCCAAGTCCATCCGCAACGCGGTGGCCATCGACAACGCCATCGGGGCTTCCTCCAACAGCGTTCTGCACCTTCTGGCGGTGGCCAACGAGATGGGCATGAGCGAAAAGGATTTTTCCATCGACACCTTCAACGAAGTGAGCGCAAAAGTGCCGCACCTGTGCAAGCTTGCGCCCGCGGGAAAACACTATATCGAAGACCTCAACGAGGCGGGCGGCATTTCCGCCGTCATCCGCCAGCTGGAAGAAGCGGGACTGTTTGACGGCTCCGCCATGACGGTTTCCGGCGTGACCCAGCACGAGCGGGTGAAAAACGCGCGCGTTCTGGACGCGGAGATCATCCGCCCCATGAACAACCCCTACTCCCCGACGGGCGGGCTTGCCATTCTCAAGGGCAACCTTGCCGCCGAAGGCGCCGTCGTCAAGAAGAGCGCCGTAGACCCCGCCATGCTCCGCCACAGCGGGCCGGCGCGCGTGTTTGACAGCGAAGAAGCCGCCATGGAAGCCATTTCTACGGGCAAGATCGTCAAGGGCGACGTGGTGGTCATCCGCTACGAAGGCCCCAAGGGCGGCCCCGGAATGCGCGAAATGCTTTCCCCCACTTCCGCCATTGTGGGCGCGGGACTGGGCGCGGACGTGGCGCTCATCACGGACGGGAGATTTTCGGGCGCCACGCGCGGCGCGGCGATCGGACACGTCTGCCCCGAAGCGGCGGCGGGCGGCCCCATCGGCATCGTGCGCGACGGCGACATCATCGACATCGACATCGAAAAGGGAACCATCGACCTGCGCATTTCCGACAAGGAAATGAAAGAAAGGCTTGCCGCCTTTACCCCTTTGGAAAAACCCGTGGACGGATACCTGAAGCGCTACCGCGCGCAGGTGACTTCCGCAAGCCGCGGCGCGATCTTTAAAAAATAGACGAAAACAGGGGTACGTATCCCCGTTTTTCGTGCGAACCCCAAGACACGAGGGCGAAACACATGACAAAATTACAGATTTTTGATTCCACCCTGCGCGACGGCGCACAGGGCGCGAACATTTCCTTTTCCGTAGACGATAAAATAAAAGTCATTGAAACGCTGGACAGGCTGGGCGTGGACTTTATCGAGGCGGGCAACCCCTTTTCCAACCCTGCGGAGATGCAGTTTTTCCAGCGCATCCGCGGCATGAAGCTGGAACACGCCAATCTGGTGGCGTTCGGTTCCACCCGCCGCAAGGGCATTTCCGCCGACGAGGACAGCAATCTGAAATCGCTGCTGGCGGCAAACACCGAGTACGTTGCCATTTTCGGAAAGAGCCACATCCGCCACGTGACGGACGTCATCAAGGCGACGGCGGAAGAAAACCTTGCCATGATCGGCGAGAGCGTGAAATTCCTTTCCGATCACGGCAAAAAGGTGATTTTTGACGCCGAACACTTCTTTGACGGATTCAAGACAGACGAGGCGTACGCCATGTCCGCGCTGAAAGCGGCGCACGACGCGGGCGCGTACTGCCTGTGCCTGTGCGACACCAACGGCGGCATTTTCCCCGACGAAGCCTACGAAATCACCAAAAAAGTGACGGATGCTTTCCCCGACACCGTTGTCGCCATCCACTGCCACAACGACGGCGGGCTGGCGGTCGCCGATTCCATCGCCGCGGTGCAGGCGGGGGCGAAACAAGTTCAGGGGACGTTCCTGGGGTTCGGCGAACGGTGCGGCAACGCCAACCTTTCCACCATCATCTGCAATTTACAGCTCAAGCGCAGATACGAGTGCATCCCGCCCGATAAGCTGAAAGACATTTACGAGAGTGCGGCGGCGATTGCGGACACCGCAAACATGGCGATCCCCGCCAACCAGCCGTACGTGGGCATGAACGCCTTTGCGCACAAAGCGGGAATGCACGCGGACGGGGTGCTGAAATATTCCTCCTCTTTCGAGCACATCGACCCCGAAGCCATCGGCAATAAGAGAAAGTTCCTGCTCTCCGAGATCTCGGGAAAGAGCGCCATCTACGACAAACTGAAAAACTATTTCCCCGACCTGGACAAAAACGGGAAGGAAATGGGCGAGATCGTGGCGGCGCTGAAAGAGCGCGCCCTCTTCGGCTACCAGTATGAAGCGGCGGAAGCGAGTTTTGTCCTGCTTGTGGAAAAGATTCTCGGCAAATACAAGACCTCTTTCGACCTCATCAATTACAAGATCATCAACGAACAGCCCGCCATCGAGGGCAAAGTTGCCTCCGCGATCATCAAGATCCGCGTAAACGGCGTGACACGCATTGCCGCCTCCGACGGCGAAGGCCCCGTACACGCCATGGACCTCGCCCTGCGCGCGGCGCTCTCCGAGTTCTATCCCGAGATCGCACAGGTATCGCTGACCGACTTTAAAGTGCGCGTTCTTGATTCGGACAAGGCGACGGCTGCAAAAGTGCGCGTGCTCATCACCTCCGCCAACAGCTGCGACAGCTGGACGACGGTGGGTGTTTCCGAGGACATCATCGAAGCGAGCTGGCTGGCTTTGACCGATTCCATCGACTACGCTTTAATGAAGCGCGGAGAATAATTGCTGACAGAGGGCATTGCGCGGTATGCGCCATGCCCTTTCCCTTTTTTCCGACACACTGCGCGCGCAAATTCCTTGCGTCGCGCAGTTTTTCTTGTTATAATATTTACATTATCCGCCCTTCGGGGGAAATTTTGGAGTTATTATGGAGAACGTAACGCTCTTCCGCCTGCAGCTGAAAAGCAGAGTTGCGGGCGCACAGCAACTGTATTGGCGCGGAAACGCGCAGGAAAGAGAAGAAGGGCTCTTTCTTCCGAAAGGAGAAACGGTGAGTTTTGACACTTTTTTCAACCTCTTTTCGCACGCCAAATATGCAAAATATTGCGGCATAGACGGCATTACCCTTACCTTGCGCGGCAAGGGAAAATACCTTGCAAAGCTCTTTCATACACAGGAGGAAAGGGAGGAGACGCTCCTGTTTGAACGGGAATTTACCGACGAGGCGGAATTTTTTGCCGATCTTTCCGCCCTGCCGCAGGAGGGATTTGTCTGGTTTTCGCTGACCGCCCTCTCGGACGCCCTGCTTTTCGGCGGAGAATACCGCGCGCAGGCGCAGACGCAACCCGTAAAACTCGCCATCGTCATCTGCACCTATAAGAGAGAAAACTTTGTCACGGACAACATCCGCAGGCTGACCGAAGGCGCCGGGGGATCGGACTGGAAAGAGCGGCTGCACGTGTTTGTCATCGACAACGCCTCCACGCTCGCCCTCCCGCAGAGCGATCTTACCACCGTTTTCCCCAACAAAAACACGGGCGGTTCGGGCGGATTTACCCGCGGGATCATGGAAGTCTGTTCCCGAAAAGACTTCACGCATATCCTTTTGATGGACGACGACGTGTGTTTTGCCTTTGAGACGGTGGAAAAGACGTACGCGCTGTTGCGCTGCCTGACAGAGGAACACAAGGCTGCCACAGTGGGCGGCGCCATGCTGATCCTGAACGAACCGATGACGCAATTTGAATTCGGCGCCTTTTTCGACGGCTCGAAACACGTGGCAAACAACAGTCTGCTCCCGCTTGAAGAGCGTGCCTACCTCCTGCAAAACGAACAGCCGCCCAAGGCCAATTACAACGCCTGGTTTTACTGCTGTATCCCCGTGCAATACCCGCAGGAACACGCGCTCCCCCTGCCCTTTTTTATCAAGTACGACGACATCGAGTACAACCTGCGCTGCATGAAAGAACTCATCGTGATGAACGGCATTGCGCTGTGGCACGAAGATTTCCGAAAAAAATACAGCCTGATGCTGGAATATTACGACAAGCGCAATTATTTTGTCACCGCCGCCCTGCACAGCCGTCTCAAACCCTTTCACAGTGCGGCGCACCTGCTTTACTTTGTCCTCAAACAGCTTTCCCTCAAACGCTATGACGGCGCGGAGCTCATCCTGCGCGCGGTGGAAGACTTTTTGTGCGGGCCGGAATTTTTTGCCGAAACGGACTGCGAACAGCTCAACAGGGAGCTGCTCACCTGTCGGCTCACCTTTTTGAGCGCGGACGAGCTTTCGGACATTGCGGGCCAGGACGTGCGCGTCGTAAAGCCGAACAGAAAGGTCTCCAACATTGCGCGCGCGGCCGCGGTGATCGAAAATTATCTGCCCGCCTTTCTCTTTTCTTCCAAAGCCGCCGTGTGCGACGAGGGCACGGCGCAGCCCACCCATACCTTTTGCCGCAGAAAGTGCGTGTATTACAACCCCTTCCTGGAAAAGGGGTACGTCTGCGAACTGGACGCCAGGCGCCGCAACAAACTGCGCCGCCGCGCCATGCGCCTGTTTTTTCGCTTTCTGAAAAATTACAAAAAGGTCGTAAAGCTGTACAAAGACGGCGCCCCTGCGTTGTGCACAAAAGAGGCGTGGGAAGCGCGTCTGGGCATTTCCGTCACGGACAAGACCTGAAACTTTTTCCACACAATCCACAAAAAACCGTCCCCGAACGCTGTTTCGGGGACGGTTTTTCGTATCCGTGAAAATTTTTATACAATTTCTGTACAACTTTTTCCACAACGTCGTGCAAAAATATGTACATCAGAGCGTGGACAAAAACTGTTCCGCAAGCGCGTTGCCGCGGCGGTACACGCAATAGCTGACAATTTCTGGGACGGAGAAATCCAGCGGGCGGATGATCTGCAGTTTCTCCTCCTCTATCTCTTTTTCTGCCATTTTATAGGGCAGAAAACTGTACCCCAGCCCGTCCAGCAGATAGCGCGCCACCTTGCCGCTGTTGTCTATCTCAAAGCGGAAGGCGTGCCGCGGCGGAAAGAGAGAGCGCACAAACTCCCCCGCCTCCCCAAACGCAAAGTTGCACATCAGGTATTCGCAGCCGACCAGCTCCTCCTTGCGGATCCCCTTGGGAAAGGCGTTGATCTGCGGCGCCGCCAAGAGAACGAGCTTATCCGTGGAAAAGCGCTTGTTGCAAAAACCCGTCTTTTTCAGGGGAAGGTAGGAAAAGGCGACGTCGATGATGTTGTCCTGCAGGGCCTGCAACAGGTCGATGGTGTGATAGAGAACGACGTTGACGGCGATGTCCCTGTGTTCCCTGAAAAACTTGCTGACGATGGGATACAGCCCGCTCTCGTACACGGCGTTGATGGCGCCAACGCGCAGCTGGCGCTCGTAACGGGCGGCAGAATTGACTTCGCGGATGAAGCTCTCTTCCAGCTCGTTGATGCGCAGGGCATAGCTTAAAAACAGCTGCCCTTCCTGCGTGAGCTCCACCCCGCCCTGCTTGCGCGTGAACAGTTTCTGCCCCGTCTCGTTTTCCAGTTCGGCAATGCGGTTTGTCACCGTAGACTGCGCCACGTACATTCTTTCCGCCGTGCGCGTAAAGTTTTTCAGGCGCGACAGCATGATAAACGTCTTGATGGATTCGGTGTTCATTCCTCTCTCCCGCAATCGGCAAAGCCGATGATTTCAATTAAAATTATCTATTTTATAAATCGTTTACAAATTATATCATATGTGATATAATGGTTGCAACAAAAAACACAATGCAAAATACATTTTTCTGGAAGGAGAACCAACTCTTATGGGAATGACAATGTCTCAAAAGATCCTCGCCTATCATGCGGGACTGGACAGCGTGAAGGCGGGACAGCTGATCAACGCCAAACTGGACATGGTGCTCGGCAACGACATCACCTCCCCCGTGGCGGTAAAAGAATTTGAAAAGGCGGGCTTTTCCTGCATTCACTGCCCCGAACGGGTGAGCCTGGTGATGGACCACTTTACCCCCAACAAGGACATCAAGGCGGCAGAACAGGTAAAGACCGTGCGCAATTTCGCCAACAAATACGGCGTGGAAAACTTCTTTGACGTCGGACGCATGGGCATCGAACACGCCCTCCTGCCCGAACAGGGACTTGTCGGCGCGGGCGACCTCGTCATCGGCGCGGACAGCCACACCTGCACCTACGGCGCGCTCGGCGCCTTTTCGACGGGCGTTGGCAGTACGGATATGGCCGCCGGCATGATGAGCAACAAGTGCTGGTTCAAAGTTCCCTCCGCCATCAAATTCGTGCTGAAAAACAAGCCCGCGAAGTACATCTGCGGCAAGGACATCATCCTGCACATCATCGGTCTCATCGGCGTGGACGGAGCGCTGTATAAGTCGATGGAGTTCGTCGGCGACGGCATCCAATACCTGTCCATCGACGACCGCTTCACCATCTGCAA
>DXFX01000013.1 GCA_019114245.1 Candidatus Borkfalkia faecipullorum | reverse complement strand
AATGGCGTGCCCCTAAATATCGCGCAAAGAGGGAAAAACCGTTGCAGAGCCGCAACGCGGCGAACATCGGTTGTTCCCTCAGATCACGACTTTTTCTTTTGTCAGCTCAAAAGAAAAAGTGTGAACCTGGTGTCACGGCAAATCGCAGCCGTCTCTTTCGGCGAGATTTGCGTGAGCGTATTTCATTTACTGCGCAAGCAAAACCGCGCTTTTGCGCCCGCACACCCCATTTGCCGTAAGGCTCTTGCAGGAAAGGTGAATGCGGCGCGCGTATTGGCTGTGTGCCCCGAAAATGCGCGCCGCAGAGGAAAACCTCCGCGGCCAGCGGCAAAGCCGCGTGCCCGTGGGGTTGTCCTCCAATCACGGAAATTTCTTTCATCAGCTTGAAAGAAATTTCGTGAACTCCTATCAGTTTAACTTCTTATGTTCTCCCGTGATCATGAAAATCACCCATTCTGCAATGTTGGAAGCGTGGTCGCCGATCTTTTCCAGATACTTTGCCACCATAAGGAGGTCGAGCGCCTGTTCGCCGTTGTCGTCGCCCTCGATCTCCCGATGCACGATGCCCGTCAGCTTTCTCTTGATCACTTCAAACAGATCGTCCACGGCGTCGTCCGCGCGGCAGACGGCTTTGGCGAGTTCGCCGTCCCGCTCGACAAAGGACTTTGCCGCCGCCCGCACCATTTCCTGCACGCGGTCGGCCATGTCCGAGATCTCCGCAACCGAATCCGCATAGGGCAGTCTGCTCATTTTGATGACGAGTTCGGAGATGTCCACCGCCTGATCGGCAATGCGTTCCATGTCCGTGATCATCTTCATGGCGCTGGTGACAAACAGCAGATCGCTTGCCACGGGCTGCTGCTTTACGATAATTTTCAGACAGAGCCGCTCGATTTCCTGTTCCTTTTCGTCCACGAGCGTTTCCACGCCCTTCGTCTTTCTTGCAAGTTCCGTGTCCTGCGTTTCGAGCGCGCACACGGCGTCCTCGATCGCCTCACAATTCAGCTCCCCCATCTTGGTGAGGAGCTCTTTCAGCTGCAGGAGCTGTTCTTCAAACTGCCTTCTTGTCATATCAACCGAACCTCCCTGTGATATAATCTTCCGTTCTCTTGTCGCGCGGGCGGTTGAAGATATCGTCCGTATCGCCGTATTCGATGAGGTCGCCCAGCAGGAAGAAGGCGGTTTTATCCGAAATGCGCGCCGCCTGCTGCATATTGTGGGTGACTATGACGATGGTGTACTTTTCCTTGAGTTCCTGCGCGAGATCCTCGATCTTGCTGGTGGAAATGGGGTCGAGCGCGGAGGTAGGTTCATCCATGAGGATGACTTCGGGTTCGACGGCGAGGGCGCGGGCGATGCACAGCCTTTGCTGCTGTCCGCCCGAAAGCCCGAGCGCGCTCTTTTTGAGGCGGTCTTTGAGTTCGTCCCAGATGGCGGCCTGCTTTAAAGAGCGTTCGACGATCTCGTCGAGTTCGGCCTTTTTGCGAATGCCGTGCGTTTTGGGGCCGTAGGTGATGTTGTCGTACACGCTCATGGGGAAGGGATTGGGTTTCTGAAACACCATGCCCACGCGCTTGCGCAGGACGTTGATATCCAGTTTTCCGTACAGGTCCTCGCCGTCGATGAGCACTTCGCCCGTGATCTTGCAATCGGGGACGAGGTCGTTCATGCGGTTGAGGCACTTTAAAAAGGTGGATTTTCCGCAGCCGGAGGGGCCGATGAAAGCGGTGATCTCCTTTTCCTTAATATTCATGGAGATGTGTTTGAGCGCCTGAAATTTTCCGTAATAGAGATTGAGGTCTTTGATATTGAATTTATCCTGCACGTCAGTTATACTCCTTTTTCAACTTGTTTCCTACAAACTCGGCCGCGCCGTTGATGAGGACGACGAGCACGATGAGCACGACGGCGGTGGCCCATGCCTGCCCGACGTGCAGGCCCTCGCTCATGAGCGAATACAGGAACACGGAGAGGGTGCAGCCGGAATCCATGAGCCCGGACGGGTGCTTGACGTTGATGGGCGAACCTGCCGAATAGATGAGAGCCGCCGTTTCGCCGATGACCCTGCCGAGGGCGAGAATGATGCCCGAGATGATGCCGCTCATGGCGGAGGGCAGGATGATGACGAAGATGGTGCGCAGTTTCCCCGCGCCGAGGGCAAAGCTCCCCTCCCTAAAGGACTGCGGCACGGCGAGCAGCGACTCCTCCGTGGTGCGCATAATGAGCGGGAGGATCATGATGGACATGGTGAGGATGCCCGACAGCAGCGAATACCCGAACAGGATGCCGACAAAGAGAATGTTCCCGAAAATGCCGTACACGATGGAGGGGATGCCCGACAGCGTTTCCGCCGCCATTCGCACGATTTTTACGAATACGTTGGTGGATTTTGCGTACTCCGCCAGAAAGATGGCGGCAAACACGCCGATGGGAACGGCGATGACGAGGGACAGCGCCGCAACGATGAGCGTGTTGATGAGCGCGGGCAGAATGGACTGGTTTTCCTTGGTCCACGTCCAGCTGAACATCTTCGCGTTGATGTGGGGGATGCCCTGCACGAGCGTATAAATGATGATCCAGAACACGACCAGCGCGGTGATGAGCGCGGCGAGCAGGACGAGCAGCATGGCCGCCATGGAGAAAGGTTTTTTGGTATAGGCGCGCAGTTTGTCCCGCCAGGTCTGGCGGTTGATGGGGACGATCTTGGAGACGTCGACCTCTTCCTTCTGCGCGGTGAGATATGCGGTTTTCACTTTTTCTGCCATAAGATTTACCTCGCCTTTCTGCGGATGAGGGACACCAGCAGCGTGATGATGAGTATGAACACGAACAGCACCGCGGCGGTAGCGATGAGGGCATTCCTGTGCAGGCCTTCCGCGTAGCCGAGTTCGAGCACGATGTTGGCGGTGAGGGTGCGCACGCCGTCCGTGATCTCGTCGGGCAGCCTTGCCTGGTTGCCGCAGATCATGACGACGGCCATCGTCTCGCCGATGACCCTGCCCAGCCCTAAAATGATGGAGGTGGCGATCCCCGATTTTGCCGCGGGGACTTCGGTGAGAAAGACGGCGCGTTCCTTGGTGGCGCCCAGCGCCACGGCGCCCTCGAAATAGCTTTTCGGCACGGCGCGGATAGAATTTTCGGAAATGCTGATGATGGTGGGCAGGATCATGATCCCCAAAATAAAGGAGGCCGTGAGAATGCTCATCCCGTCGCCGCCGAACGTTTCGCGCACGAAGGGAACGACGACCATCAGCCCGAAATAGCCGTAGATGATGGAAGGGATGCCCGCGAGAATGTTGGTGACGGGCTTCATCACCTTATAGACAGGTTTGGGGCAATAGCGCGCCATAAACACCGCCGTCAGAAACCCGATGGGAACGCCGATGACCAGCGCGCCCGCGGTGACGTAGCAGCTGCCCACGATCATGGGCAGGATGCCGAATTTCGGCTCCTCCACCGTGGGGAACCACTTGGTACCGAACAGAAATTTGATCAGGCCGATCTCCCTGAACGCAGGGAACGCCTGCACAAAGATAAAGATGCAGATGAAAGCGACCGCGAGGATGAAAATGACGGCGGCGATGATGAACACAATTTTCATCACCAGCTCTTTCACGTCGATTTTGGCTCTCGCGCGCAAGACGTTTTCACCGCTTGTTGTGATCTGTGCCATACGAACTCCTTCTTACAAACGTAAGGCGGGTCTGAAAAAGCCCCGCCTTACCCTTTTTGAAATTTTGAATTACTCTTCAAACGTCACGCCGACATCCGACCAGTTTTTCACTTCTCCGGTGTAAATATTTTTGATCTGCTCGACGGTGAGGTTGGTGCAGGGATTTTGCTTGTTGACGATGATGGCAATGCCGTCGCGGGCGATGGCGCTGTTGCCGAATTCGCTCTTTTCGTCCTCGGTCAGTTCGCGGGAGACCATGCCGAGCACGGATTTTCCGCCCCTGACGTCCGAAATGCCAACGCTGGAACCGCCCTGCTCTACCGTGACGGTGACGTCGAGATCTTTCTGTTCCTTGACCGCCTCTTCATACGCGGGGGCAAGCTCGCTCATGAGCGGGGCCACCGACGTGGAACCGCTGACGCGGATGCTGCCGCCCTCGGTGAGCGTGCTTGCAAACGCTTCCCCGTTCTCTTCCACTTTGACGTATCCGTTGTCTTCCACGATCGTCTGGCCTTCCGCACTGAAAATGAAGGCGAGGAAGTCGTTGAGAATGGCGTTTGTCGAATCTTTTTCATAGACGACGTTGAACGGCCTTGCAATGGCGTAATCGCCGCCGGAAATGGCTTCCGCCGTGGGAGCGTGTCCGCCCACATTGACCGCCTTGACCGTATCGTTGAGCGAACCGAGAGAGATGTACCCGATCGCCTTTTCGTTGCCCGAAACGGTTGTGATGACGTTCTGCGTTTCCTGCGCTTCCGCCGCGTCGGGAGTGAGTTCTTCGTCCGTGATTCCAATGATCTCCAAAAATGCGTCGCGCGTGCCCGAACCCGCCGTACGATTGACGACCGTGATGTCACCGTCCGCTCCGCCGCAGCCGACTGCCGCAACGCCGATGCCGCAAGCGAGAACCGTGCTTGCAACTGCCATAAGGATCTTTTTCATTTTTCTTTTTCTCCTTCAAACTTTGTACCTTCATTATAGCGGCCATTTGTATAAAAATTTAAAAAAAATTGTCATAGATTTGTAATAAAACCCCGCCCTCTTCGCCCCTTATTCGCGCGCGTGCGACAATAGAAAGACAGCTTTTTTCTTTGCCCGTTTGTAAAAAAATCGCAGCACCTGGCGCCGCAGATCCTGACCAAACCGCTTTTCCCTTCCTTAGTTTGCCCGCGCAAGGAGAATTTATCCGCGTAAAAAAAGGCCCGAAGGCGCTTTGGCGCCTTCGGGCCCTTGCACGGCGGCACGCGGCCGCCCGATCGTTTAATTTTTTCCTGCGGACTGTCTGCGCCCGCGCCTTACGAACGCGTAGGAAAGGCACGCGCCCGCGAAAAAGAGAAGGACGCCCGCGATCAGGTGGGGCGCAAAGAGCTCCCCTTCCGCCCAGCCGCGGTACACTTCCAACACTTCGGGATTGAAAAACATGGTGAGAAGGGATCCGAGCGCCAGCCCCGCCACGGCATAAAATGTGGGGGCCTTTTTGCGTTCGAGCAGGACGGAAAGCCCCTTGGAAGCGCCCAAAAGCCCCGCGGCAAAGCCGACGAGCAGGCAGGCGTACACCGCAAAGACGAGCGGGTTTTCAGACCAATAAGAGAGGCTGACCGACTGCATGAGCGGGTTGAAATATCCCGCGAGCATCAGGAGCGCCGTGGCGGAAAGCCCGGGCACCACCTGCGTGACGGCGACGAGCGCGCCCAACAGCACGAACAGCAGATACTGCGCCCCGCCGACCTCTTCCAAAGCGCGGTCGCCAGAGGAAAACAGGGAAAGAAAGCACATTCCCACGGGAAGGAGCACGCCCGCGGCAAAGAGCACCGCGCGCGGCAGGGTGAGCCGTTCCCCTTTCAGCTGGTCGGTGACGGCGGGGTAAGCGCCCGCCATCAGCCCCGCAAACAGGGCGATGACGGCAAAGGGACTGATCTGCAAAAGTCCGCGCACCGCAAAAAAGCCGAGCGCAAACCCGAGGACGACGCCGACGGCGACGGGGAGCAGAAAGGCCGCGCACCGCTTGAAGGCGCGCAGGAGATTGCCGAGGGCGCAGAGAAGTTTTTCGTACAGGCGGAACAGAATGGCGACGGTGGAGCCGCTGACGCCCGGCACGATGACCGCAAGCCCGATGAAAAAGCCGAGCAAGCCGCCCTTTGCCGCCTCCGCGCGGTCCTTCCAGCGCAGCTGAGAAAGCGGCGTCTGTTCAGTTTTTTGGGGAACGTCCCCCGCTTTTTCGGACGGGCGCTTTTCTTCCATCAATTCCTCCGTCTGCGATTTTTCAAAAATTTTTACTGCGCGGAAAAGGCCTGGATCTTGCGGGCGAGGTCCTGCGCGGTGAGGCGGCATTCCTCCGCCTGCTGTGTGGCGGTGGCGTGCGGAACAAACTTGTTTTCCGCGCCGATGATCTTGAGCCTGACGGGCTGGGCGCAGCTTGCGTAAAACTCCGCCACCGCGCTGCCGAACCCGCCCGCGAGGTATCCTTCCTCAAAGGCGATGATCTTGCGGTGAGAAACTTCGCGCAGAAGCCGCTCGTCCGGCGGCTTTACGGTACGGCAGTTGACTACCATGCAGTTTGTGCCGCTCAGACGCTTTGCGTCCAGCGCCCGCGCCACCGCCCTGGCGCCGCAGGCAAGCACCACGACGCCGTCGCCGTCCGAAAGCGTTTCCCACTGATAATACTCGGAAATTTTTTGCGTTCCGCCCAGATTGGGCGCATACCCGTTGGGGTATCGGATGGCGCACGGCCCGCCGACGGTGAGCGCAAAATCGAACACGTCGCTAAGTTCCGCGCAGTCCTTGGGCGCAAAGATGCGCAGATTGGGGACGGCGCGCAGGAACGCTTCGTCCAAAAGTCCCTGGTGCGTCTTACCGTCCGCGCCCACGAACCCCGCGCGGTCGATACAGAAAATGACGGGCAGGTTTTGCAGGCACACGTCGTGCGCGATCTGGTCGAACGCCCTCTGCAAAAAGGTGGAATACACGCAAACCACGGGCAGAAGTCCGCCCTTTGCCATGCCCGCCGCCATGGTGACGGCGTATTCCTCGCAGATGCCGACGTCAAAACAGCGGTCGGGGAATTTCTGCGAAAATTCGCTCAATCCCACGCCGTCTTTCATCGCCGCCGTGACGGCGACAAGATTTTTGTTCTGCTCCGCGCGCTCGCACAGAAGTCTGCCCAGCGCGGTGGAAAAAGAGTTTTCCCCCGCGGCAAAATTTTTACCCGTGCCGTGGAAGCGGGAAGGGTCCTCCTCCGCGGGGGCGTACCCCTTGCCCTTGCAGGTGACCGCGTGCAAAAACACGGGTTCGTCCATCTTGCGGATGTTGGAGAGCACCGCCAGAAGTTCGCGCAGGTCGTGCCCGTCCACAGGCCCAATGTACTTGAACCCGCACCGCTCGAAAAAGTCGTTTTTGTTCAGCCAGCCCTTCAAAAAATACTTGAATTTGCGCAGTTTTCTGCCGAACGCCCCCGTTTCCTTGAACGTCCTGCCCAAAAAAGAATTGACTTTGCGGTACCGCTTTTTGGCGGTCATTTTGGAGAGGGAACGGTACAGCGCCGACTGGTTTTTGCTGATGGACATTCCGTTGTCGTTGAGCACGACCACAAAATTTTTGGGCTTGGTTTCGGAGGAAAACACCGCTTCCAGCGCGGTGCCGTTGCCCAAAGAGGCGTCGCCGATGAGGGCAATGACCTTGTAATTTTCGCCGCGCAGATCGCGCGCGTTGCAAAGCCCGATCCCCGCCGCAATGGACGTGCCGCTGTGGCCCGCAACGAAAGCGTCGTACTCGCTCTCTTCGGGGTCGGGAAATCCGCCCGTACCCCCCTTCCGGCGCAGAGTTTCGAGAGTTCTGCCCGTGATGAGCTTGTGCACGTAACTCTGATGCCCCACGTCAAAGATGAGTTTATCCTGCGGAAAATCGAACACCGCGTGCAGGGCGAGCGTCAGTTCCACCACTCCCAGATTGGCGGAAAGATGTCCCCCGTTTTCCTTGACGCGCAGCACAAGCTCGTCCCGAATCTCTTTTGCCGCCTCTTCCAGCGCGCCGACCTCGCGGCCTTTCCATTCATCTGCCAACAAATTCCGTCACCTCGTATCGTTTGTATATCATACGCGAAAGTTCCCGCTTTCATGCACAGTCAGTCGTGAAAAGTGATGCTGTGCCGCATTTGCCTGCTCTGTCCGACCCCGATGCGCAAGATCCCCGCCTTGTGCGTGAGATCGCCGTCCGCATCCGCATAGTCGGGAATGCCGTTCCACGGCTCGATGCAAAGGTAGGGCGCGCCCGGCTTTGTCCAGAGAAGCAGATGCTCGAAGGGGGCAAAATCCACGCTCACCACCTCTTTTTCCCCGTGCAGCAGGGTGATCCTGCGCGAAGCCAGCCCGTCAAAGAGCAGCGAATCGTTTTCAAACATTGTATGGTTGAGGGGCAGGGTGCGCACGTTCTGCGCGTATGCCTGCTTTTCGCCCGTCAGATACCCGCCCTCCTGCACCGAAAGGACGAGGTTTTCCTCCTTTTCAAAGCGAACGCTCCACTCGGAAAAGTGCTCCGCCGCGTACGCCTCGTGCGAACCGAAATTGCAATAGAGGGGCTCCTCGTCCGGATTAAACACGCACACGTCCGCGTGCAGGGTGTTCCCCTCCAGCGTGTAGCGGATGCGAAGTTCAAAGCGGAAGGGGTATTCCGCAAGCGTCTCTTCGTCCTCGCGCAGGACAAACAGCGCCGAATCCCCCTCGTGCGTCGCCGCAAAAATCTTGCGCTGGGCAAACCCGTGGTTGCCCATTTTGTACCATTTTCCGCGATACGTATACTCAAAATTGCGCAATCTGCCGCACACGGGAAAGAGCACGGGGCAATGCTTTGCCCAAAACGCAGGGTCTGCCTGCCAGATGTACTCGTACCCCGCCGCGTTTTTGACGCTGACGATCTCCGCACCCCGCTCGGCAATGCACACGCACAGTTTTTCGTTTTTCAGTTGGATCATGGTCTACCCCCTTTTTATTCCACTTGCAGATAGAAAGCCTTTAAATAGCTCGTCTCCTCGGCGGCGAGCAGCGCGGGATGATCGGGCGACTGCACCCGCACTTCCAGCACCTTTACCCGCCTGCCCGCTTCGCGCGCGCTCTCACGCAGCATCTTTTCAAACAGCGGCTGCGTCACGTAGTGCGAACACGAACAGGTCAGCAAAAAACCGCCCCGCTTTACCAGCTTCATCGCGGAAATGTTGATGTCCTTGTAGCCGCGGTAGGCGTCCTGCACCTCCGCCGCGCTCTTGCAGAAGGCGGGCGGATCCAGCACCACCGTGTCGTACGTCTGCCCCGCCGCGCGCTGCGCCCGCAAGTACGCAAAGACGTCCGCGCACTCTGTCTTTACGTTGGTAAAGCCGTTGAGCCGCGCATTTTCCGCCACGTTGTCCAGCGCAAACTGCGAAATGTCCACGGCGGTCACCTCGCGTGCCGCCGTCGCCGCGTTCAGCGAAAAGCCGCCGCTGTTGCAGAAGCAATCCAGCACGGCCGCCCCCTTGCAGTAGCGGCGCAGGGCGTACCTGTTCTCTTTCTGATCGAGAAAATACCCCGTCTTTTGCCCGTTTTTCACGTCCACGCTCATGCGCAGACCGTTTTCCGTGACCAGAATTTTGTCGGGGACTTCCCCGTACAACACCCCGTTTTCGATGGGCAGCCCCTCTTTTTTGCGCACGGGCGCGTCGCCGCGCAGATAGATGCCCTTGGGCGAAAACAGTTTTACAAGCGCGTTGACAAGCAGCTTTCTGCGCTGGTCCATGCCGAGAGACAACAGCTCGACAACGAAACAATCGCCGTATTTGTCGCAGATAAACGCGGGCAGATCGTCCGCTTCCGCAAACACGAGGCGGTAGCAATCGCTCCCTTCAAACAGCTTTTCGCGCAAGCTCGCCGCCTTGGAAATGCGCTCGCAAAAGAGCTCCTCGCCCTCCTCTTCGTTCCCGCGGATAAACACCCGCACCAGAATTTTGGAAAGATGGTTGATGTACCCCTTTCCGACATACCGTCCGTCAAAAGAGAGTACCTCGGCAAGCGATCCGTTTTTGTCCTTGCCCTCGATTTTTGCCACTTCGTTGGCGTACACCCAGCTGTGTCCCGCCAGAATGCGCTTCTCTTCGCCGCGCTTTAAATAGACCTGATAAGGCATCGTTTTCTCCGTCGTTATATTTACCGCTCCATTATACCAAATCCTGCCCGTAAATGCAAGTCTTTCAAAAATTCTACCCCTTTCCGCTCCTTTGTCGCCCCCTGTCCGTCTCTCTGTCTCCCTCCCTCTGACTTCCTCCTGTCCGCCCCGCCGCATACCTTTCCTTTACACACTTTTTCATCGGATTCCCTTTCGCGCGCTTTCACAGCGCTTTTTACGCGCCTGCCCGTTCGTTGAATCGTTTCCCCGTTATTAAAATCTTTCCCGTTTTTTTGCCTGCGTATCCCCTTTTTTTAAACAAATGATCCCTGCCCCCCCGCCCCGATGACCTATTTTTCCCCTTGCCATACCCTTTGCAACAGCAAAAAAAGAGGGAGCGAACGCAAAGCGCGTTCGCTCCCTCTTTTCTGAAAATTGTTTCGCTTTTAAAAAGATTGTCTTTTCTCTCTTATTCCTCTTTTTCGGAAGGCTGTTTTTCTTCCTCGTCCGCCTGTTCGTCTGCTTGCTGCGTTGCCTGCTGTTCGCTCGTTTGTACGCCTGTCTGTCCCTGCGAGCCTTTTGCGGACGCACTTTCGTTTTCGGGTCCGAAGAACAGCGCCATCACGATAAAGACGGCATAGACGGCGATCTGTGCGATGCGCTGGAAAAAGCTGTACCAGGACAAAAATTCCGTAAATCCCCGGCTGTAACCCGACAGAGAATTGATGGAACTTAAAATGGAATATAAGGCGCTGAGCACGGTAAAGATCAACGTGACGATGAGCGCCGTCTTGGCCGTCTTGCGCAGGTCCTCGTCCTCGCTTTTGACGATGACATACCCTCCGACAATGGCATACGCGATAAAGCTGATATAACCGCTCAGCCAGATCAGCACTTTTTTCCAGCGGTTATCCCAGATCTTTTTCATGATCCTCTCCTCCTTTTTTTCTACATTATACGACACGGCGACCCACTTTGTCAATACCAAATAAAAAAATATCCTTTTCTACAGGAGATTTCCTGAGAAAAAAAGCATGAAAATATCACGAAAAACAGGGGACGTCCTGCGTTTTTCGGTACAAAATCTCATTTTTCCTCTTTTCTCTTGCTCTGCCCCTGCGCACTAACAGCAGATTCCTACGCTCAAACGGGAGATTCCTAATTAGAAAACACTTCGTCAAAAAGCGGATGAAACAGCTTTCTTTTGTAAATCGACGGCGATGCGGGCGGCCTTTATATAAGACAAACTGGCGGCAATGTGGGCGGCCGTTGTGTAAGAAAAATGACGGCGATGCGGACGGCCGTTGTGTATGAAAGCAAAGAAAACTTGATTTTACGAGGGGATATTCTTAACGCGGGAAGCGGATTTTTTGCATAAAAAAAGACACCCGAATGTTTCGGATGTCTCGTTTTTGGATGCGGCAACTACCTATCCTCCCGGAGGGTAACCTCAAGTACTTTCGGCGTGAGAGAGCTTAACTTCTGTGTTCGGTATGAGAACAGGTGGATCCTCTCTGCTATCGTCACCGCAATGGTTATATAAT
>DXFX01000012.1 GCA_019114245.1 Candidatus Borkfalkia faecipullorum | reverse complement strand
GCTTTACCGAGGAACCGCAGGAGCCTTCCCGCGCGAGCCGCTTTACCGAGGAACCGCAGGAGCCTTCCCGCGCGGGCCGCTTTATCGAAGAGCCGCAGGAGCCTTCCCGCGCGAGCCGCTTTATTGAAGAGCCGCAGAAACCTGCCCGAGGGGATCGGTCTGCGCGCTATTCTCGTGCGGAGGAGGATGAGGACTTCGATGCACAGGACGGGCTGGAAGAGGAGTCTTCCCTGAAGCCCATCAAGGACGAGCTGGATTCCGCCGTCAATATGCTGGACGATACGGACGAGGACGAACCGGAATCTTCGGTTATTCCCGATGCCGTCGAGCAGACGCGCGGCAGAGACCGTGCGCCGCGCGGAGAAGAGCGTTCCCGCGACCGTGCGCCCGCCGTGCAGCCTCCCGTACAGGAAGAAGTGCGTCCCAAGCACGTCTATGCGAAATACAATCCTCCGCCCATCGATCTTTTGGGGGATTTCAGCGCCGTAGGGCTGGATCCCGAGGAGATCGAGACAAACAAGGATATCATCGTCAGTGCGCTCGGCGCGCTGAAGATCCAGTGCGAGATCATGGGCGTAATGCCCGGGCCTACCTTCACGAGATACGATATTGCCGTTCCGGGGAATATCCCGTTGGGCAAAGTGCTCGGGTGCGACAAGGAACTTGCCATGCACCTGCACGCAAAGGACGGCGTAAACATCACCACAAACTATGCCAACGGCACCATCAGCATCGAAGTGCCGAACAAGACGCGCGCGACCATCGGACTCAAAGAGATGCTCCGCTCTCCCGGCTTTATCAACAGCAAACCCAATTCCCTCACCTTTGCTTTGGGCAAAAACATCGAGGGAGAGGCTATCTGCGGGGACATCGTAAAGATGAAGCATCTGCTCGTCTCCGGTGCAACGGGTTCGGGCAAAAGTATCTGTCTGCACGCGCTCATTCTCAGCTTGCTGTACAAGTACAGTCCGGAAGAGCTGCGCCTGATCATCATTGACCCCAAACAGGTAGACTTTGCTCCGTACGACAAACTGCCTCATCTGATGATCAACGAGATCCTCGGCGGCGACGTAGACAAGATCCTCAATCTGCTCTCGTGGGCGGTCATGGAAATGGACAGGCGGTACCAGGTGTTCCGCGACAAGGCGCGCAAGGGCCTGCCCGTCCGCGATCTGGACAGCTACAATGCAAACCTGACCCCCGACGAGGAAAAGATGCCCAAGATCGTCATCATCATCGACGAGCTCGCCGACCTGATGGCGAGGGCGAAAAAAGACGTGGAAGACCGCATTCAGCTGCTCACGGCAAAGGCGCGTGCGTCGGGCATACACATGGTTCTCTGCACGCAGAGACCTTCCGTCAACGTCATTACGGGCGTTATTAAGACCAACCTTCCCACGCGAATTGCCCTCAAACTTACGTCGGAAGTGGATTCGCGCACCATTCTGGACGAATCGGGCGCGGAAAAACTGCTCGGCAACGGCGATATGCTGTACAAGACGGACTCCATGACCTTGCCCGAACGTCTGCAGGGGCCGCTGGTGACCAACGAGGAGATCCAGAGCATCGTAACCTATGTGCGCGAGCACAACGAAGCCTATTTCGACGACCGCGTGTCCGATTATATCAACAATGCGCGCGCCAGCGGCGGCGGCGGGGATTCGGACGACGGGGACAATGTGGAGGCAGTGTACATCGACGCGCTCCGCTACGTCGTTTCCATCGGTCAGGCTTCCATTTCCATGATCCAGCGCCGCTGTTCTGTGGGCTATCCCAAGGCGGGCAAGATCATCGAATGGATGGAAAACATGGGATACATATCCGCGTTTGACGGGGCAAAATCCCGCAAAGTCCTGCTCACGCAGGAAGAATTTGACAGCAAATACGGAGACTACGGAGAATAAGAATGCTGGAAAATAAAGTATTCGGAATGATCTCTCTCGGGTGCGACAAAAACCGCGTGGACGCCGAGCGGCTGCTTGCCATCGTGCGCGGCCGCGGCTTTGCCGTCACCGACGATATTTCCGAAGCGAACATTCTCATCGTCAACACCTGCGCGTTTCTGGATTCCGCGCGCAGGGAGGCGATCGAAACGGTGCTCGACTGCAACTCCTATCGCGGCGGCAAGCTGGAAAAGATCGTCGTGACGGGCTGTCTGCCCGAAAAATACATCGGCGAACTTTTTCCATCGCTGACGGAAGGGGACGTCTTTCTCGGCTGCAACGATGCGGACAAGCTGATCGAGGCCATCGAACTCTCATACAAACAGGGCCGCGTGGACATGGTCCACAAGGGGCACGAATCGGAGGGGGGCAGAACGCTGACCACTCCCTTGCACTATGCGTACCTGAAAATTGCGGACGGGTGCAACAACCATTGCACCTATTGCCTGATCCCCAAGATCCGCGGAAAATACCGCTCCTATCCCATGGAAAAGCTGGTTGCCGAGGCGGAATCGCTGGGAGATCTGTCCGAACTCATTCTCGTCGCGCAGGATACCACGAGGTACGGCGAAGATCTGTACGGCGAAAATAAATTCGTCGAACTCATCCGCCGCCTTTCCGCGCAGGAAAACATCGGGAGCATCCGCCTTCTGTACTGTTATCCCGATGTCATCGGGGAGGAGCTGATCGAAGAGATCGCCGTCAATCCAAAGGTCGTCAAGTATATCGACATTCCCTTGCAGCACAGCGAGGACAGGATCTTAAAGCTGATGAACAGAAAGGGCTCTCGGGCGGAATATCTTTCCCTCATCCGCAAGCTGAAAGAGCGCATTCCGGATATTGCGATCCGTTCCACCTTTATCGCGGGATTTCCCACGGAAACGGAGGAGGAAGTTGCGGCGCTCGGCGATTTTCTGCGGGAGGCAAAGCTCACCAACTGCGGCTTTTTTGCCTACTCGCGGGAACCCGATACCCCCGCATACCGCCTGAAAGGGCAGATCCCCGCCCGCGTAAAGCAAAAGCGCGTGCGCGAGCTGTATCGCGTGCAGGAGCAGATCTCCGCGGAATATCTGCGCTCGTTTGTCGGAAAGCAGGTGGAAGTGCTGTGCGACGGGATCGATTACGACCGCAAATGCTTTGTCGGCAGGGCGTGGTGGAGCGCTCCCGACATCGACGGAAAAATCTATTTTCATGCGACGGAGGCGGAGCAGGGAGAGCGCTGTCTCGTCACGGTCACAGGTTCGGACAGTTACGATCTGTTCGGCGAAACGGAGGAATACCATGAATCTGCCAAATAAGATCACGCTTTCGCGTATTTTTCTCATTCCCGTCTTTGCGGTGATCTTTTTTCTGGACGTCATTCCGTACAACTATTTTATTTCCGCCATCGTCTTTATCGTGGCGGCGTGCACGGATTTTGTGGACGGACACATCGCGCGTTCGCGCGGGCTGGTCACCAATCTCGGAAAATTTCTCGATCCCATTGCGGACAAAGTCCTCGTCTCCACGGCGCTGATCTTTCTTCTGGTGCGCCAGCAGACGCTCACCGTGCTCTGGGACGGGGCGTGGGTCGCCGTATACGCGGGCATCTGCGTGGCGATCATTCTGGCGCGCGAACTCATCGTCAGCGGTTTCCGCATGGTGGCGGCGTCTACGGGGCTCGTGCTCGCGGCGGACAAGGTGGGCAAGGTCAAAACCACTTTCCAGGATATTTCCATTGCCACGCTGCTTGCGGGGGCGGATTTCTTCGGGATCGCGCTGGCAAGCCGCATCTTCAACGGAATCGGCATTGTCGCGCTGGGCATCGCCACCGTGCTCACCATCTGGTCGGGCCTGGGATATATCATCAAAAACAGGGCGGTTTTTAAAGAGACAAAACAATGAAAAACGTCTGTATCGTCGTTCGGAACAAAAGAGATCCTTATTACGGGGAAGAGTTCGGGCCTGCCGCCTCGGCGCTGGCGGACGGCGGTTTTCCTGCCGATAAAATTTTTCTCATCGATGGGGCGGACGCGCACGAATTTGCGCAGACGGTCATCGAGTGCAAAAACTTTTTCGACAATACCTTTGTGCTTGCCGCGGATGCGGAACTGGACGCTCTGCGCGGGAAACTGTGCGAGCTTGTCAAATGTCCGCCGTCGGCGGGCGTCGCGCTGGAAGCGGGCGCAAAGCATTTTTTCTGCCTTCCCTTCGGCGGGGCGGGCGCCGCGCTCGTGCGCGGGGAAGTGATCCCTTATTTAAAGACCAAGTACGAGGTCGCCGCGGGCAGCGCGTTTGTGCGCGCCGTCGGCGTGCCCGCCGATCTGCTGGAGAAAGTCATCGGGGAGGCAAAAGCGCAGGCGCAGGGGATGGAGATCGTAACCTCCTGCCTGCACGGGGACTGCCGCATTGAGATCGTGTACGGAAACGCGCCCAAAACGCAGGTGGACGAGGTGATGCGCATTCTCGCGGGCGGACTCAAAGAGTACGTCTACGCCATCGACGATACCCCGCTCAATAAGCGGGTGTACGATCTGCTATTGCTGCGCAAACAGCGGCTGAGCGTCGCAGAATCCTTTACGGGCGGCGGCGTCGCCTCCAGCCTGATAGAGATCCCCGGCATGAGCCAGACGCTCTTTGAAAGCATTGTCGCCTACGACAACGGATCCAAAATGCGTCGTCTGGGCGTATTGCAGCAGACGCTGGACACGCAGGGCGCGGTCTCGGACGAAACGGCATACGAGATGGCGGCGGGACTGCTCGCCACGGGCAACTGTACGGTGGCGCTGGCGACGACGGGCATTGCAGGCCCGCAGTCGGACAATACCAACAAGCCCGTGGGGCTCTGCTACATCGCGGCGGGAACAAAAGAAGCTGTGTACGTCTATAAGTACCTTTTCAAGGGAACGCGGGAAGAGATCACAAAGCGCGCCATCGTTCAGGCGCTGTTTCTGCTGTACAAACAAATCGTGTAAGATACGCCGCTTGCGGCGGGAGAATAGTAATAATTCAGAGAGGTTTCAGAATGGACAACGATAAACTCAGGGCATTGGATCAGGTCCTTGCGCGTATCGAAAAGAACTACGGCAAGGGCGCGATCATGAAGCTCGGCGACGAAGCGGGCAACACGGACATTGAAGTCATCCCCACGGGATGCCTTTCTTTGGACATTGCGCTCGGGATCGGCGGACTGCCGCGCGGCAGGATCATCGAAATTTACGGGCCTGAATCTTCGGGTAAGACGACGGTCGCTCTGCACGCGATCGCGGAGATCCAGAAGCAGGGCGGCATTGCGGCGTTTGTGGATGCGGAGCACGCGCTCGATCCCGTGTATGCGAAGAGGCTGGGCGTCGACCTGGACAACCTGTATGTTTCCCAGCCGGACACGGGCGAACAGGCGCTGGACATCACCGACGCGCTGGTGCGCAGCGGTGCGGTCGATCTCATCGTCATCGACTCCGTTGCGGCGCTCACCCCCAAGGCGGAGATCGAAGGGGACATGGGCGATTCCCACGTCGGTCTGCAGGCGCGCCTGATGTCACAGGCGCTGCGCAAGCTGACGGGCATCATCAACAAATCCAACTGCTGCGTCATTTTTATCAACCAGTTGCGTGAAAAGGTGGGCGTCATGTTCGGCAACCCCGAAACCACGCCGGGCGGCAAGGCGCTCAAATTCTACGCTTCCGTGCGCATCGACGTGCGCAAGGCAGACGCCCTCAAAGACAGCGAGGGCATCATGGGCAACCGCACCAAGGCGAAGATCGTCAAAAACAAGCTCGCGCCTCCGTTCAAGACGGCGGAATTTGACATTCTGTACGGCCAGGGCATTTCGCAGGAAGGTTGCCTCATCGACCTGGGATGCGCGTGCGACGTGATCGGCAAGAGCGGCGCCTGGTTCTCCTACAACGGGGAGAAAGTGGCGCAGGGCAGAGAGCGTATGCGCGAATGGCTGAAAAACAATCCCGCACAGGCGAAAGAGATCGAGGAAAAGATCCGCGCCGCCTATAAACCCGCCAGAGAGGAAGAAAAGGCGGAAGCGGAAGAGGAACCTGAAACGGACGAAGAAGAATGAAATACGGATTCGTAAAAGTTGCGGCGGCAACGCCGCACATCCGCGTGGCGGACACGCAATTCAATACGCAGCAGATCGTGGAGCAGATCTCTCTTGCGGTGAAGGAGGGCGCGGAACTTGTCGTCTTTCCCGAACTTTGCGTCTGCGGCTACACCTGCGGCGATCTGTTCGGGCAGGACGTGCTCCTCAACGGGTGCGTCGCGGCTCTGAAAACGATCGCGCAGAGCACAAAGGACAGCAATATCCTTGTTTTTGTCGGCGTTCCGTACAAGACGGACGGCGTACTGTACAACTGCGCCGCCGTCGTCAACGGCGGAAAAGTGCTTGCGCTCATTCCCAAACGCCACCTGCCCAACTACGCGGAATTTTACGAAAAGAGAAATTTCCAGCCCTACAAGGGTGAAAACAGGACGGTCGTCTTTGACGGGGAAGAGATCCCGTTCGGCAACAAGATCGTCCTGCGCAGCGAAAAGGACGCGGATTTTACGGTTGCCGCGGAACTCTGCGAGGATCTTTGGGTCCCCGCGCCGCCCTCCGTTTCCCATGCGCTGATGGGGGCGAACATCATCGTCAACCTTTCCGCCAGCGATGAGACGGCGGGCAAGGCGGAATATCGCCGCCTGATCGTGGGTACGCAGTCGGGGAAGACCGTTTCCGGCTATGTGTATGCGGATGCGGGCGAAGGGGAGTCCACCACGGATATGGTGTTTTCGGGACATAATATGATCTGCGAAAACGGGACTCTTCTCGCGGAGTGCAGACCCTTTGAGGACAAAGGGATCCTGTACGCCGAGATCGACGTGCACAAACTCGCTTTCGAGCGCCGCAGGATCAATACTTTCTATGATACCTCTTCTCTGAGCGGGTATGCGTTCGTGCCTTTCCGTGCGGAGGGAAACTGGGAGAAACTCACGCGCATTCCCGCGCGCCTGCCCTTTGTTCCGCAGGGGGAACAAGCTCTCGGCGAACGTGCCGAACTCATTTTGTCCATTCAGGCGGCGGGCCTGAAAAAGAGATTGGAGCATACCTGTGCGCAGAGCGCCGTCCTCGGCATATCCGGCGGACTGGACAGCGCGTTGGCGCTCCTCGTCACGGTGCGCGCATTCGACGCTCTCAAAAAGGAGAGAAAGGACATCCTTGCCGTCACGATGCCCTGTTTCGGCACGACCAAAAAGACCAAGGACAACGCCCTGCGCCTGATGCACGAATTGGGCGTCACCTGCCGTACCGTTCCCATCGGGGACGCCGTTTTGCAGCATTTCAAGGACATTGGGCACGACGAAAAGGTGCGCAATGCCGCGTATGAAAATGCGCAGGCGCGTATGCGCACGATGGTTCTGATGGACCTTGCCAACGATCACAACGGGCTTGTCATCGGTACGGGAGATCTCAGCGAGCTTGCGCTCGGCTGGGCGACGTACAACGGCGACCATATGTCCATGTATGCGGTCAACGGTTCGGTGCCGAAAACGCTCGTCAAATTCCTCATCGGGTACGAGGCGAAGCGTCTGGGCGGCGAAGCGGGGAGCGCGCTGACGGATATTTTAAACACCGAGATCAGCCCCGAGCTCCTTCCTCCCGAAAACGGCAAGATCGCCCAGAAGACGGAAGAGCTGGTAGGGCCGTACGAGCTGCACGACTATTACCTGTATTATGCCGTGCGCTGGGGATTTTCTCCCGCCAAGGTGTTCTATCTCGCAAAGCAGACGTTTGCGGGGGTGTACGAAGAATCCGTGCTGAAAAAATGGCTCGTAAATTTCTATAAGAGGTTTTTCTCCCATCAGTTCAAGCGTTCCTGTCTGCCGGACGGCGCAAAGGTGGGGTCGGTCTCCCTGTCGCCGCGCGGGGACTGGAGAATGCCTTCGGACGCGTCCGTCCGCCTGTGGATGGACGAGCTGGAAAAGCTTTGACATTGCAAAAGTTCCGCCTGCGAAAACGGGCGGAACTTTTTTGCATTCTCGGCCCTTTATTTTTAAGATAGCGTTGACTTTTTGTGAAAAATAAGTTATAATAATTTTAATATAAATGCTAAAAGGGTATATTTGCGGATTCCCCGTTCTTCTTATCGGGAAACGCCGTAAAAGAATGCTGTTTTACGTTTATATAATGTTTATTGCACGGGAGGCTATTCGATGTTTACAGCGAATTTAAGCTCCCTGTTTCTGGCAGCTGCGGCGCCCGTCTGGGTGGTTGTCGTACTTGCCGTCGCTATAGTAGTCGTTGGTGCGGCCTGCGTTTTTGTCGGATGGTTTTTCAACAAGAAAAGCACCGAGAAAAAAGTGGGAGAAGTAAATCAAAGAATCAAATTAATGCTGGAAGAGGCGGAAAACGAAGCCAAGGCATTAAAGAAAGAAGCTATTTTAGAGGCTAAGGAACAGGACTTAAAGTTAAGAAACGAGTTTGAAAGGGAGACCAAAGAGAAGAAAGCCGAATTGCAGAAAGCGGAACAGCGCTTGATGCAGAAAGAGGACAACGTCGACAAAAAAGAGGACGCCCTCCAGAAAAAATCGGACGCTTTGGAACAGCAGCAGAAAAATCTTGCCCGCCAGGAAGGCGAGATCAAAAAGATGCAGGAAAAGGTCAACCACCAGCACGACCTCATGTTGCAGGAACTGGAAAAGGTTGCCCAGCTCACCCGCGAGGAGGCGAAAAAGGCCCTCACGGAGAATATTCTGGAAGAGACCCGTCACGACGTTGCCGTGCAGGTTCGCAACATAGAACAGCAGGCGAAGGACGAAGCCGATCAGGAAGCAAAGAAGATCATCAGCCTTGCCATTCAGCGCTGCGCCAGCGATCACGCGTCGGAGATCACCGTTTCCGTCGTGCCGCTGCCCAACGACGACATGAAGGCGCGCATCATCGG
>DXFX01000011.1 GCA_019114245.1 Candidatus Borkfalkia faecipullorum | reverse complement strand
GAAGAGAATTGGAGTGATCAAGGCAGAAATACTTTGACGATAGAAAATAGTGATGTTACGTTGGATATTAACGGCATAAGTTATAATGGTGTATTTATAGGGGGCGGTGCAAATAATACAGATGTTATTGTTAAAAATTGCACTTATACAGGAGATTATTATGGCGAGAAAGTAAATCTCGTTCAAGGGAATTCTTGTTCAGATGGCAGTAGTTTATACGGAAATAGTACGGTTTCTATTTCTAACATTAAAAATTTAGGCGGTCTATACGGAACAATGCGCATTCCGATGATTGCGGCAGGTGATGCCTCAAAAGAACCTTCTATAAAGACAGTAATCGAGAATTGTGACCTTGGGATTATAAGAGAACTTAAGGACGATGCGTTGAGTATTGCCGTAGATGGAAATGGCAACCTTGTAATTACACAGGCAAAAGCGGATGCGAGTTACTATGTCCTTACTTTTACGGGTGGAAAAAGAAGAATCTCTGAAGTAAGCGAAAACTCTTCGTATAGGTTTAGTATAAAACTCTCCGCAAAGTTTGAAGCAGGTTTGTTTGATACAAATTATAAAGACGGAAAAATGGCAACGGTTGAACAATATAAACAGTTTGTTGACTCTAATGCGACGTTTGATGATTCAAAAGCTATCTCTCTTTATGATGAAGAAGGTGCAAAAGTTTGGATCGTTGAAAAAGATGGGACTGTTTACTATGTTTTCGATTTTGCCGACGATTATTATTTCTTTGCCAACAATGAAGATCAAAGTGAAATTGTAAACATTAACAAAGCAGCTGTTACAATTTATGATGGGGCAGGGTTACCTGTTGCACAAAAGGAATGTTCTCTTATTTAAAAAAGCCTTGAGGTAACCGCAGGGCGGGGTAAAACAATGCAGGGCGCGGCAATTTTGCCGCGCCCTGTCTTTTTATTTTCAAATTCTCACTGTCTTATTAACCTTGCTCCGCCGCACGCGCCTTGATGATCTTTTCTGCTTCCGGTGCGGGCACTTCTTCGTATCTGGAAAGTTCTGCCATAAATTTGCCTCTGCCCTGCGTCATGCTCCTCAGGTCGGTGGCGTACTTTTGCAGTTCGCTCTGCGGCGCTTCCGCATTGACTACCTGCATTCCCTCTATCATGTCTATCCCCAAAATCCTGCCGCGCCGCTTGTTCATGTCGCCCATAATGTCGCCCAAATACGCTTCGGGAATGGCTATTTTCAGCTTCATAATGGGTTCCAGCAGGCAAGGGGAGGCGTTTTTCAGCCCTTCCTTAAACGCCAGCGCCGCCGCAAGTTTAAACGCCATTTCCGAGGAATCCACGTCGTGGTAGCTTCCGTCGTACAGCACGGCGCGCAGTCCCGTCACGGGGTATCCTGCCAGCACGCCGTGCGGCAGGCACTCGATCAGTCCCTTTTCCACGGCGGGGATATACTGTTTCGGCACCGAACCGCCCACCACTTCTTCGGCAAACTCAAACTCGCCGTCAAAGGGTTCAAAGCGCACTTTGCAGTGTCCGTACTGGCCGTGTCCGCCCGATTGCTTTTTATGTTTGCCTTCCGCTTCCACTTTCTTGCGGATGGTCTCGCGGTAAGCGATCTTGGGCGTTTTCAGCACGGCGGAAACGTTGAATTTTGCTTTCAGCTTTTTATTCAGCACGTCCAGGTGCGTTTCGCCCTGTCCGCTGATCAGCATTTCGCCCGTCTCGGCGTTTTTGGCAACGTTAAAGGTATAATCTTCCTCGGAAAGCTTGTTCAGGCCCTGGAAAATTTTATCTTCCTCGCCCTTCTTTTCGGCGTAGATCGCCATGGAAAGCACGGGGCGGGGGAAGTGGATGGGGTCAAAGCGGACTTTTGCCGATTCGTCGCACAGCGTGTCGCCCGTGTTGGTGGCGTTCAGCTTGTTCACCGCGCCGATATCGCCCGCCGCAAGTTCGGTGACGGGTTCCTGCTTTTTGCCCTTCAAAAGATAGATCTGATTGATACGTTCCGTCTTGCCCGTGGTGGAGTTGTACACGGTGGAACCGCTTTTCAGCGTTCCGCGGAACACTTTCATAACGTTCAGTTTACCCACAAAGGGGTCGACCACCGTCTTAAAGACCTGTGCGGCAAGGGGTGCGTCCGATTCGCAGTTGATGCCGACGAGTTCGTCCTTGTCCACGGAGGCGGCAAGCACTTCGCCGCGTTCCTCGGCGCTGGGCATATATTTCACGATCTCGCCCATCAGATTGATGATGCCGCGGTTCTGCAGGGCGGAGCCCGCCATCACGGGAATGGTGTTCACGTTGTAAATGCCCTTGCGGATGCCGTGGATGATCTCCTCTTTGGAAAGTTTGCCTTCCTCAAAGTATTTGTCCAGCAGGGCGTCGTCGTTTTCGGCGGCGGTTTCGGTCAGTTTGTCCTGCATCTCCGCAAGAGTTGCTTTCATCTCTTCGGGAATGGGGATCTCTTTCAATCCCTCTTCGGAAAAGCGGAACGCCTTTTCGGTGAGCGCGTTGATGTAGCCCACCATCTTGTTGCCTTCCATCAGCGGGATCTGGATAGGGGCGATCTTGCCCGCGTATTTTTCCTGCAGGGCGGCGACGGTGCCTTTGTAATCGGCGTTTTCCTTGTCCATGCCGTTGATAAACAGGACCATCGGCTTTTTCGCGCGCAGACATTTCTCGATCGCTTTTTCCGCTCCCACGCTCACCGAACCCGTCGCGGAGGTCACGATCAGCGCACCGCCTGCGGCGCGCAGAGCTTCGTTTTCCTCGCCCTCAAAGTCGTAAAATCCGGGAACGTCCAAAAGATTGATCTTCACGCCCTCGTACACCGTGTACGCCAGCGCAAGGGAAATTGACATTTTTCTCGCAATTTCCTGTTCGTCGTAGTCGGTAACGGTGTTGCCCTCGGTCACTTTTCCCAGGCGGTCGGTGGATTTGCCGTTGAAAAGAATGGCTTCGCATACGGAAGTCTTGCCTTCGCCGCTGTGTCCGATGACCGCAATGTTGCGGATGTCCGCGCTTGAAATGCTCATATTTTGTACTCCCTTATCTGCGGGCGCCTGTTGGGATTTTGGTGTAGCCTGCCCGCAAGCAACCCTCTTGCAAGTGTTGCTTCCTTTCCATTATAATATATAATTTATACGATTTCAAGACCTCTTTGAAAATTTTTTGCAATTTTTGCAAAAAAGTGACGGCGCCGACGTTTTTTTTCTGTTTTCAAACCAAAAAATCCCCGCAGGGGCGCAACTCTTTGCGCCCCTGCGGGGATTTTTTCAGCGTGCGGAAAGCGTTTCTTTCAGGCGATCGAAAGCCTTCAGGGCGCGCGCATCGCCTCTGAAATGCGCTTCCATGTAGCAATACAGGGCAAGTTCGGTGTCGACAGTTACACCGAAGCCCGTCTCGTAACAATACCCCGCTATGTACATGCAGGGGGCGTCGCCCAGACGGGCGCCGTGCCGCCATTGAAAGATCGCCTGTTTTGCATCGGCGGCAACGCCGATGCCCAACGCATAACAGCGCCCCAAATAATAATACGCGTGCGTATATCCCGAATCGCCCGCCGAGCGGTAGCCTTTTACCGCTTCTTCTGCATTTTTTTCCGTGCCGACGCCCTCTTCCTGAAGCCGCGCCGCGCGGAAAGCCCCTTCCCCGCATTGCGCGCTTTGGGCGGCACAATAGTATTCGTACGCCTTTTTTTCGTCCTGCGGCACGCCGTCGCCCGTCTCGTACAGTTTTCCCGTCAGACAGAGCGCCTCTCCGTATCCGAGGTCCGCGGCCTGCCGCAGCCAGTTTAGTCCCGTTTCCTTGTCCTGCGCAAAACCTTCTTCCCCGTTCAGGCAGAGGAGGGCAAGCGCGTACGCGCCCTGCGCGTTCCCCGCCTGCGCGGCGAGCGTATACCACCCGATACTCGCGGAAAGGTCTCTTTCCGTCCCCCACCCCTTGCGGAAACATTCCCCTAAGCGGAACATCGCCTGGGCGTCTCCCGCGTCGGCGGAGAGGCGGAGCAGACGCACACCTTCTTCTTTTGCAGATGGTTGCACGTTGCGCAGCAGGAGCATGGCAAACTCGTTGCGGGCAGGGGGGTACCCTTGCTCTGCGGCGAGCGCGTACCACACCGACGCCTTGTTTGGCGCGACCGCCGTGCCTTCCCCGCGGTCGTACAGGTATGCCAGCTGATATTGCGCCTGCGCGTCCCCCGCCAGGGCGGCGGCGTGCGTCTCTTCAAAGATTTGTTGCAGCGTCTTTTCTTCCATATCCTTTCTCCGTAAAGCAGTTTCCCTTGCGGGAACACTATTATTTTATCATGTTCTGTCGTAAAATTCAACAACTTTCGCAAAGTTTTCCGCGCCCGAAAGCGCGGAAAAAGCGCCCGCCGATCGGCGGGCGCTGTGCGTTGGCATCATGTAAGGGGATAAAATTTCGGCGATCCGGCAAAGGTCCGGATGGTGGCGGGAAAGGCGTATTCTGCGGTCATGCCGCCGCAAAAAGGCAATGGTTACGCCGCCGCCGAAAAGAGCGACATCCCTCTGCAAACCGTCCCTCCGGCAACGGCCGGAACACGGAGTGCGCCTATTCACATTCGGCAGGATCGCCGCGCCGCGCAACGTCTGCGGAACCGCCGCAGAGGTCTCACCGTTGCGCAAACCCCGCGCGCGGCAGGATCTGCAGAGGATAAGCAGCCCGCAGGGCAACAGCACTGCGGGCAAAAATCTTCGTTATTCAGTTTTAAGGGATATTTCAAGGCTTTGTTTCATCACAAAATCCATAATCGGCGCGGAACCCTTGCACCTGCAGCGCGTTCGGGAAGTCCGCAAAATCGGAAACCTGCCTTATTGATACGTCCCTCTCATAAAATCGTACATTGGACCGTCCTCCTATCTTTCAAGTTTTCTCAGGTCTGATTTGTACATAACAGTACCTCCCGTACTCTCCGGCGCGAATCGTCCGCGCGCCCACTCGCTTAGCAACCTTTTCCGATAGCCTGCGTGTGATACGGACGCCCCTCGGGCGCTTCCGCACCGCCGTCCCCCGATTGAAATTCCTTACGTTTCTCTTTACCCTTGCGCCGTCCTCTTGTGCACTTTCCGGAAAGGATCGCCGCAAATTATTTTGTCTTGGGTGGGGTAAACGGCACTGCGTGCCTTCAAGTTGAGTTGTACCGCGGGGAAAGTTATGATTTTTCCCCTTTGGTACTTCCATTATAGCATACTTTCCCGTCTTGTCAAGGGGGTTTTGAAAAAAATTTTAATTCTTTTTGAAATAATCACATTTTATTGTAAATATTTCACAAAATTGTCAAAAAACGGTTCTTGTAAAACTTGGGAAAAGGTCGGGAGCTTCTCCTGCGGGAGGGGAGAAGGGAATCGCTTGACAAAGGGTGCGGGGTATGGTATCTTTATAAAAGGTCAAAAAGGGGCGGCGGGTGTGCCGCAGGAGAGAGAACAATGCACCTGTGGAAGGATTTTGTCAGATATGCGTCGCTGAGTATGCTGGGGATGCTCGGGCTGTCCTGTTACATTCTTGCGGACACGTTTTTTGTGGCGCAGGGAGTGGGGGAGACGGGTCTTGCGGCGCTGAATCTCGCCATACCGGCGTACAATCTCATGAACGGCGCGGCGCTGATGCTGGGCATGGGCGGGGCGATCCGCTATTCCGTGTACAGGGCGAAGGGGGAGCAGGACAAGGCGGACGCGGCGTTTACCAACACCATGCTTCTGGCGACAATTTTTTCCGTGATTTTCATGCTGGCGGGCGGACTGGGTTCGGGGCTGTTTGCGCGGCTTCTGGGCGCGGACGAGCAGACGTTTGCGCTGACGGACGTTTATCTGTTCGTGCTGTGGCTGTTTTCGCCCGCGTTTTTGTTCAGCACGTCGCTGATGTGCTTTGTGCGCAACGACGGGGCGCCCGCCACGGCGATGCTCGCCACCCTTTCGGGCAGTCTCGCAAACGTTTTGCTGGACTACATTCTCATCTTCCCCTGCGGCATGGGGATGCTGGGCGCGGTGCTGGCGACGGGCTGTTCGCCGCTGTTCGGGCTGGCGTTCTGCGTGGGGCATATCCTGCGCGGAAAAAACGGGTTTCATCTTCGCCCGCGCGCGCTGTCCGCGCGCTTTATCGCGCCCGTTTTCTCCCTCGGCTTTCCCTTTTTTGTGGAACAGCTCTCCTCGGCGGTGGTCATCATCACCTTCAATTACCTGTTTCTCGGCCTTTCGGGAAACACGGGGGTGGCGGCGTACGGGGTAGTCGCCAACGTCTCGCTGGTGGTGCTGTCCCTGTTCAACGGAATTGCGCAGGGCGCGCAGCCGCTGTTCAGCCGCGCCCGCGGCAGTAAAAACGCCGCGCAGTCGCGCGCCGTCCTGCGGTACGCCCTGTTTTCCGCGTTCGCTCTTTCGGCCGTTCTGTACGCGGTTTTGTTCATTTTTGCGGTACCCGTATCCGATTTTTTCAACAGCGAGCACTCTCAGGCCCTGCGGGAGATCGCGGTGCGCGGGCTTCGCCTGTACTTTATCGCCATGCCGTTTGCGGCGGCAAACATTCTGCTCTGCTCGTATTTTTCGGCGGAGGAGCGCGCCCTGCCCGCGCAGATCGTCTCCCTGCTGCGCGGACTCATCGTCATCCTTCCCGCCGCGTTTTTGCTGTGCGCGCTGTGGGCGGAGACGGGGGTGTGGCTCGCCTTTCCCGTCACGGAAGCGATCGTGTGCGTCGTTGCGGCGGGTTTTCTGGCATTTTCCGCACGATCTGCCCGCAAAAAGGGCGAAGAACGCACAAATTTTTAAAGAAACGGAAAAATGTGTTTACAGAATGCACTTTTTGCGTTATAATGGAATATAGCCTGCGGAGCATCTTGCGGGCGGCAAAAGAAAACAGAGGCTATTGTTATGCAAATCAGAGAGGGCCGCGCATCGCGGCTGAAATCGGTCATGGCGCGCGTTACGCGCTTCGGTTGGGCGGCGATCGCCCTCGTGCTCGCCGTGTTTGTGATCGGGGCGTGTACGATCGGCGGTTTTTCCGCGTACGGGGATTCCTATTTCGCCCGTGAAAAGTCGCAGGTGGTGTTCTACCTCGACTATTCCGCGGCGGGCGGCGGAAAACTGCAGGAGATCTACGTCAACGTCGGCAGCGTCTATACCGAACCGGGCAAGGATTTCTCCCTCACGTTCGCGCGGGCACGCGCGGCGGAAGGCTCCTCCTTTACCATCTCTTCGCTGGGCGAGGTCAAGTTCTCCAACGTCGTCCCCTCGGGGCAGACCGTCGGCACCAACTATAACTGGGTGAAAGCGGTGGATCTGGAGGGCAAAACCTTCTCCACCTCGTACAGCATTTTCCGCATCACCGTTTCGGCGGATATGTTCCTCAACGAAGTGGTGTTCGTCAACGAGACGGGGGACGTCATCCCCGCCTACACGTCGGAAAAACAGGTCAAGCCCTTCCTCGATTCCGTCTGGACGACCTTCCGCGATCCCTTCCACGCCAACGACAAGAGCGGGGAGAGGGGAGCGCTGGGCGATCCCGACGCGCTCGTGGACGGCGGAAGATTTTCCGTCGGCGGGACGGTTTATTCTAACTACACGCAGGACGAAATGTACACGCTCCTGCAGCTGGACAACCTGCGCATGAAGGGTCTGACCACGGACGGCACCTTCTTTGCGGACACCGATTTCGGCCCGCTTGCGGTGCTCTTCCCCGCATTGGGGACGGCGATCTTCGGGGTCTGCCCGTTCGGACTGCGCATTTTCTCCGTGCTGTTTACGGCGGCGCTGGTGGCGGTGTGCTATCTTCTGGGCAAAAACCTCTTCAAGAGCGGCGGGTTCGGATTCCTGTTCGCCTGCTTTGCGGCGCTGGGCGGACTGGCGCTCACGGTGGGGCGGCTGGGCGTTGCGTATTCGCTCATCGCACTGCTTCTTGCGGCTTCTCTTTATTTCATGTTCCGCTACTTCGAGGGCGGAAATTGGGGGGAACGTCCCCTTAAAACTGCGTCAAACGTGCTCTTTTCGGGGCTGCTGTTCGCGCTCGCCGTGGCGGCGGATCCCAAGTGCCTGATCGCGCTCATCGCGCCCGTGGCGCTGTTTATCGCGGGCTGGGTGCGCCAGCGCCGCGATCAGAAGCAGGAGATCTCCGTGCTCCGCACGCAGCTTCTCGAGCGCAACGCGAGCGAAAATTCCGAAGAGGCGATGCAGGAAAACGTCGACGCCTTCAACGCCGCGGAGCGCAAGGCGGCGGCCGCGCACGGCTATGCCAACCGCGTGGTGTGGGTGTTCTTCGTCGTTTCCTTCTTCGTTGCCTCCGTGCTGTTTGTCGTCCTCGCCGCGATCCCCTCTTACTTTACCTATCTCAAGCTGTACGAGGCGGATCCCGCGTCCCCTACGCTTGGGCTGTTCGGGCTGATCTGGGCGGCGGTCAAGGATTCCTTCTCCCTCGCAAACGTCACGCAGTTCACCTCTGCAAATGCCATCAACCCGTTCGGCTGGTTCCTTTCTCTCAAAGGCGCCACCCTCTTTTCTGCGGGCGGGGAGGGCGTGTACAACGCGCTCAACGCGCAGTTCAACCTCGCGCTCATGGTCACGTCGCTGGTCGGATTCATTTTCATGACTTCGTACGTCATCCTGTACGCCGCCACGGGCGGCAAAAAGGGCGCGTACGCTTCCGAGCACGCGCCGCGCATCCTCAACGCCTATTTCCTGCTGCTGGCAGGGCTTGCGGCAAGCCTGCTGCAATACCTGTTTGCGGGCAGCGCGTCCGCCGTTCAAAGCTTCGCGTTCACCGTCTTTTACGGCGGGTTTGCGGTGCTCATGTTCGCAACGGCATTCGCGCACGACGGCAGCCCTTATAAAATGGTCGGAAAGCTCCGCCTGAACGCCACGCTGCGGGTGCTGTTCGGAATGTGCATCGTGTACGCGCTGCTCTTCCTGCTCTCCCTTCCGATGGTGTTCGGGTTCTCTGTTCCCGATCTCGCGGCAAGCATCTGCTTCGGCTGGACAACGTTCTTGAACAACGGATATTACCGTCCGTAAATAACGTTCCGCGCCCGCGTATGCGGCGCGGAATTTTCATGCCCTTTTTCGGAAAAAGGGGGTACGTACTGCTAAAAAAGGGGAGGAAAAGCATATGTTATCCAAGGTAAAGAGCATCGCGCTCAGCGGTTTGGACGGCGTTCCCGTGGAGGTGGAGACGGACATCAACAACGGTCTCCCGTCCTACGAGCTCGTGGGTCTGCCCGACGCGGCGGTCAAGGAGAGCCGCGAGCGGGTGCGCTCTGCGCTGAAAAACAGCGGCAAAAAATTCCCCGCGCAGAAGATCACCGTCAACCTCGCCCCCGCCGACCTGAAAAAGGAGGGCAGCTGTTTCGACCTCGCCATCGCCGTCGGCATTCTCAAAGCCACCTCCCAGCTCGCGGCGCAGACGGACGGCATCCTCTTTCTGGGCGAGCTGGCGCTGGACGGCGCCCTGCGCCCCGTCACGGGCATTCTGCCCCTGCTCATTTCCGCAAAATCGCACGGACTTTCCACCTTCGTCATTCCCGCGGGCAACGCCCGCGAGGCGGCGTACATCGCGGGCGCGCAGACGTATGCGGCGCAGTCCCTCTCGCAGGTCATCGACCACCTTTCGGGCGCCGCGCCTCTCGCGCCGCTGGAAGCGGCGCAGTACCGCTGTGCGGAGGAAGGGGAGGAGAAGTTCGACCTCGCCTTTGTCAGGGGCCAGAAGGTCGCCAAGCGCGCGCTGGAAGTCGCCGTTGCGGGCGGACACAACCTGCTGCTGGTGGGGCCGCCGGGCGCGGGCAAGACCATGCTCGCGCGCTGTATCCCCGGCATCATGCCCGCCATGACCTTTGAAGAGGCGCTGGAAGTGACCAAGATCCATTCCGTGGCGGGCGTTCTGGGCAGCGAGGGCATCGTCACCCGCCGTCCCTTCCGTACCCCGCACCACACGGCCACGGCCGTGTCCCTCTGCGGCGGCGGCACGCGCACGGTCAGGCCGGGCGAGATCAGCCTCGCGCACGGCGGCGTGCTCTTTCTCGACGAATTTCCCGAGTATCATCGCTCCGCGCTGGAAGCATTGCGCCAGCCGCTGGAAGACGGGCAGATCACCGTCACGCGCAGCGGCGGGGCGTACACCTTTCCCGCCAATTTCATGCTGTGCGCCAGCATGAACCCCTGCCCCTGCGGCAATTACGGCAGTGCGGACCGCACCTGTACCTGCACCGCCGCGGCCATTCACAGGTACCGTTCCCGCCTCAGCGGGCCGCTGCTCGACCGCATCGACCTGCAGGTGGAAGTGGACGCCGTCAAATACGACGACCTCGTTTCCGAACAAAAGGAAGAAAGCTCTGCCGCCGTGCGTGCGCGCGTGGAGGCGGCGCGGGAGATCCAGCGCAAGCGGTTTGAAGGCTGCGCGGGCGTTCGCACAAATGCGGACATGGGCGAGCGGGAAATGGCCCGCTTTTGCGCCCTCTCTCCCGAATGCGAACGGCTCCTGCGCCTCTCGTTTGAAAAATTAAAGCTATCGGCGCGGGCGCGCTCGCGCATCGTCAAGGTGGCGCGCACCATCGCCGACCTTGCGGGAAAGGAGGACATCCTCCCCGAACACATTCTGGAAGCGGTGTCTTACAGGAGTTACGACAACCGTGGCTGATCTCGTTTATACCCCCGCCGAGCGCGCGGCGATCTCGCTCGATGCCCTGCGCCTCCCGCTCTCCGTGCAGGAAAAGCTCTTTCCTTATGATGCGGGCGCCATGCCGCCCGACGTGACGGGGGAATGTTTTCGCGCCGCCGTCCGCGGCGTCCTCACGAAGGAAGAGTACGCAAAATGGGAGGGTGCGCTCTGCGGTGGGGAATGGTTTGAAAAACTCTTGCGGGAGTATGCCTCCCGCGGCGTCGCCTGCGTGACGAGGTTCAGCCATACCTATCCCGCGGGCTGTCTGTCCCTTCCCGAGCCGCCGCTCGTGCTGTACTGCGAGGGGGACGTCTCCCTTTTGTCCGTACAGAAGTTCGGCGTCACGGGTTCCAGGCGCATCCCGCCGCATTTGGAAAAGCTGGCGGAGGAATACGCGCGCGGCATTGCCCGCAAGTTTGCCGTGGTCAGCAGTTCGGCGGCGGGCGGGGACAGCGCCGCTCTGCGCGGCGCGCTGGAAAGCGGCAGGGCGGTCTGCGTTCTGGCGGAAGGCTCGCTTGTGGCAGGCCCCGCCTGCAACCTCTCCCTCTTTGCGCGCATCCGCGAAAGGGGATTGCTCGTCTCCGAGTTTCCGCCCTCATTTCACGCACCCGTCTATCGGTTTTCCGCGCGAAACCGCATTGTGGCGGCGCTCTCGGACGTTCTTTTGGTGGTCAGCGCGGGCAGTAAGAGCGGCACGCTGATCACGGCGGATCTCGTGCACAAACTGGGCAGAACGGTGTACGCCGTGCCCTGTTCGCCGGGCGTTGCGGCGGGCGAAGGGTGCAACGCACTTCTCAAAGAATACGCAAAATGCACCGATAAATTAGTTGACATCGCCGCCGCTTTTGGTATAAACTTGACCGAAACGGAACCCGTTCCCCTCTCCGAACGGGAGCAGAGCGTGCTCGAACTTCTCCGCGGCGGCCCCGCGCACAGCGCCGCGCTTGCGGAAAAACTCGGGCTGCAGCCGCAGGAAACGATCGTCCTGCTCACCCTTCTGGAAATGAAGGGCAAGGTGGTCTCTCTGGGCGGCAACCGCTATTCCCTCGTATAAAGGCGGGGGGAGGATAAGGAGTCTCATATGGATCTCATCATCGTAGAATCGCCTTCCAAGGCAAAAACCATCTCCAAATATTTAAAGGGGAAATACCGCGTGGACGCGTCGGGCGGACACGTGCGCGACCTTCCCGAAAAGAGGCTGGGCGTCAGCATCGAAAACAACTTCGAGCCGACGTATGTGGACAATCCCGATAAAAAGGCGGTCATCAAGCGCCTTTCGGACGAAGCGGCAAAGGCGGATCACGTCTATCTCGCAACCGACCCGGACCGCGAAGGGGAAGCCATTTCCTGGCATTTAAAGCAGGTTTTAAAGCTCAAAGAGGGCAAAAACCGCATCGAATTCAACGAAATTTCTCCCGCGGCGGTCACAAGGGCATTGCAGAACCCCCGCGAGATCGACTATAACCTCGTCGACGCCCAGCAGGCGCGCCGCGTGCTGGACAGACTGGTGGGCTACAAGCTCTCGCCGCTTCTTTGCAAGCGCATCCGTTCGGGCCTTTCGGCGGGCCGCGTGCAGTCGGTCGCCCTGCGCCTCATCGTGGACAGGGAGCGCGAGATCCGCGCCTTCGTCCCCGAAGAGTACTGGAACATCAACGCCGAATTGCAGGACAAACCCAAGCAGTACGCCCCGTTCAAGGCGCTTCTCGGCGAAAAGAACGGCAAAAAGTACCTTCCCTCCTCCGCGGAGGAAAACGAGCGCGTGCGCGCGGAACTGGCGCAGAACCCGTACGTCGTGCAGGACATCAAAAAGACGGTCGCCAAATCGCACGCTCCCGCGCCCTTTACCACGTCCACGCTGCAGCAGGACGCGTCCAACAAATTCGGCATGACCTCGCCGGACGTCATGCTCGTCGCCCAGCACCTGTACGAGGGCATCGACACCGAAAAGGAGGGCCACATCGCCCTCGTCACGTATATCCGTACCGACTCCGTCCGCGTTTCCGCGGAGGCCCAGCAGAGGGCGCGCGAATTTATCGCGGAAAAGTACGGCAAGGATTACGTTCCCGAAAAACCCAATTTCTACGCCTCCAAAAAGGGCGCGCAGGACGCGCACGAGTGCATCCGCCCCATCGATCTTTCGCGCACGCCCGAGAGCATGAAAGGGGTTTTGGACAAAAAACATTATAACGTATATAAGCTGATCTACGACCGCTTTGTCGCCTCCCAGATGAGCGAGGCGCGCTACAACAGTATGCAGATCAAGATCCGCAACGGCGTGTACGGCTTCAAGGCGAGCGGCAAAACTCTGCAGTTTGCGGGGTTCACGGCCGCCTATCAGGAGATCAAAAAAGAGGACGAGGAAGGGGAGAGCGGCAAACTCCTGCCCAATCTCAAAGAAGGGGAGGAGCTGGACCTCATCCGCCTCATCTCCGAACAGAAATTCACCAAACCCCCTCTGCGCTATACCGACGCTTCCCTCGTCAAGGCGATGGAGGACAAGGGCATCGGCCGCCCGTCCACCTATGCCAGCATCATTTCCGTGCTCAACAAGCGCAAGTACGTGGTCAAAGAGGGCAAATACATGGTGCCCACCGAGGTCGCCTTCGAGATCACCGACCTTCTGGTCAAGTACTTTACCGACATCATGGACGTGGGCTTCACCGCCAAAATGGAGGACAAACTGGACGGCATCGAGGAGGGCGGCACCGACTGGCACAAGATCATCGCCGACTTCTACCCGCCCTTTGCGGAAAAACTCATCTTTGCCGCCAACGACGGCGACGAGATGACGGACATCCTCTGCGAAAAGTGCGGTCATCCCATGATCCGCAAGAGCGGCCGCTACGGCAAGTACCTCGCCTGCTCCAACTATCCCGAGTGTTCCAACATCAAGAGCGAGGGCGCGGAGATCTCCTCCACAAAATGCCCCAAGTGCGGCGCCAACATGGTGGTCAAAAGCGGCAAGTTCGGCAAGTTCCTCGCCTGCCCCAACTATCCCGAATGCAACGCCACTCTGCCCTTCGACAGCGAGATCTCCAAGGAAAAATGCCCCAACTGCGGCGCGTTCATGTACATCCGCAACGGCAAAAACGGAAAGTATCTCAGCTGCCCCAAGTGCAACACCAACCGCCCCATCGCGGAAATCGCGGGCGTCTGCCCCGTGTGCGGAGCGCCCACCCGCCGCATGAAGAGCAAGGCGGGCAAGATCTTTTACAGCTGTTCCAACTACCCGAAATGCAAGTTTATGAGCTGGGAACAGCCCACGGGCGAAAAATGCCCCAAGTGCGGCAAGTACCTCGTCAAAAAGGGCAAAAAGATCTGCTGTTCCTCCTGCGACTACACGAAGGACGCGCCTGAGGAACCCAAACAGGACGGGCAGGATCCCGTTCAGCCCGAATAAAAAACAGGGGCGGCCGAGTTCGGCCGCCCCTGAGGCAATTCTCTATATCGAATAGTGATACACGGCGGAAAAGTTTTCCGTAAACGCGAGGTCGTAGCGGAATTCCCCCTTTTCAAAGTAAAAGGTAAAGTCCGTGTCGGTCACGTAGCGGTTTCCCTCCTTCGTGTAAGGGTAATCCGTTTCCCCGTTCTGCGTCTTTACCGTCAGCACGCTCTCCGAAAGGGTGACGGATACGATGTCCGTCTTTAAAAAAACGCGTTCCTGTCCGTTTTCCGTCAGTCGGAAGATGCTGTACGAATCAACGTTTTCCAGGAGAAAGTCTTCAAATTCATCCACGCTTTGAGGAAGTTTCCCGTCGGGGAAAGCGGCGGCCATCGGCATAAAGTTGGCAAGGTCTTCTATCTGCAGGTCTTTCCCTCTTTTAAAAGAAATCTGCTTGTAGGTGTATTCGGCGCCTTCTTTCGGCTGTGCGGGCGCGCAGGCAACAAAAAACAGGCACAAAACGCAAACGAGCAATAACAAAACTTTTTTCATAAATTTCCCTCCTTTGCGTCTATTATAATGCAGGCTGTATACATTGTCAAGCCTGCGGAAAATATTTTTTTTCTGTAAACTTTCCGCGCCTTTCAGCTGTTTATTATATGACAGGCGCGATCATACCGGGCTTTCGTTTTTGCCGATCCTGCGGAAAATATTTTTTTCCTGTAAAATCTCTTGACAAGCGGGCGCAAAGGAATTATAATACTTTTAGCACTCTAATCAAAAGAGTGCTAACAAGGAGCAAGTATGCAGGTCACCATCGTCGGGGCGGGGCTTGCGGGGTGCGAAGCGGCGCATTTTCTGGCGACGCACGGCGTGCGCGTCAGGCTCGCCGAAAGCAAACCGCAAAAGTTCACGCCCGCGCACTCATCCAAAAACTTTGCCGAGCTGGTGTGCAGCAACTCTTTGAAGAGCAACGACGTGTACGGCAACGCCTGCGGCCTTTTAAAAGAGGAAATGCGCCTTCTCGGCTCGCTCACCATGCAGGCGGCGGAAGCTTCCCGCGTGCCCGCGGGCGGTGCGCTGGCGGTGGACAGGGACGCATTTTCCGCATACGTTACACAAAAAATCGAGCAAAACCCCAACGTAGAAGTGGTGTGCGAGGAAGTAAAGACCCTCCCGCAGGACGGCTATGCCATCGTGGCTACGGGGCCGCTTACGCTGGATGCGCTCGCGCAGGACATCGTGGAAAAGCTGGGCGGAAATCTGTTTTTTTACGACGCGGCGGCGCCAATCGTGTCCGCATCGAGCATCGATTTTTCCAAAACCTTCACGGCCGATCGTTACGGCAAAGGGGAGGGCAGCGGCGATTACGTCAACTGCCCCATGACCAAAGAGGAGTACGAAGCGTTTGTGGATGCGCTGTGCTCGGCGGAACGCGCGCTCGTGCACGATTTTGACAAGCGCGACGTGTTCGAGGGGTGTATGCCCGTGGAGATCATGGCGTCGCGCGGCAAGGATACGCTGCGTTTCGGAATGCTCAAGCCCGTGGGGCTGTACGATAAGGACGGCAAGCGTCCCTATGCGGTCCTGCAGCTGCGCAAGGAAAATTGCGCGGGGACGGCGTACAATCTCGTCGGATTTCAGACAAATTTGAAATTTCCCGAGCAGAAGCGGGTGTTCTCCATGATCCCCGCCCTGCACGACGCGGAGTTTCTGCGCTACGGCGTGATGCACCGCAATACTTTTTTAAATGCTCCCAAGCTTTTGAATGCAGATTTTTCCCTCAAAACCCGCCCTCAGCTGTTCTTTGCGGGGCAGATGACGGGGGTGGAAGGGTACGTCGAAAGCGCGGCAAGCGGCATTCTGGCGGCCATCGGGTGCGCCCTGCGCCTCAAAGGCCTGCAGCCCGTGCAGTGGGACGCGGCCACCGTGTGCGGCTCGCTCGCCCTGCACGTCAGCACGCCCAACGCGGACTTTCAGCCGATGAACGCCAACTACGGCATCTTGCAGCCGCCGGAAACGCACGTCCGCGACAAGGCGCTGAAAAAGCGCCTGCTCTCCGAGCGCTCGCTGGAAAAAATCAGGGCGCTTGCGGCGGAGCTGGAAGGCGTTTTGCATTAAAAAAGAATACACGTACCCGCAAAACGGGTGCAAAAAACATATTTCCCGCAGGGGAAACAAGGAGGTAAAACTATGCCTGAATTCAGAGGAACTACCATCTGTGCGGTCAAACGCGGCGGAAAAACCGCCATCGCGGGCGACGGACAGGTCACGATGGGCGAATCCGTCGTGTTTAAAAATAACGCAGTCAAGGTGCGCCGCATTTACGGCGGCAAAGTGGTTTTGGGCTTCGCGGGGTCGGTGTCGGACGCCTTCTCGCTGTCCGAGCGCTTCGAGGGAATGCTGAACAAATTCTCCGGCAATCTCATGCGTTCGGCGGTGGAGCTTGCCGAGCTCTGGCGCAACGACAAGGCGAGAAAGCTGGAAGCCATGATGATCGTCGCGGACAAGGACCTGCTGCTGGTCATCAGCGGCGGCGGCGAGGTCATCGAGCCGGACGGCGGCGTCTGCGCCATCGGCAGCGGCGGCAACTACGCTTTGGCGGCGGCGCGCGCGCTGGTGCAGGAAACAAACGGCAGCGCGGAGGAAATCGCGTATAAGGCGCTCAAAATCGCCAGCGAGATCTGCGTGTTCACCAACGACCACATCACCGTGGAAACGGTCTGAGGTGTGGTCTGATCCGTGCGTTTTTTCGGAAAATGCGCGGAGGATGCAAGGAGGTATTAAAACATGAGTCTTTCTCCAAAACAGATCGTAAACGAACTGGATAAATATATCATCGGGCAGGACGCGGCAAAGCGCGCGGTGGCGATCGCCCTGCGCAACCGCTATCGCCGCAGCAAGCTGTCCGAAGCGGACAGGGAGGAGATCACTCCCAAAAACATCATCATGAAGGGGCCTACGGGCGTGGGTAAAACGGAAATCGCGCGCAGGCTGGCAAAGCTGGTCAAGGCTCCCTTTATCAAGGTAGAAGCCACCAAGTACACCGAAGTCGGTTACGTGGGCAGGGACGTCGAAAGCATGGTGCGCGACCTCGTCGAGTGCTCCATCCGCCTCGTGCGCGAGGAAAAGATGAAGGAAGTCGCCGTCCGTGCGGAAGGCACGGCGGAAAAGAAGATCGTCGCCATTCTCTCCGACATGAAGAAAGGGGAGCGCGGCGAACTCGCCAAAGAGGTGTTCGACGCAAAACTTCTGGAAGAGCTGCGCGCGGGCAAGTACAACGACACGCAGATCGAGCTGGAAGTGCTGGACGCGCCCAAGAGCATGGAGATCGTGCCGGGCGGCGCGGAGATCAACATCGGCTCCATTTTCGGCGAAATGCTCCCCAAACGCAAAAAACGCCGCAAAATGACGGTCAGACAGGCGATGCAGCAGATCATCAACGAGGAATCGGAAAAGCTCATCGACAACGACGCCGTCAATACGGAAGCTCTCACCCGTGCGGAAGAGCAGGGCATCATCTTTATCGATGAGATCGATAAGATCGCGGGCAAAGCCAACCAGGGCGGCGCAGACGTATCGCGCGAAGGGGTGCAGAGGGACATCCTCCCCATCGTCGAGGGCTGCACGGTGATGACAAAGTACGGCGCGGTCAAAACGGACTTTATCCTGTTTATCGCGGCGGGCGCCTTCCACATTTCCAAAGTGGAGGACTTAATTCCCGAACTGCAAGGCCGTTTCCCCATCAACGTCGAGCTGGAAAGCCTCTCCAAAGAGGACTTCGTCAAAATTCTCACCCAGCCGCAGAACGCCATCACTTCGCAGTACGCAAAGCTTCTGGGCGTGGACAACATCGATCTGGAATTCACGCAGGACGCCATCGAAGAGATCGCAACCATTTCCGCAGACATGAACGCCACCAGCGAGGACATCGGTGCGCGCCGTCTGCACACGGTCATGGAATACCTGCTGGAAGACATTTCTTTCAATGCAGGCGGGGATTACCCCATGGTCAAGGTCACCATCGACAAAAAGTACGTCGACGAGCATCTGGAAAAGATCATCAAAAACCGCGACCTGAAAAAATACGTTTTGTAACAAAAAAGGCCAACCGTCCCCGCGTTTTTATACGCGGGGCGTACGGCTTTTTAAAACTTTTCTCCTTTTTAAATCAGTTTTAAAGAAGAAGAGTTTCTCTTTCAACTTTTGAAAAAAATCACGGCAAATCGCAGCCGTCTTTTGTGCCGAGATTTGCGTGAACAAAACAACTTTTATTCGATTTTTTGAAAAAGTCAAAACCGCGTTTTTGACTTTTTCCCAGCGCGCCGCATGGGCGGCGTGAGGAATGAGGATGAATTTGGCGCATTTTTTAAAAGGGGAAGCCCCAAGATGCGCCAAAGAAGGAGAAAACGATGCCGAGGGCGTTGCCCGAACATCGTTGTCGTCTTAAACTCACGGCAAATCGCAGCCGTCTCGTTCGGCGAGATTTGCGTGAGTAAATTAGCGTGGAAAAAGGTGAATTTGCGCGATTGTTTAAAGGCGTGCCCTTATATATCGCGCAAAGAGGGAAAAAACGGCGCAGAGCCGCAGCGCGGCGAACGTCGGTTGTTCCCTTAAACTCACGGAAATTTCTTTCATCAGCTTGAAAGAAATTTCGTGAATCTATCCAGGAGGTCATATGATCAACATTCCCAAAGGCACAAAGGACGTACTTCCTTCCGAGGCATACAAGTGGCATTTCGTGGAGAACACGGCGCGCAAAGTGGCGGCGCTGTACAATCTGCACGAGATCCGCACGCCCACGTTTGAGCATACGGAGCTGTTTCTGCGCGGCGTGGGGGACACGACGGACATTGTCAACAAGGAGATGTACACCTTTTTGGACAAGGGCGACCGTTCCATCACCTTAAAGCCGGAAGGCACGGCGGGCGTGGTGCGTTCGTTTATCGAAAACGGGTTGGCAAGCGGCGTTCTGCCCCTCAAAATGTACTATATCACGCCCGTATTCCGTTACGAGCGTCCGCAGGCGGGCAGACTGCGCGAACATCACCAGTTCGGCGTGGAGATCTTCGGCGGCAAGGGAGCGGAGACGGATGCGGAAGTCATTCTGCTCGCGCGCGATTATATCCGCGCTCTGGGCGTGGAAGGGGTGGAGCTGAACCTCAATTCCATCGGCTGCAAGCATTGCCGTCCCAAGTTCAACGAGGCGCTCAAGGAATATCTGCGCCCGCACCTTTCTGAAATGTGCCCCACCTGCAATGCGCGCTTTGACAAGAACCCTCTGCGCATTCTCGACTGCAAGGAAGAAGTGTGCTCCAAAATCAACGAAAACGCGCCCAAGACGACGGATTTCCTGTGCGACGAGTGCCGCGAGCATTTCGAACAGTTGAAGAGCATTCTCGACGCCTGCGGCGTGCAGTACAAACTCAACTCCAAGCTGGTGCGCGGGCTGGACTATTATTCCAAAACGGTGTTTGAATTTGTGTCCACGAGCATCGGCGCGCAGGGTACGGTGCTGGGCGGCGGCAGGTACGATACGCTCATCGAAAATCTGGGCGGGCCGAGTGTTCCTGCGGTCGGGTTCGGCAGCGGGATCGAGCGTATGCTCCTCGTCATGGAAAACACGGGCAAAAATATCCCGCAGGAGGCGCCGCTGTGCGTCTACGTCGCGGGTCTGGACGAAGCGGGCAGAAAGGCGGCGTTTGCCCTGGCGGACGAGCTTCGCAAGGCGGGCGTTTCCGCGGACATCGACCATGCCGCGCGTTCGGTAAAGGCGCAGTTCAAGTACGCGGGCAAGGTGGGGGCGAGGTACGTCGTCGTCATCGGCTCCAACGAGCTGGAAAGCGGCGCCTACACAATAAAAGATATGGCAAATTCCACGAGTTCGCAGGTAAAAGCGGAGGACGTGGTCAGGTTTTTGGTGCAAAACTGCAAATGAGAGAACAAGCGATCGTCGTAAAAACGACGGGCAAAATTGCCGTTTTGCGCATACAAAAGCGCCCCGAGTGCGAAGGCTGCAAGATCTGTGCATTCAAAGAGGGGCAAAGCGTCGTCAAGGTCAAGGCAAAAAACACCGTCGGCGCGAAGGCGGGCGACACCGTCATCGTGCAGGCGGAAAAGGACAACCGCCTTCTCGCCTCCTTCATCGTGTACATTCTCCCCGTACTGTTTGCGGCGGCGGGCGCGGCGGTGGGCTTTCTTGCCTTGGACGATCAGCTCTGGGCGGCTCTCTGTTGTGTGGCGGGGCTTGTCCTGGGATTTGCGGCTGTGTTTCTGTTGGACAAATGGGCGGCCCGTTCGCGCGGTTTCGGAATGGAGATCGCGCAGATCTGCCCGAAAGAGGAATCAAATCAAAATCCGGACGTTCAGGAGGAAAAAACAAATGGTTACGGAATATGATACCGCGGCTTTCGATGCCGCAATGGAAAAGAATGCGACGCTCGTCGTCGACTTTTTTGCGGATTGGTGCGGCCCCTGCCGTATGCTGGCTCCCGTGATGGAAACGCTTTCGGAGGAGTTTGGAGACAAGGCCCGCTTTGTCAAGATCAACGTGGACGACAACCCCGAACTCGCCCGCCGCTTCTCTATCATGAGCATTCCTTGTGTGATGGTGTTTAAAAACGGCGCTCTTGCAGGCAAAAACGCCGGGTTCATTCCCAAGGCGGCCATGCAGGAATTTATCGAAAACAATCTGTAAAAGCGGCGGTCGCCGGAATCAAATTATAAAGCAAAAGCGGGGCGGAATTTTATCCGCCCCGCTTTTAAATGCGGTCGAGACGGGAGAAAAAACCTTGCCAGACGCCGCTCGTTTTGTTGTACGGCGGGACTTTTTGTGGTATACTGGACGAGGAGGAAAAGAGTTATGAACAAGAGGGTGATCGCGGCAAAAATGAAATTCAATATGTATCTGCTGTCGGCGGCGCTTGGGGTGATCGCGGCGGTAGCGCTGGTTCTCCTTCTCGTGCTCCGATACGGAAGGGCGGGCGCCCTGCTTGCCGTCGTCATTGCGGTGATCATGGCCTTCCCCGTTGCCTGGTACCTGGTGCGCGGGATCCGCGGCCTGCGGCTTCCGAAAGAGCTGATCGTCTGCGAAAACGGCACGCTCACCGTCCATACCTTTCGCGGCAGGCGGGAGATCCCTCTGCGCGAAGTGCGGGAAATGCGCGTCGCGACGCGCAAGGGCGTAGAACTTTTGATCGTGCGCAAGGGCATTTACGAGGGTCACAGCGTGGACATCGCGCTCGCGGGGGAAGTTGTCACCGTGGACATGGTGGAGGATTCGCAGGCGGCGATCCGCCTGTTCGGCGAGGCGCGCGCGGAGGAAGGGCGCGCAAACAAGTAGATTTTCCATAAAAAGCGGAGTCGGAGGGGCAAAAAATTTTGTCTCTCCGTTTTTTTTGTTGTCAATCCTTGCAAATTGCGCTATAATAGAAAGAAAACACGACGGAGAAACTGATATGATCGATATGACCACCATCAAAAATGCCGACATCGAAGTGTACGAAGCGATGAAACGGGAACTGGACAGACAGCGCGGCAACATCGAGCTGATCGCCAGTGAAAACTTTGTTTCTCCCGCGGTGATGGCGGCGGTCGGATCGCATCTCACCAACAAGTATGCGGAAGGTTTGCCCGGCAAGCGCTATTACGGCGGCTGCCAGTATGTGGACATCGTCGAAAATCTCGCCATCGAACGCTGCAAAAAGCTGTTCGGGTGCGATCACGTGAACGTCCAGCCGCACAGCGGCGCGCAGGCGAACACGGCGGTGTATTTTGCTCTGCTCAATCCCGGCGACACCATTCTCGGCATGAACCTCTCTCACGGCGGACATCTCACGCACGGTTCCCCCGTCAACATTTCGGGAAAATATTTCAAGATCGTGCCTTACGGCGTTTCCAAAGAGGACGAGCGCATCGATTACGACGCCCTGGAAGCGCTCGCAACCGAACATAAACCCAAGATGATCGTGGCGGGCGCCAGCGCCTATCCGCGCATCATCGATTTCCCCCGCCTGCGCGAGATCGCGGACAAGGTCGGGGCGTACCTGATGGTGGACATCGCGCACATCGCGGGGCTGGTCGCCGCAGGATTGCACCCTTCCCCCGTTCCGTATGCGGACGTCGTCACCACCACCACGCACAAGACTCTGCGCGGCCCGCGCGGCGGCGTCATCATGTGCAAGGAACGGTACGCCAAAGCCATCGACAAGGCGGTGTTCCCGGGGATGCAGGGCGGCCCGCTCATGCACGTCATCGCGGGCAAGGCGGTCGCCTTCAAAGAGGCGCTCTCGGACGAGTTCAAGGCATACCAGAAGCAGGTCGTCGCCAACGCCGCGGCCATGGCGGACGAGTTTGCAAAGTGCGGCGTGCGCCTGGTTTCGGGCGGCACGGACAACCACCTCATGCTGGTGGACCTGCGCGACAAGAACATGACCGGCAAAGAGCTGGAAAAAATGCTGGACGAGGTCAACATCACCGTCAACAAAAACACCATCCCGTTTGAGGAGACCAGCCCGTTCATCACCAGCGGCATCCGCGTGGGAACGCCCGGCATCACCACGCGCGGGTTCAAGGAAGAGGACGCCCGCCTCGTGGCAAGGCTGATCACCAAGATCATTGCGGAAAAGGAAGCGGCGTTTGACTTTGTGCGCGCGGAAGTCAAAAAACTGTGCGAAAAGTATCCCCTGTACGCAAACGACGTGCAGTAAAGTAAAAAAAGGAAGGTTTTGCCTTCCTTTTTTTATAAATCGGCACAAAAAAGCTTGCGCAAAAGCGCAAAATGTGGTAGAATAGCAAAAGACTTCGGGCGGTCCTCTGGCGCAATGCGGCCACGAACGCTTAGTAAAGATGGAGGTAAAGTCGATGAAAGGTCTTATCGAGGCGATCGAGAAAGAGAATCTGAAGGACACCGTTCCCGCTTTCAACGTAGGCGACACCGTAAAAGTAAGCGTGAAAGTCGTCGAGGGCACGCGTGAAAGGATCCAGGCGTTTGAAGGCGTCGTTATCGCAAAGAAAAACGGCGGCATCCGCGAAACGTTTACGGTCCGCAGGCTCTCCTACGGCGTAGGAGTAGAGCGTACGTTCCCCGTACATTCTCCGAAAATTGCAGACATCACCGTCATCCGCAAGGGTAAAGTCCGCAGGGCGAAACTTTATTATCTGCGCGGCAGAACGGGCAAGGCGGCAAAAATCAAGGAAGTCCGCTAAGCAGAATGCAGAACGCAAAACCCCGCACCTCGTGCGGGGTTTTTGTATTGCCGGTGAATTATACTATTAAGTGCAACACATGAAAGAAAAAAAAGGAGTTCATACAAATCTGTGGTAAAATAGAGTTACGAAACCAAAACTTTGCCAAGGAGATCTGTATGAACTACAAACATTTTACCATAGAAGAGCGCTGTTGTCTACGAGAATACTATGTAAAAGGGAAAAGTTATCGGGAAATCGCAAGACTTCTCGGCAGAAATGTGAGTTCGGTATCGAGGGAATTA
>DXFX01000114.1 GCA_019114245.1 Candidatus Borkfalkia faecipullorum | reverse complement strand
GAGTACGGCCCGATGGAACGGGCATGGATCTTGTCGTCGACGAGGTGGATGAGCTTTATCATGTACATCTGGCCGACGGTCGTGCGGTTTTCAAAAGGTTCGCCCGTGCGTCCGTCGTACAGCTGGATCTTGCCGTCTACCTTGCCGTTGGGGTTGACGATGTTGTTTTCCGCAAAGAGTTTGCGGATGTCCTGCTCGGTGGCGCCGTCAAAGACAGGCGTGGCGATCTTCCAGCCGAGCTGTTTGCAGACGTGACCGAGGTGCACTTCCAGCACCTGACCGATGTTCATTCGGGAAGGAACGCCCAGCGGGTTGAGTACGATCTGCATGGGGGTGCCGTCCGCCATGAACGGCATATCGCTTTCGGGCAGGATGCGGGAGATGACGCCCTTGTTGCCGTGACGTCCCGCCATCTTGTCGCCGACGGAAATTTTACGTTTCTGCGCAATGTAGACGCGCACGAGTTTGTTGACGCCGGGGGAAAGCTCGTCCTTGTTTTCGCGCGTGAAGATCTTCACGTCGACGACGATGCCGCCCTCGCCGTGCGGCACTTTGAGGGAGGTATCACGCACCTCTCTCGCCTTTTCGCCGAAGATGGCGCGCAGCAGGCGCTCTTCGGGGGTGAGTTCCGCTTCGCCCTTCGGGGTGACCTTGCCGACGAGGATGTCGCCGCTGGTGACCGCCGCGCCGATGCGGATGATGCCGTCCTCGTCGAGGTCTTTGAGGGCCTCGTCGCTGACGTTGGGGATGTCGCGCGTGATCTCTTCTTCGCCGAGTTTGGTGTCGCGCGCTTCCGTTTCATATTCCTCGATGTGCAGGGAGGTGAACACGTCCTCGCGCACGAGTTTTTCGGAGATCAGGATAGCGTCCTCGTAGTTGTAACCTTCCCATTCCATGAAGCCGATGAGAATGTTTTTGCCGAGGGCAAGCTAGCCGTTGTTGGTGGAAGGGCCGTCCGCGATGATCTCGCCCTTTTCCACGCGGTCGCCCGTGTTGATGATCGGGCGCTGGTTGAGGCAGGTGCCCTGGTTGGAACGCTCGAACTTTTTGAGTTTGTACTCGTCCACGATCCCGTCGTCGCGGCGGATGCGGATGAGGTCGGACGCGACGCCGATGGCCGTGCCCGCTTCGCGCGCCTTGACCATGACGCCGGAGTCGCGCGCGATGGCCGCTTCGATACCCGTTGCCACGATGGGGCTTTCCGTCTTGAGCAGAGGCACTGCCTGGCGCTGCATGTTGGAACCCATCAGCGCGCGGTTGGTATCGTCGTTTTCCAGGAACGGGATGAGCGCGGTCGCGACGGAGACGAGCTGTTTGGGCGAAACGTCCATGTAGTCGATCATCTCGCGGGGCAGCTGGGTGATCTCTTCCCTTCTGCGGCAGGAAACGCGGTCGTTGACGAAGGAGCCGTCCGGATTGAGCGGTTCGTTCGCCTGCGCCACGACGTATTTATCTTCTTCGTCCGCGGTGAGGTAGTCCACCTCGTCGGTGACGCGGATGACGGTGGGATGGCCGTGTTCGTCCTTCCCCTCCTTGTGAACCCTGCGGTACGGGGACATGATGAACCCGTACTCGTTGACCTTTGCAAAGGTGGCGAGGGAGGAGATCAGACCGATGTTCTGACCTTCAGGCGTCTCGATGGGGCACATACGGCCGTAATGGCTGTGGTGAACGTCTCGGACGTCGAACGTCGCGCGGTCGCGGTTCAGACCGCCGGGGCCGAGAGCGGACAGCTTGCGCTTGTGCGTGAGCTCTGCGATCGGGTTGGTCTGGTCCATGAACTGGGACAGCTGGGAAGAACCGAAGAACTCGCGGATGACCGCCGCCACGGGACGGACGTTGATGAGTCCGCTGGGGGTGACGTCGTTGGGGTCCTGCGTGCCCATGCGCTCGCGGATGAGGCGTTCGAGGCGCGCGATCCCCACGCGGAGCTGGTTCTGGAGCAGCTCGCCCACGCTGCGCACGCGGCGGTTGCCGAGGTGGTCGATGTTGTCCACCGTGCCGATGCCGTAGCGCAGATCGATGTTGGAGGACACGGCGGCGATGACGTCGTCCACCGTGATGTGTCTGTGATTGAGCTTTTCGATGAGCGGGCGGATGATCTTCTTTTCTTCCGCGGAAACGCTCACTTCGGGGCGGGACAGGATCTCGTGGAAGAGTTTGCAGGCCGCCACGAACTTGATGCGGTTTTCATGCCTCTTTTCGCGGTTCTTGCGCTCTTCGATCTTCTCGTCGTCCGTCTTTTTGGTTTCCTTCGTGTAGTAGACCTCGTTGATCCTGTCGAGGTAATGCTCGGCGACCGTCTCGATGTCGCCGTTGTCGCAGGCGGCGGCGATCTCCTTGGAGAACACGAAGTTGGGATAATAAATGGTGGGAAGAAGGCCCAGAGACTTGGGGTTCTTGTCCGAAACGGCGGAGAAATCCACCGTGTTGTTGCCGATGACGCGGTGCGCGATGCGGCCCGCCTTTTCGTCGGAAACAAACACTTCCACCACGTTGATGCCCACGTTCTGAATGCGCTTTGCCGCAGCTTCGCTGATCTTCTCTTCCTTGGAGACGATGATCTCGCCCGTTTCGGGATCGAAGACGTCCTGCGCGGAAATGCAGCCGGGCAGACGGTAGGCAATGTTCAGCTTTTTATTGAATTTGTAGCGGCCGACCTTGACCACGTCGTAGCGGCGGGGATCGAAAAAGAGGTTGTGCAGGTGCTGGCGCACGGAATCGTCCGTCGGCACTTCGCCGGGGCGCAGGCGGCGGTACAGTTCGATGAGGCCGTCCTGTTCGCTCTTGGCGGTATCCTTTTCGATGGTGGCGGCGATCATGCGGTCGTCCCCGAAAATATCGGTGATGGCGGCGTCCGAGCCGAAGCCCAGCGCACGCAGAAGGACGGTGGCGCAGATCTTGCGCTTACGGTCGACGTGCACCCACAGCACGCCCTGGGAATCCTGCTCGAATTCCAGCCACGCGCCGCGGTTGGGGATGACGGTGGTCTTGAACATCTCCCTGCCCGTCTTGTCTTTCTCCGATTCGTTGTACGAACCGGGCGAACGCACGAGCTGGGAAACGATGACGCGCTCCGCACCGTTGATGATAAAGGAACCGTTTTCCGTCATCAAAGGGAAATCGCCCATGAAAACATCCTGGTCGATGACTTCTTCCTTGACTTTGTTGACGAGACGAACCTTTACGCGCAAGGGCAGCGCATACGTTGCATCGCGGTTGCGGCATTCTTTTTCGTCGTATTTGGGCTTGGTGCCGAATTCATGGTCGAGAAAATACAGCTCAAAGTGATCGGCATGGTCGGTAATGGGCGAGAAATCCTCAAACACCTCCCCGATGCCCTCTTCGATGAACGTTCTGTACGATTCTTTCTGGATCTCGACGAGGTCGGGAATGTCGATCACTTCGTTGATCTTACCAAATTTCCGTCTCTCCGTCTTGCCGTACTTCTGGATGGGTAAATTCATCAATCACACGCTCCTAAAAATTTTCGTTCCATGGTACGCGAAAACCCGCGGCGCACAGGCAGACGCGAAAAAAAATTTTTTCGCTCATTTTTCCTCCGCCTCTTTACAACTTTGGAATTTTGCGGTATAATGTTTCGAGCAGACAAAAGCATCGTCGCGGCAAGGTTCCCCTTTCTATATTAAGAAGAGGGGTGCGCAAACTGCGCAGGATTCGCTCCGCTTTTTCCTCCTTTTTTCCCGAAAAAGGGCAAAAAGAACATTATACTCCATAATGATACAGATTATCATTATATAGAAAAAAGCAAGGCTTGTCAAACGCTTTTTTCCTCTTTTTTGAAAAAAGACAAATTTCGCCAAAAAATTTTTTTATACGACGCAACCGGCAGGAAAGTTTTTGCAGATCTTCCCGCAAAACGCCGCCTTGCGGAAGGAACTTTTTTATGAGAATGGACAAATTTTTAAAGGTATCGCGCATCCTCAAACGCCGCACGGTGGCGGGCGAGGCGTGCAAGGCAGGCAAGGTGAGCGTCAACGGAAAGGACGTCAAACCCGCCTATTCCCTCAAGATCGGCGACGTGGTGGAGCTGAAATTTGCGGCGGGCTCTTTAAAATTCCGCGTGCTCGACCTCAAAGAGACGGTCAAAAAGGAAGAGGCCGCCTCCCTGTACGAAATCTTATCCGAATAGCGCGCGGCACGCTCTCGTCCCTTTGCGCGCAGGCAGTAGTTGCGTTCGGGTTTTCTCCCGCACAGGCCGCCCCTGTTTTCTTCCGCGCTTTGCGCGGCTTTTTTAAAAGGAGACATTGTGAAGATCTACGTCATTCTTCCCGCCGCAGGCTCGGGCAGCCGCGCGGGATTTGAAAAAAACAAAATATTGCAGAAAATCGGGGGGACGTGTCCCCTTTTTCGCGCCGTTTCCGCCTTTGCCGCCCTGCCCGAGATCGCAAAGATCGCCGTGTGCGTCAGCGAACGGGACAGGGAAGAGATTCGCGCGATTCTCTCCCCGTTTCCGCAGGCCGTGCTCGTCGCGGGCGGACAGACGCGCACGCAATCGGTGAAAAACGCCCTGGAAAGCTTTGCGCAGGACGCGCCCGACTATGTGCTCATCCACGACGCGGCGCGCCCCTTTGTCAGCGAAAAGATCATCCGCGACTGTATCAGAACGGCCGAATCCTTCGGGAGCGCGGTGTGCGCCCTGCCCTGCACGGACACCCTCGTACGGGCAAAGGACGGCGCGGTGATCGGAACGATCGACCGCGCAGACGCGTACACCGTGCAGACGCCGCAGGGATTTTCCTATCCCGGACTCCTCTCCGCCTACCGCAAAATTACGGAAAAGGACTCCTTTACGGACGATTCGGGCGTGTACGCCAAGTACGTTGCGCCGCCTTGCCTGTTTTTGGGGGAGCGCAAAAACATCAAACTCACCTATCGGGAGGATTTTGCCGTGCAGGAAGTGCGCACGGGCATCGGGATCGACACCCATGCCTTCGGAAAAAACAGCGATCATATCATTCTCGGCGGCGTTTGCGTCCCCAGCGAAAGCGGGCTCATCGCCCACAGCGACGGCGACGTCCTGTGCCATGCGGTGACGGACGCCCTTCTCTCCGCGGCGGGGCTCTGCGACATCGGGCATTACTTCCCCGACACCGACCCCCGCTATAAGGACGCGGACAGCCTTGCCCTGCTGGCACAGGTGCGGGAACTGATCGAAAAGCAGGGATACAGCGTGGGAAACGTGTCCGCGGCGATCGTGGCACAGCGCCCCCGCCTGGCGCCGTACATCGCGCAAATGAAACAAAATCTTGCCAACGTACTGCAAATTTGCGAACAAAACGTGGGCATCTCGGCGGGGACCAACGAGGGGCTTGGCTATCTCGGCCGCGGCGAAGGCATCACCGTAACGGCGACAGTCCTTTTGCGCTCGGACGGCTGAAAGGAGCAGCCATGTACATTTCCCCCGATTTGTTACTTTGGCACGCCCTGCCCGACGGAGCAGACGTCGTGCGCGCCTTTTTCAATGCGGACAGGACACGGCGCATACTCATCTACCGCCGAAAGGACGGCACTTTTTCCTATACAGATCAGGCACTCCGCTTTGACGAATACGAACAAAGCTATTACTGGTTGGGAAAAGACAACGAACTCAGTTTTTACGACAGGGAAGAAAGTGTTCTGCGCGACATTTCCCGTTTGTTGGAAGGCATGACAGAATACTGCGAACAGGAGGTTTGAGCTTGGCAAAATCGAAATCTGTATTTGTATGTTCGGAATGCGGCGCGCAGAGCCCGCAATGGCTGGGGAAATGCCCTTCCTGCGGGAAGTTCGGCACCCTGGTGGAAGAGATCACCGAAACCGCCCCCGCGGTGCAAAAGGCGGCAAAGCGGGAGCGTTCGGCAACGGGACACATTCCCGTCCCCTTAAATCAGGTACACGAGGAAAAGTTTGAGCGCGTCTCCTCCGGCATTGCCGAACTGGACACGGTATTGGGCGGCGGCATTGTGCCCGGCTCTCTGGTGCTGATCGGCGGCGACCCCGGTATCGGCAAGAGCACCCTGCTCACCGAAGTTTCCGCTCACCTTTCCAAAACGCAGAAAGTGCTGTACGTTTCCGCCGAAGAGAGCTGTTCGCAGGTGAAAATGCGCTGTTCCCGCTTAAAGCTGGATTCCGCCAATCTGCTGCTTCTCAACGAAACCTGTCTTGAAGACATCGAAGAGGCGATCACGGACGAAAAATTTGTGGTCATCGACTCCATTCAGGCGGTGTACACCAGCGAACTCTCCTCTGCGGCGGGTTCGGTGGGACAGGTGCGCGAATGCGCAGGAAAATTACAGCGCATTGCAAAGAGCCGCAACATCACCTTTTTCATCGTGGGACACGTGACAAAGGAAGGCGCGCTGGCTGGCCCGAAAGTGCTGGAACACATCATGGACACCGTTTTGTACTTTGAGGGCGAGCGGGAGGAAAATTATAAGATCCTGCGCGCGTATAAAAACAGGTTCGGTTCCGTGCAGGAAGTGGGCGTGTTTGAAATGACGGGCGAAGGCATTTACGGCGTGACCGACTACTCGGGCATTTTCCTTTCCGAAAGCCGCGGAGAGGCGGCGGGCAGCTGCGTCACCCCTTCCGAGACGGGCAACCGCTGCATGATGGTGGAAATTCAGACGCTGATGGCAAAGACGGCGTACGGACTTCCGCGCAGAATGCCGCTGGGCATCGACTACAACAAACTTGTCCTGCTCATCGCCGTGTTGGAAAAGCGGTGCGGGCTCCCCTTCTTCAACCAGGACGTGTACCTCAACGCGATGGGCGGCATACGCCTGAACGAGCCCGCCGTCGACCTCGCCGTATGCGCGGCGCTCGCGAGCGGCTATAAAAATACACCCATCGACAAGGACACCGCCGTGTTCGGCGAAGTGGGGCTGACGGGCGAGGTGCGCGGCGTGACGTTTGCCGAAAAGCGGGTGAACGAGTGCGTGAAGATGGGCTTCAAGCGGGTGGTGTTCCCCGCCAAAAACTTTAAGAGCGTAAAAAAATTTGAGGACAAGATCGAACTCGTCCCCGTGCAGTATGTGTATCAGATGATCAAAAAGCTGTTCCCG
>DXFX01000113.1 GCA_019114245.1 Candidatus Borkfalkia faecipullorum | reverse complement strand
CCTGTCTGGCGGCACGCCATAACGTCCTGATGGTCGCCGAAGATGTTCAGCGAATGCGCTGCGATCGCGCGCGCCGAAACGTGGAAGACGGTGGGCAGCAGTTCGCCCGCGATCTTATACATATTGGGGATCATGAGCAGAAGCCCCTGGCTTGCGGTATATGTGGTGGTCAGCGCGCCCGCGGAAAGGGAACCGTGCACCGCGCCCGCGGCGCCGCCTTCCGACTGCATTTCGGCAAGGCGCAGTTTCTGCCCGAACATGTTCACTCTGCCCGCGGTGGCCCATTCGTCCGCGACCTCCGCCATCGGGGAGGAGGGGGTTATGGGATAGATGGCCGCAACTTCAGAGAATGCGTAAGCGACGTGGCTGGCGGCGGTATTGCCGTCAATCGTCATCTTCTTCATAAAAGATATAACCTCCGAATAACTTTTTTCCGATATTAAAAAAGGTAAATGCCGAAAGGCAGGAGCCTTTCGGGAAACCTACTCTATTATAATATTTTTCCCGCGAATAGTCAAACTGTTTCAGAGAAAGTTTTTGCGGGAGAGCATATTTTTCCCCGATATTCCCGCAAAAGTGCGCCGCGGCATCGGCAAGCGTCGGGCGGGGCGGCGCAAAAAGGCAAAAATATTGTTAAAATTTTGACGGTGCGGCGAAAATTGCGGGCAGACAGTTGAAAATCGTTGTTAATTTTTTCCGCTTTTGGTATAATATACCCCAAGCGGAAACAGTACTTGTCCGCATTCTCTCCGCAGCAGGGTATCCCTTATGGAAGCAGTTCGGTTCGACAACGTAAAATTTTCTTACCGTGAAGACGGCGGGGAGTTTGCCGTAAACGGCGTTACCCTCTCCATCGAGGAGGGGCAGTTCGTCGCGGTATTGGGGCGCAACGGCAGCGGAAAATCCACGCTCGCCAAGCTCATCAACGCCCTGCTCGTGCCGGGCAGCGGCACCGTTTCCGTGTTCGGCATGAACACTGCCGACGATAAAAAAACATTCGAGATCCGCAAGAGCGCGGGCATGGTCTTTCAAAATCCCGATAATCAGACGGTCGCCTCCATCGTGGAGGACGACGTGGCGTTCGGCCCCGAAAACATCGGCGTGCCGCGAAAGGAGATCGGCGAACGCATCGATTTCGCCCTGCGCGCCGTCGGCATGGAGGCGTTCCGCAACGCCACTCCTTCCCGCCTTTCGGGCGGTCAGAAACAGCGCATCGCCATCGCGGGCGTGCTGGCCATCCGTCCCAAGATCATGATCCTCGACGAATCCACCGCCATGCTCGATCCCAGGGGCAGGCGCGAGGTGATGGAAGTCATCAAAAAGCTCAACAGAGAACAGGGCATGACCGTCCTGCTCATCACCCACTTTATGGAAGAAGCTTTGCAGGCGGACAGGGCCGTCGTCATGCACCGCGGCGAAGTGGTGATGGACGGCACGCCCGAAGAGATCTTTGCGCGCAGCGAGGAACTGGAAACGTACAACCTCACCCTTCCCCGCGCCGCATACATCTGCAAACAGTTGCAGGCGGCGGGTCTGCCCGTCGCAAACGCGTTTACAGCAAAGGAGCTGGCGGAGGAAATATGCAAATCGTTGCAAAAGGGCTGACCTACGTCTACAATCCAAAATCTCCCTTTGCGGGGAAGGCGCTCAGCGGCGTCGACCTCACCATCGACGAAGGGGAGTTTTTCGGGATCATCGGGCATACGGGCAGCGGAAAATCCACCTTTGTGCAGCACCTCAACGCGCTCCTGCGCCTCACGGGCGGAAGCCTGAAAGTGGGGGAGTACGACCTCGCAGACAAAAAGTGCAACTTTTTGGAACTGCGCAGCAAGGTGGGCATGGTCTTTCAGTATCCCGAATACCAGCTGTTTGCCGAAACGGTGGAACAGGACGTCGCCTTCGGTCTGAAAAATTTCCGCAAGGATCTGGATAAAGACGGCGTGCAGGCGGCGGTGAAAGAGGCGCTGGAAACGGTGGGGCTGGACTGGCAGCAGGTAAAGGACGTCTCCCCGTTCGAGCTTTCGGGCGGGCAGAAGCGCCGCGTCGCCATTGCGGGCGTCATCGTCACCAAGCCGGAGATCCTCATTCTGGACGAACCCGCCGCGGGGCTGGACCCGCTGGGCAAGCAGGAACTCATGCAGCTTCTTCACTCCATTCACGGAGGCTGGTGCAAGACCATCGTCATCGTCTCCCACGATATGGACGAGATCGCGGAAAACTGCACCCGCGCCGCCGTTTTTTCGGCAGGGAAAGTGGTCATGTGCGGCACGCCCGCCGAGATCTTTTCCCGCAGCGGCGAACTCATTTCGCTCGGATTGGACATCCCCGTCACCGCAAAATGCGCAAATATCCTCAAACAGCACGGCTATGTCGTGGACACCGATTTTACCTGCGACGACTTCGTGAAAAAGGTGCTCGCCCTCCGAGGAAAGGAGGCTGCCCATGCTGAATGACGTCACTTTCGGACAATACTATCCCGCCAAGTCTTTCGTGCACAACATGGACCCGCGCGCCAAGATCGTTTTGCTCATCGCCTATCTCGTGGCGGTGTTCCTGGCAGACAACTTTTTTGCGCTGGCGGCGGTCATCGTCTTTCTCATTCTCGCGGTCATTTTCTCGCGCGTACCCTTCGGCAGCGTCTTAAGATCGGTGAAAATGATCCTGTTCATCATTGTCTTTACCGCCATTCTGAATTTGTTTTTCTACGCTTCCGACGGCGAATTACACATTCTCTGGCAGTGGAAGATCATCACCGTTTCGTGGGAAGCGATCATCAACATGATCTTTCTCGCCATGCGGCTCTTCCTGTTGGTGATGGGGACGTCCATTCTCACCCTCACCACCACGCCCGTGGCGCTGACGGACGGGCTGGAAAGTCTGCTCACCCCCCTCAAATGGATCCGTTTCCCCGTGCATGAGCTGGCGCTCATCATGAGCATCGCCCTGCGCTTTATCCCCACGCTCATCGACGAGACAAACCGCATCATTTCCGCGCAGAAAGCGCGCGGGGCGGACTTTGAAACGGGCGGACTCATCCGCCGCGCCAAGGCGATGATCCCCGTACTTGTGCCTCTGCTCGTCAGTTCGCTGCGCCGCGCGGAGGAACTGGGCGACGCGATGGACGCGCGCTGTTACAGCGGCGCCAAGGGTAGGACAAAGTACAAAAAACTCACCTTTTCCTGGCGCGACCTGCTGGGGCTTCTCGTGCTGGCGGGGCTGATCACGGGCATCGTCTTTCTCAACCTGTATTTGGGCGGAAAGTTTGCCATTCTCAATTACTTTTTCGCGTCTTAGTTTCAAAAACAGGGGTACGTACCCGAAAAAACGGAACAAAACCACATGAATATCGCATTAAAAGTCTGCTACGACGGGACGAATTTCTGCGGCTGGCAGGTGCAAAACAACGGCCGTACGGTGCAGGGGGAGCTGGAAAGCGCCCTGCAAAAGCGGTTCGGATTTTTTGCCCGCGTCACGGGCAGCGGCAGGACGGATGCGGGCGTACACGCGGCGGGGCAAGTGTGCAACTTTGCCATGGCGGAGGGGGTAAAGATCTCTCCCAAGCGCATCGCGGACGCACTGAACACCGTTCTCCCTGCGGACGTGAAGGTGCTGGAAAGCGCTGCCGCGGAGGAAAGTTTCGATGCCTGCCGCAGCGCCAAAAAAAAGACATACCGCTACCGCACCTACTTTTCCGCGCAGGAAGTGCCTCTTCTGGAGAGGTACGCCGTCCGCGCGGAGGGGAAGTACGATCTCTCCCTCATGCGCGCCTGCGCACAGTTGCTGGAAGGGGAACACGATTTTTCCGCCTTTTCCGCGACGGGTTCGTCGGTAAAGACCACGGTGCGCACCGTGTATTCCCTGACTTTGAACGAGCGGGAGGAGTACGGCGTCCCCGTGTTGGAAACGGACATATGCGGCAGCGGATTTTTATATAATATGGTACGCATCATCGAGGGCGCTCTGCTCGCCTGCGGGTGCGGCAAGATCTCTGCGGAAGCAATTTCCCGCGCGCTGGAATGCGGGGACAGGGAATTGCTCGGCAAAACCATGCCTGCAAAGGGGCTCATCCTGCTGCGGGCGGAATACGAAGCCGATCCGTTCGGCAAAGCCGCCGAATAAAGGCGGTGGGGGTAATATGGAATTTTTTATTGTTTTCGGAGCCATCGTAAACCTCTGCAATCCCATTGTGGAACTGATTTACGGGATCACGCCGCTGCCCGTCTACTGGGCATACATCATTGCGGCGGCCGTCTTTGCGGTCATTTATGCGCTCAAAGCGGTCGGGCTGTACACCATGGTAAAAAAGCGCGGCATGAACAAAAAGATCTGGGCGGCGTTTGTTCCCTTCGCGTCCACCTGGCTGATCGGCGAACTGGCAGGCCCCGTCCGCGTGGGAAAGAGCAAGTTTGCCTATTTCGGCCTGCTCGCCATGTTCACGGAAATTCTCCTCTGCGTCTGCTACGCCCTGCAATTTATTCCCATGGCATACGCCATTTCGCAGGGGATGTACGTCATCAACACCTTTGAAGAGAACGGAATGCAGTACGCTTCCGTCGATTTTCTCATCGGCAACTGGAACACCGTGATGAACGCGGCCGTCATCGCCGATTACATTGTCTGGATCCTCAACATCATCTGCTGCGCGTTCCTGTTTATGGGATTTTTCCGCGCCTATGCGCCCGCTTCCTATATCTGGCTGATCATCGTCTGCATCCTGTTCCCCATCCTGACGGGAATCTTCGTGTTCGCCTTCCGCAACAGGAATTTTGTGGATTACGAAAAATATATGCAGGCGCGCATGGAACAGATCCGCCGCGCACAGCAGCAATACGGCCCTTACGGTCCCTATGGGCCTTACGGCCCGTACAGGCAGAACCCCGGCGCGCCTTACGGGCAGAATCCGGGCACCCCGTACGGACAAAACCCGGGTGCGCCGTACGGACAGAACCCCGGCGCGGGTGCGCAGGGGGGCGCTCCCGACCCGTTCAGCGAATTTTCCTCTCCCAAGTCCTCTTCGCAGAGCGATCCTTTCGGCGAGTTCACGCAGGGGAAGGACAAAGACGATCAGGGCAAAGACGGGGGCGACGGGCAGGACGGCCCCGCTTCCTGAACAAGAAAATAAGGCGTTTGGGTTTGCCGCCCTCCGCATATTTTTTGCGGAGGGCGGCAAACTGTTTTTATGCAGTGCGGACAGACAATGTTTTTTAAAAGCAAGCCGAAAATTATTTCCTCCGCCGCGGTGGCGGGGCCGAAAGAAAGTGCGGGAAGGGTAGGCAGGTACGTCGATTACGCTTTGGAGGACGATATGTTTGCCGAAACCACCTTCGAGCGGGCGGAGCGCAAGATGCTCCTGTATTCCATCCGCCGCAGTCTGGAAAAGGCGGAGCTGAAGGGGGCGGACGTCCTCATTTCGGGCGATCTGTTGAATCAGATCATTTCCGCGTCCTTTGCCGCGCGGGAAACGGGCATTCCCTATCTGGGCATTTACGGCGCGTGTTCGACGATGAGCGAGGGGCTCTTGCTCGCCTCGGTGCTGACGGACGGCGGGTATGCAAAAAACGCCGTCGCCGCCACGGGCAGCCACTTTTCTTCGGCGGAACGGCAGTACCGCTATCCGCTGGAACTGGGCTGTACGCGGCCGCCGCAGTCGCAGTGGACGGTGACGGGCGCGGGCAGCTGCGTCGTTTCCCGCGAGGGGAAAGGGCCGTCCATAACCTGCGCCACGGTGGGGCGCGTGGTGGATTACGGCGTTTCCGACGTCAACAACATGGGCGCGGCAATGGCGCCCGCGGCGTGCAAAGTCATTCTCGCGCACCTGCGCGATACGGGCAGAAAGCCGGGATATTACGATTTGATCCTGACGGGTGATCTGGGCATTCTGGGCAGCCGCATCGTCAAAGATCTGCTGTGGGAAAAGGGGACGGACGTCTTTCCCAATCACGACGACTGCGGCGCCATGATCTACGCGCACGCCGAGGACGAGTTTCAGGGCGGCAGCGGCGCGGGTTGCAGTGCGGTGGTGTTCGGTTCGTACATCCTGCACGAGATGGCGGCGGGCAGGCTGAACAAAGTTCTGTTTGTCGCGACGGGCGCGCTCCTCTCCACCGTCTCTTCGGGGCAGGGGGAAACCATTCCCTGCATTGCCCATGCGGTGGCGGTGGAAAACGATTTGTCCTGAAAAGTTGTACACGTATACGGAAAAATTGTGCATAAGCGGGAGGAATGTATGGAAAAATACGCGGAGATCGCGCTGATGTTTTTAAAGGCGTTTGCGGTGGGCGGCGCAATCTGCACGGCGGCGCAGGTGGTCATCAACTTTACCAAGCTCACGTCGGGGCGCATTCTCGTCTTTTTTATGCTGGCGGGCGTCGCGCTGGAAGCGCTGGGATTATACGGGTATCTGGTGGAATTTGCGGGCGCGGGCGCAACGGTGCCAATCAGCGGATTCGGGTATCTGCTGGCGCGCGGCGCCATGCGCGGCGCGGAGCGCGGATTGTTCGGCGCGCTGACGGGCGCGCTGTCCGCGGCCAGTGCGGGCGTGACGGCGGCCATCGTTTTTGCCTTCCTGTTCGCCCTCGTTTTCAAGGCAAGATCCAAAAAGAATTGAAAAATCGCCGCTTTTGCGGCGATTTTTTTTGTGAATGGGTGAATTATACTATTAAGTGCAACAGGTAAAGAAAAAAAAGGAGTTCATACAAATCTGTGGTAAAATAGAGCTACGAAACAAAATTTACTACAAAGGAGATCTGTATGAACTACAAACATTTTACCATAGAAGAGCGCTGTTGTCTACGAGAATACTATGTAAAAGGAAAAAGTTATCGGGAAATTGCAAGACTTTTGGGCA
>DXFX01000112.1 GCA_019114245.1 Candidatus Borkfalkia faecipullorum | reverse complement strand
GACAGGATCATCTGCATGACCGATGCCGATGTCGACGGCAGCCACATCCGCATTCTCCTGCTTACATTCTTCTTCCGCTTCATGCGCCCGCTCGTGGAAAACGGACACGTTTACATCGCTCAGCCGCCCCTGTACAAGGCGACGCGCGGCAAGGATGAAGTGTATATGTACTCGGACGCGGAGCTGGACAAATACCGCGCTTCCAATCCGGGAAAATTCGATCTGCAACGTTACAAAGGTCTCGGCGAAATGAGCAAAGACCAGCTGTGGGAAACGACCATGAACCCCGCCACGCGCACGCTCAAGCGCGTCACCATGAAGGACGCCGTCGAGGCAGACGAACTCTTCGCCCTGCTCATGGGCGAAAAACCCGAACTGCGCAGACAGTTTATCGAAGACAATGCAAAGCTCGTTGCCGAGCTGGACATCTGATGGGAGAGTACTATGGCTAAAAAAGAGACAAGTCCCGAACTTACAGAGGAATTTAAAAAGACGCTTGCCATGACGAACATGATCGACGTCGAGGTGGATGAGGAGCTGAAAAAATCCTTTATCGCCTACGCGATGGCGGTCAACGTCAGCCGTGCCATCCCGGACGTCCGCGACGGCCTGAAACCCGTGCATCGCCGTATTTTGTACTCCATGCACGAAATGGGGCTGTACAACGAGAAACCGTACAGAAAATGCGCGCGTATCGTCGGTGACGTGCTCGGTAAATATCACCCGCACGGGGACAGAGCCGTGTATGACGCGCTCGTGCGTCTCGCGCAGGATTTCACCATCAATTTCCCGCTGGTGGACGGACACGGCAACTTCGGTTCCGTGGACGGCGATCCCCCCGCGGCAATGCGTTACACGGAAGCGAGAATGTCCAAACTGGCGGCGGAAATGCTGCGCGATCTGGACAAAGAAACGGTCGACTTTTATCCCACATTCGACGATACGGGAATGCAGCCCTGCGTGCTTCCTTCCCGTTTCCCCAACCTGCTTGTCAACGGTAGCGACGGCATCGCCGTCGGTATGGCGACCAATATCCCGCCGCACAACCTGGCGGAAGTGATCAGCGGCGTCATTGCGCAGATCGACAATCCGGAGATCACCGTTGACGAACTGATGACCTATATCCCCGCGCCCGATTTCCCCACGGGAGCCATTCTCATGGGCAGAAACGGGATCAAGCGCGCCTACCGCACGGGCAGAGGAAACTACGTCCTCCGCGCAAAGTGCGAAATAGAGGACTTTACCTCCGGCAACACGACGCGCACCCGCATCATTGTCAGCGAGATCCCGTATCAGGTCAACAAGGCGCGCCTCGTTGAAAATATCGCCGACCTCGTCAAAGACAAACGGGTGGAAGGCATTTCCGACATCCGCGAAGAGTCGGACAGGGACGGTATGCGCATCGTCATCGAGCTCCGCAAGGACGCCAATGCGCAGGTCGTGCTGAACACGCTGTACAAACATACCCAGCTGCAAACTTCCAACGGGATCATCCTCCTTGCGCTCGTGGACGGCGAACCCAAAGTCCTCAACCTCAAGGAGTGCATCCATTACTATATCGAACATCAGAAAGACGTCATCGTGCGCCGCACGCGCTTCGATTTAAACAAAGCGGAAGAACGCGCGCATATCGTGGCAGGGCTTGTCCTGGCGCTGGCAAACATCGACGAAGTCATCGCCATCATCAAGCAGTCGGCGGATAAAAACGTCGCCGCTCAGCGCCTGATGGAAGCGTTTGAACTTTCGGACAAACAGGCAAACGCCATTCTGGAAATGCGCCTGCAGCGCCTCACTTCCCTCGAAGTGGAAAAATTGCAGGAAGAACTCGCCGAACTCGAGCGCACCATTGCCGACCTAAAAGACATTCTTGCCAACGAACAGCGCGTGCTCGACATTATCAAGACAGATCTTACCGTCATCAAGGAAAATTACCCGAGCGAGCGCAAGACCGAACTTTCCTACGATTACGGCGAAATCGATGTGGAAGATCTGATCGAAGAAGAGGACATCGTCATTTCCATGACGCACGGCGGCTATATCAAGCGTCAGCCTGTCGCCGAATACAAGGCCCAGCGCCGCGGCGGCATGGGGATCACAGCGCACAAGCCCAAGGATGAGGACTTCGTGGAAAAGCTGTTTATCTCTTCCACACACGACAATATTCTGTTCTTCTCCAGTTACGGCAAAGTGTATTCCATCAAGGGATACGAGATCCCCGAGGCGCAGCGTCAGGCGCGCGGCAGGGCGATCGTCAACCTTTTGCAGATCGAACAGGACGAAAAGATCACGGCGATCATTCCGCTGAGCGCAGATACCACAGGCTATATCGCCATGGCAACGCGCAACGGACTCATCAAAAAGACTGCTCTCGAAGAGTTTGCCAACATCCGCAAGGTGGGCAAGATCGCCATCAAGGTCAACGAGGGCGACGAACTGATCTCCGTACAGTTTACGACGGGGAAAGACGAACTCATCATTGCCTCCAAAGAAGGCAAGTGCATCCGCTTCAGCGAAGAGGATGTCCGCCCGATGGGCAGAGATACGCAGGGCGTGCGCGCCATGAATCTGAACGAGGGCGATTATCTGGTGGATATGCTGGTCGTCAAACCCGATTGCCAGATCCTCACCATCACGTCCAACGGGTACGGAAAGCGTTCGAGCGTGGAGGACTATCGTCTGCAAGGCAGGGCAGGGAAGGGAATCAAGGCGGGCGTGTTCAATGAAAAGACGGGCTACCTTGTCAACCTCAAGATCGTCAACGAGGACGAGGACGTCATGGTCATCTCCGCCAACGGCACGATCATCCGTATGCACGTTTCCGATATCTCCATGATCGGCAGAAACACGCAGGGCGTGCGCATCATGAAATTGAAGGATTCCACGATCGCAACGGTCGCCGTGGCTCCCCGCGAAGAGGAAGAACCGGAAGAGACGGAAGCGGAAACTTCGGAAGATCCGACGGCGGAAAACGCTGGAGAACAGACTGAAGAGTCCTCTGAAACCGAACCTCAGTCGGATGACGGTCAGGAATAATGTAAGGTACAACAGGCAAACCAACAACAGGCTTGCCTGTTTTCCTTATTTTACAAAGTACTATGCGTGACATAATTCAATCTATCTTATGAAAGTGAGGGCAGAAATTGGATAAAAAGCAGGAATTTTTGGATCTGTACGATAAATATATCAAACGCGACGGGGCGGACGAACTGAAAAAATATCTTTTGAAGTCCGACTTTTTCACTGCGCCCGCAAGCAGCAAATACCATTGCAATCATGAAGGCGGGCTGTGCGAGCACAGCGTAAACACCTTTTACAGACTCCTCAAAAACGTTCAGAACGAGTACGGGAAGGACTGGGAAAAAGTCTATTCCTATGAAACGATTGCGATTTGCGGACTTCTCCACGACCTTTGCAAAATCGATTTTTACAAACTCGATTACAGAAACGTCAAGGAAAACGGGGAATGGGTGAAAAAGCCCTGGTATTCGAGGGAAGAGCTTCTTCCGTACGGGCACGGAGAAAAGTCCGTGTACATCATCAGTGGCTTTATGCGCCTGAAACGGGACGAGGCGATGGCGATCAACTGGCACATGGGCGGCTTTGATATGCGCGCCCGCGGCGGAGACGGCTCCGTCAGCGAGGCATACGCATTGTTTCCGCTCGCCGTTCTCGTTCATGTATCCGATCTTGAAGCTACCTATATCGACGAAAATCACGGATTGCCGCAATGAAAGAAGAAGTGACAAACGCTCTGCATAAAAAAAGGAGCATCCTGTTTAGCAAAAAGACCGAGGAATTACAGCCGCTTTGCCTGCTGATTTCTGTCTCAGACCGCCGAGCGGTCATTTTGTGGGCGCTGGAAGGCGCGGAAAAAGCGGCTGCGGATATTTCCGTTTCCAACGAACCCGCTCTGCAGTGTATCCGCGCCGCGCGCGACTGGGCAGCCGGTAAAATAAAAATGCCGCTTGCGAAAAAAGCCATTCTTGCCTGTCACGCGGCCGCCAAGGCGAGCAAAGACGCGGCAGACGCTGCGCTGTTCCATGCGGTTGCGCAGGCGTGCAGTGCGGTACATACTCCATCGCACGGCCCGGGGCTTGCGCTTTACGAACTTACCGCCATTGTCCGACGCAATCCCACAGACTGGGAAGACAAGGTAAAGGAACGCCTTGCCGATCTTCTCACAAGGCTCTTGTACTGGCGGGATCATTGGCAGGAACAAAAAGACTGGGCCGATTTTCTGATCAGATAAACAAATAAGAGGGTATGCGAGAGTATGCCTTCTTTTTTTTCGGTTGATTTCGGCTTTTATTTTTCTGCACGCCGACAAAAGGCTTGCGGTCATTTGTTTTCCGCACAGAATTTTGTTCCTATCCTTGCCAATCATTTACAAATCTGCTATAATACATACAAATCGCAAGACAATTCGGAGGTGCCCATGAAAGAACTGGTCCTGATCGACGGCAATAGCTTGCTCAACCGTGCTTTCTATGCTACAAAATTGCTTTCCACAAAGGACGGAACGCCTACAAATGCGGTGTTCGGATTTGTCAAACTTCTCTTGAAGATCATAGACGACAGCGCTCCGGACAGGTTGATCGTGACGTTCGATTTGAAGGCGCCTACCTTTCGCCATAAATTGTACGACGGTTACAAGGCGACCAGAAAGCCCATGCCGGACGATCTCGTCGTGCAGGTGGGGATCTTGAAATCTCTGCTCCGCTCGATGAAAATTTGTATGTATGAAAAAGAGGGCTACGAGGCGGACGACCTGATCGGGACTCTTTCCCACGCTTTCCCCGATACGCACAGCGTGATTATCACGGGAGATCGGGACGCGTACCAGCTGGTAGACGACAGGACGGACGTCTATATCACGAAAAAGGGCGTCAGCGACCTTTTCAAACTGAACGAGCAAAATTTTGAAAGCGAGATCGGTTATCCGCCCGCACGCGTCATCGACATGAAAGCGCTGATGGGCGATTCCTCCGATAACATTCCCGGTGTCCCCGGAATTGGGGAAAAGACGGCCTTTTCGCTCGTCACGCAGTACGGGGCGCTGGACAGCGTCTATTCCCATCTCGGAGAGATCTCGGAATCCGTTCGCGCAAAGCTGGAAAAGGGGAAGGACTCCGCTTATCTGTCCCGCACTCTCGCTACCATAGACAGGGATGTCCCGCTGGTAGTTCATGAAGAGGACGGAGAGATCTGTATGCCCTTTTCTCAGGAAGTGAGAGATCAGTTTTTGCGGTTGGAATTCACTTCTCTTCTCAAACTCGACATTTTTGAAAGCGAACAGCACACCGCACGTTCCGTGCCGCAGGGGCAGGTCACGGAAAAGGCGGTCACCGATGCCGATGTCTTTTTGAAAGAATTTCATCCGACACTCTTTTCTGCCGTCTGCCGTCAGAACGAAGAGTACCGTTTCTATGCGGACGGAACGGAATACGTTCTGAGGCCCGCCCGCACCTTGCTGGACGAAGGGATCTCCTCCGAGGAAACTTCGCGCATCCTGCAAGCCGTCTTTTCGCGCAAAGATATGACCGTTCTGTTATATGGCAAAAAAGATTTCCGCCATCTCCTGACCAGGGAAGGAGTGGATTTTTGCTGTAACGCGGAAGACGTTCTTCTGATGAAGTACCTCGTGGATTATTCGGGAAAAAACGCCGATCTGGAAGAAACTCTCCGCGAGAACGGCCTGGACGACACTTACCCCGCGGCGGGTATCTGCCGCTTGTATGAAGTGTTCGGCGAAAAACTCAAAGAGGAAAAAATGCAGTCTCTGTACAGGGACGTCGAACTTCCTCTCTCCGACGTATTGTTTGATATGGAGCAGCAGGGGGTGCGCATCGATCTTGCCACGTCCGCCCGCTTTGAAAAGAGATACCGCGAGGAGATCGCGCGCATAACGGCCGAAATTTACGAACAGGCGGGCGAAACGTTCAATATCAATTCCCCGCTTCAGCTGGGGAAGATCCTGTTTGATAAGCTCCGCCTTCCCGCGCCCAAGAAAAACAAACGGGGCGGCTATTCTACCAGCGCGGACATTCTCGAAAAGCTGGCGCCCGATTACAAGATCGTCAGGGACGTGCTTGCCTGCAGACATTTCCAGAAACTTCTTTCCACCTATATAGACGGATTCAAGCCGCTCATCGATCCCGCCACGGGACTTGTGCATACCACATTCAACCAGACGCAGACGACGACGGGAAGGCTTTCCAGTCTGAACCCGAACCTGCAGAACATCCCCATCCGCGACGAGGAAGGCAGGGAACTGAGAAAGCTCTTTGTCGCGAGATCCGAAAACAGAATTCTGATCGATGCGGACTATTCGCAGATCGAACTTCGCCTGCTTGCACATTTTTCCGGATGTAAGGAACTCATTGAGGCGTACAGGGAAGGGCGCGACATTCACGCGCTCACGGCGTCGCAGGTGTTTGAAGTGCCGCTCTCCGAAGTCACGCCCGAACAGCGCCGCGAGGCGAAAGCGGTCAACTTCGGGATCATCTACGGGATCAGCGAATTCGGCCTTGCCAGCAACCTGAATATCTCCAACAAAAAGGCGGGGGACTATATCAGAAAATATTTTGAAACGTATTCCGACGTGAAGAAATATATGGATTCCAACGTCGCCTTTGCGCGAGAACACGGATATGTGACCACGCTTCTCGGCAGAAAGCGCGTGATCCCGGAAATCAAATCCTCCAACTATAATCTTCGCTCCTTTGGCGAACGGGCCGCCATGAATATGCCTTTGCAGGGCAGCAGCGCGGACATCATCAAGATCGCCATGATCAACGTGTATCGCCGCCTCAAAGAGAAAGGGCTGCGCTCTGCGCTCATTTTGCAGGTCCACGACGAACTTGTCATCGATGCGTTTGAGGAGGAACAAGAGGAAGTGGCAAAGCTTCTGCAATACGAAATGGAGAACGCCGTGCATCTTTCCGTTCCGCTCACGGCGGAAGTGCATTGCGGGAAAAACTGGTATGAAGCGAAATAAATTGTATGTCGCCGTCACGGGCGGGATCGGAAGCGGGAAAAGCACTGTCATGCAGATAATAAAAGAACAGGGCTATCCCGTCTTTTCGGCGGACGAGATCGCGCGGCACATCTATGAAGAGGAAGACGTCCTCGAACAGATGTGGCTTGCCTTTCCCGATTGCGTCAGCGGCCGCACGATCGATCGGCAAAAGCTTGCGAAGCAGGTCTTTGCCGATTCCGAAAAGCTGAAACTTCTCGATTCGATCACCCATCCCGCCGTCATGAAAAAGTTATATGCCCTGATGGAACAGTCGGAGGGGGCGGCGGCTTTTGCGGAAGTCCCGCTGCTGTTTGAAGGGAACTATCAGAAAGATTTTGACCGCGTCATTGTCCTTTTGCGGGACAAAGAAAAGCGAATCCTTGCGGCCGCCGAACGGGACGGCGTTTCCGCCGATTCCATCCGCGCAAGGACAGAACATCAGTTTGACTATGAAAAAAATTCAATAATCGGGCATACTCTTATATATAATGACGGAGACCTGCCTGCTCTGCGCAGGCGTGTGCTGGAAGTATTGAATGAAATCATCGGCAAAGAAAACAATTAAACTTCTCCTTCTGATCGGCTTGCTCCTTTTGTTCTGTTCGGTCTTGCTGTTTTTGGGACTGTCTTTTCCCAAAAAATACGGGGCGGCGGTGCATTCGTACGCGCGCGAATTCCATCTGGAGGAAGAACTCGTCTACGCGGTCATCAAGGCCGAAAGCGGATTTTCGGAAAGCGCGGTCAGCCATGCGGGCGCGGTGGGGCTCATGCAGATCATGCCGTCTACGGCGGAGTTTATCTGCAGACGGTATCGCGAATCGCTGGATATAAGCGTTCCCGAACAAAATATCCGCCTCGGCTGTATGTATCTTTCCTACCTTTTTGAAAAATTTGAAAAAGAGGAACTCGTCCTCGCCGCATACAATGCGGGAGAGGGGACGGTAAGAAGCTGGATAGAGAGCGGGCTGATCGGAGCGGACGGGCAATATGAAACGCTTCCGTTTGCGGAAACGCACGATTACGTTCGCAAGGTAAAATTTTTTGAAAAATGTTACAGAATTTTCCGTTGATTGCTTGACAATTTAAGCCGTATATAGTAAAATAATTCTTGCTTGTGAGCATGCATCGCGCCCCGCAGGCAAGCCATTATTTGATGTGAGGATGGCGGAATTGGCAGACGCGTACGTTTGAGGGGCGTATGGAGAAATCCGTGTGGGTTCAAGTCCCATTCTTCACACCACCATGCGGCATACCGTTCGGGTATGCCGCATTTTTTTATCGGAGCATTGTATGACTTCTCTCAGACAAAAACTTCTGAAGGCGGCCGACCTTCCGCTCTTTCAAAAGATCAGCGCCTTTCTGGACGGAACAATTTATCCAGCTGTTTACGCGGCATTGATGCTCGTCTGCTCGCTGTTCGGACTGGAATTTTTTTGCTACGCGCTGACGACGGCGATCGTGGTGTATGTCTGTCTGTTTGCAAAGGATACGCGCGCCATTCTTCCGCCCGCCGTGCTCGTCGTCTATTCCATGAGCTGGAAACATACTTCCCAGCCTCCTTACCGTTCGGATTTTCTCAACGGGACGGCCTTTCTGGTTGTCGTGGCCGTTTTGGGAACCTGTATTCTCGCGGCAATGATCTTGCGCGTCTTTCTGTTCCGCGAAAAGGGGAGCCTGTTCCGCTTTCCCTCTATGGGCGCAGGTCTTGCGCTGCTTTGCCTTTCCTTCCTCACAAACGGCGTCTTTTCTTCCGAATTTGTTTCCAAAGATATTTTGCTCGGCTTTCTCATTGCCTTTTCCTTCGGCGCGCTGTTCTTTTTCTTTTCCGCAACGCTGAAGCGCAACTTCAACTACGGCCTGTATTTTGCCTACATTCTCTTTCTCGCCTCCGCCGTCATTTTTTTACAGGTCGTCAAACTGCTCGTATTCGGCCACACAACGGCGGAAGGGCACCTTTCCGTGTTCGATGCGGACGGCTCCATCAATAAGGACCTGATGATCGCAGGCTGGGGCATGAGCAACAATGTGGGGGGAATGCTGGCGATGTTCCTGCCCGCGCAGCTGTATCTTGCCGCGAAAGTGCGCCGCGGCTATCTGTTTTATCTCTTTGCCTTTTTGCAGCTTGGCGCCGTGTGCGCTACCCTCAGCAGATCTTCCCTTCTGTTCGGGGGCGCCATGCTCCTTGCGGGGGCGATCCTGCTTTCCGTGGTAAAAACGCCGTACAGAAAATTTTTCCGCATCTTCAATCTTGCCGTGCTCGTCTGCGGCGTGATATTCTGCGCAGTGTTTTGGGATAAGATCGTCCGCATTTTCTCTGTCATCTTTGAAAGGGGATTCAGCGATTCCCAGCGCTTCGAGATCTGGAAAAACGGGCTTTTGAATTTCCTCAAAGACCCGCCGTTCGGCGTCGGATTCTATGCTCCCTTTTACGTGGACATCAATATCGAAAACTGGTTTTTTCCGGATATGTACCACAACATATTTGTGCAGATACTCGCTTCGTGCGGATTGTTCGGGATCTTCGCCTATGCGTACCATCTCTCGCAGGTCCTCAACCTCGCAATTCGGAAAGTGACTGCGGAACGCATCTTTTTCCTTGCCGTGTTCCTAATGCTCAGCGGGACTTCTCTTTTGGACAATCACCTCTTCCACGTCTTTCCCGCCCTCGTATATTCTGTCGTTCTCTGCCTTTGGGAAAGGGATGCAAGGAAAGATCTTACATTGCAGAAAACTCTTCTCGCTCATGACAAAAATTTTCCTTTCTGCCTCTTTTCGACAAGAAAATTATAAACCATTTCAGGCTTTACCAAAATTATCCCGCGGGATAGTATGTAAAGCCTTTTTATTTTAATTGGACATAATTTCTGTTTTTGTTGTTTTTGTTAACAATTCGCAAAAATACCGTTCAAAACTGATAGCGTTTACAGGTTAAAATGTACTAAAATCACAAAACACAGAATTTTTCAGAATTATTTTTGTATAACTATTGAAATAAAACGGCGTTTATAGTATAATAATATAGAAGTCGGGAATATCCGACAAACGGAGGATAAATGATGCTGTCAACGGTCGATTTTCCTTTATATGTATTCCATCACGGCAGAAATTTCAAGGCTTACGAGTTTTTCGGCGCGCATCCGTACAAGGAAGAGGGCAGGAAGGGATATTGCTTCCGTGTCTGGGCGCCGCACGCCGAGGAAGTTTCCGTCGTCGGGGATTTTAACGAATGGGATCCTGAGGCAAACAAGATGACGCGGCTTTTGGACGGGGAAACGTTTGAGCTGGAAATTGACGGACTGAAGGGGTATTGCGTTTATAAATATTGTATCAGGACAAAGGACGGCAGATTTTTGTATAAGGCCGATCCGTACGCTTTTCATGCGGAAACGCCTTCCAAAACGGCTTCCAAGACGTACGATCTGGAAGGATACAGGTGGGGGGATAAAGAATACCTGAAAAAACGCAGGGAGAAGAATATCTACTCTTCCCCGATGAATATTTATGAGGTAAACGCCCTCTCCTGGCGTCAGTACGGCGACGGGAATTATTTCGATTTCAACAAGCTCATCGAAGAGCTGATCCCTTACGTGAAAGAAATGGGCTATACGCACATCGAATTCATGCCGCTGTGCGAATACCCGTACGACGGCAGCTGGGGGTATCAGGTGACGGGGTATTACGCCATCACATCCCGTCTCGGCACGCCGCACGATTTCATGCGCCTTGTGGACGAATGCCACAAAAACGGGATCGGCGTGATCATGGACTGGGTCCCCGCGCATTTCCCCAAGGATGCGCACGGTCTGTACGAATTTGACGGACAACCTCTCTATGAAAGCTCGCAGTGGGACAGGCAGGAGCACAAGAGCTGGGGAACGCGCCGCTTTGACTACGGCAGAAACGAAGTTCTGTCTTTTCTGATCTCCAATGCGATCTTCTTCTTCGATAAATTTCATATTGACGGGCTGCGCGTGGATGCAGTCGCTTCCATGCTTTATCTCGATTATGACAAGCGCCCCGGAGAATGGCTGCCCAACAAGTACGGCGAAAACAAAAATCTGGAAGCCATCGAATTTCTGCAGAGGCTCAATTCTACCGTGTTCGCCGCATATCCCGATGCGCTGATGATCGCGGAGGAGTCCACAGCCTGGCCGCTGGTGACAAAGCCCGTGGACATCGGGGGGCTCGGGTTCAACTTCAAATGGAATATGGGCTGGATGAACGACGTCCTCGATTATATGCAGACAGACCCTTATTTCCGCAAGGGAAATCATAACAAACTCACCTTTGCCATGATGTACGCCTTTACGGAAAATTACGTTCTGCCCATTTCGCACGATGAAGTGGTGTACGGAAAGCGCTCGCTCATCAACAAGATGCCCGGAACATACGAGGAGAAATTTGCCAACGTCCGCGCGTTCATGGGATACATGATGTCACATCCGGGGAAAAAGCTCCTGTTTATGGGCTGCGAATTCGGACAGTTCAACGAATGGAATTATAAGTCCGGCCAGGAATTTTTCTTAAAAGAATATCCCATGCACCAGAAGCTTTCG
>DXFX01000111.1 GCA_019114245.1 Candidatus Borkfalkia faecipullorum | reverse complement strand
CAAACCTTAAAATATTTTGTCTTTCAAGGAAAAAACTTGTATATCCTGTATTTTATTTTCATAAATTCATACATGTATATATTAAAATCGATAATTTAGAAAACATGTATTGACTTTTTGGAAAAACGATGATATACTGATTACATCATATCAACCGGAGCAGTACCTCTATGGCAAAACCTTTATACAAATTTATACAAGATCATATTTTACATCTGATCGAAGAAAACAAGGATAACCGAAGCTATATGCTCCCGAGCGAAAACCAGTTGGCGATCAAACTGAACGCCAGCAGAGTATCCGTGCGCAAGGCTTTGGCAGAGCTGGAAGAGGAAGGCAAAATTTATAAAGTGAAAGGCAAAGGATCTTTCATCAACAACGCGCCGGGCGCCCCGAACAGACCGGATGCGGAAAGCAGCGCCGACATCTTTGCTTACATCTGTCCGGATTTTACGACCGCATTCCCTCGCGAAATCGCCAGAGGCATTTCCGACGGTTTTAAGGAGTTTAATGCAAATACCATTTATCTCAGCACATACGGCAGCGCATCGAAAGAAGAAGCCGCCATTAACCTGGCAAAAAGCCTCGGGTGCAAAGGTCTTGTCATCATGCCGTCCGACGAAGATAACTACAACAATGCCATTTTGTCCCTCGCAATCGACAAATTTCCCACCGTACTTGTCGATCGACTTTTATTTGGCTTGAATCTGACCTGCGTCAGCTCAGATCACTACCAAATCGGGTATATCGCCGCCGATTTTTTAGCAAAAAAGCACTCTGCCGTATGCATGATTTCCCTCAACAACATAGTGTCCTCGATTCGTAACAGAATCGAAGGATTTAACCATGGGTTGGCGGCGCACCGTATCCACCACCCCCACCATCTTATTTTTAGAGGAAATTCGACATTAGACGAAATTACCGCCTACTTCTCCGAACGTCCGAACATTACGGGCATTGTCTGCAACAGTGGACATATTTTCTATCTGCTCGTACAAGCCATGCACAAACTGGGGAAAGAACTGAACAAAGACTTTGAAGTTATCACGCTCGACGGCGATTATAAAGATCTCAACGCAACTTTGGGGCTTAAAACTTTTTCTCTCTTGCAGGACGATTACAGAATAGGATTTGAAGCGGCGACTATGCTTGCCCGATATATTTATCATGACGAACCCCTGCACCATATGACAGTCCCCCTCTTGCAATCGCCCGATAATACTTAAGTCTTATTCTCCTTTTATCCTAAAACTTAACAAGCCAAAATTCAAAGCGGCGAGGATACTCTCCGCTTTTTCTAACGAACAATATTAACTACTAACCAGACGAACAGCGCCCAAAACAATCGAAACGAAAACTCTTGCAAAATCACTTTGCGCTACCATAAAAAAATAATTTGATTTCCCTTTTGCAAATAAAAATTTTTCAATACTTATTTTGAAATCTGGCTTTTTATTATTGACGGTTCAAACTTGTTACACCCAACGACAGAAAAAAACAGGCCTGCTTTACCGTAGTGGTAGAGCAGGTCTGTTTTTTACATTCCAAAATCAAATTTTCCTTTCGGAGCGAGTAACGATCTTTTATCCAACTCATAGGAATCCAACAGTAACGCTTTGGCAATTCTTCCTGCCGAAATCAAGTATTCTTGCTCATCAAAGTGACCATCTATCGATTCCTTCGTTGCAATTGTACTATGCACCAATCACCTTTCAAACCCTTCCTCATTTGTTGTCTTCCCTTTAACCGCTATCTTCTTTTCCTTTCCTTCGTTCTCGTCAAAAAAAGCATGGCTTGAAAATTTTTTAAAGTCACGTGTGGCTTGCGAGTTTAGATTTTATAATATAAGAAAACTTCGGATTCCCCTGCATTTTTTGAATACAAGCCTTCAAAACGTTTGCACTTTTTAAAATTATGTTGTATAATACATATATTCAGAAACAACCGAACAACTTGGTGCAGCGAGGAGAGGTTCTGCTGCGATTGGAAACGCACACCGTGACGGTGACAACGAACAACACGATAAACGTATCGTGTTGTTTTTATTTTCCAAGGAGAAGTAAAGATGCCCAAGAACTTATTTCAGGAAATTGTATTCACCTTTATTATGGTGATCGTCATGGTGTACGCGATGATCTGCTACAACATCGCGCTCGATTTCGGCGAACTGAACAACGTCGTATTTGTTGCGGCCTTTTCCGAGCTGTGGTATATGGGACTGATCGCCTTTGTGCTGGAGCTCTTTGTCGTCGGGCCGATCGCCAAAAAGCTTGCCTTCCGCATTCTCAACCCCGCTTCGACGGCGCCCATTCTGCTGACGCTTGCCGTTTCCGCGATCACCGTGTGCTTTATGTGCCCGATCATGAGCCTTGCAGCAACGCTCATCATCAAACAGCCTGCCGCGGCGGATTTCTTTGCCGTTTGGGTACAGACGACTGCCTTCAACTTTCCGATGGCGCTCTGTTGGCAGATCTTTTACGCAGGCCCCCTGGTCCGTCTGATCTTCCGCGCCATCTTTGTCTATCCCAAAAAGCGCAAACAGGCCGAGAAAACCCAGCCCGAATCAAAATAAAACGCACAGCGGACCCAAAAGCTTTTAAACGGGATTTTGTACAAAAAGACAAGACCGTTACAGCGTTTTTCGGACAATTTTGTCAAAACCTGTCATTGAAGTTTCGCCCGACGAAAAGGCAAAAAGTCTGTTTATCGGGCGAACAAATACAAAAACAAATGAAAAAGGCCGTGCGGACAGCACGGCCGAGGAGGGAGAAAATGATAGGAGCCGTTATCGGCGACATAGTCGGCAGCAGATTTGAATTTCTCAATTATCGCGCCAAAGATTTTCGCCTGTTCGAGCGGGAGTGTTTTCCCACAGATGACAGCATCATGACCATTGCCGTGGGGAAAGCGCTTGTGGAATGTGACGGAAACTATTCCGATCTTGCCGCAAAAACGGTGGAAAGTATGCAGGAATTGGGGCGCCCCTACCCTCATTGCGGGTACGGCGGGAGCTTTTATTACTGGATGTACAGCGACCATCCCCAGCCGTACAACAGCTTCGGCAACGGCGCGGCGATGCGCGTGAGCGGCGTCGGCTTTGCGGCGCGGAGCTTGGAGGAAGTGAAAGCTCTTTCCCATGCCGTAACGGCTGTCAGCCACAACCATCCCGAAGGCTTAAAAGGTGCGGAATCGGTTGCCATGGCAATTTTTCTGGCAAGGCAGGGCAAGACGATGCGCGAGATCCGCCGTTTTGTGGAGCAGAATTATTACGCCATCGACTTTACGCTGGATGAGATCCGCGATACCTACCAATTCAACGAAACCTGCCAAAACACCGTTCCGCAGGCGTTTGAAGCCTTTTTTGAGGCGAAAGATTTTGAGGACGCCATCCGCAATGCGATCAGCATCGGCGGCGACAGCGACACCCTTGCCGCCATTACGGGAGGCATGGCGGAAGCGTACTTCGGCGTTCCGCAGCCGCTGCGGGAAGAGGCGGAAAAATATCTGGACAACGACACCTACCGTCCCCTGTACGTCTGGCTGAAAAAATTTGAAGCAAAATTCGGTTAAATAAATTTGAAAAAGCAAGCCTGATGCTTGCTTTTTTGCTGTAAAAACACAGACACGTATACAAAAAATCCCGTCAAAAGACAGGATTTTTATTTTATAAAATCAGGCCTGCTTTTCCTTGCGGAAAAACAGGCCTGAACTGATTTATGAATTTTCGATCAGTTCGTTGATCTTTTTACGAAGACCGATCAGCCAGAGCGCACTTTTCGGATAATCGGTAAAATTCTTCGCCATTCCGCTTTCTTCCAGCAGAGCGACCGTCCTTTTCCGACCGATCTTCTTTTCCAGCAGACGAAGCGCCCGCAGATCCTGCAATCCCTGCAAAAACGCCTCGTTCCTTAGCGATTCAAGCGCGCCTTCCCTACCCGGATACACGATAAAGGCATCCCCGCTCTGGTATTTCCCCATGCAGTCCGTCGTGGCAAAGGGATCGACGGGTTCCAGCGAGAGAAACGAATAGTAATAATTGTATCCCCATTGCAAAAATCCCTTTACATCGTTGAGATACAGCTGCATCCCGAGAATGCGCGTGCGCTCCAACGGCATGGCCAAAAACCTGTTGGAAACAAAATCCCTGCGCTGGCTCGTGCAATAGTAGACAAAGTAATCCTTGGCGCCCTTGTCGATAAACTCCTGCGCCCAATCGATCGCCACAAAGGGAATGTCCACCAGTTTTTTCTCGTAAAACTCGTAATGGGACATCGCATCCACAAATTTTGCGTCAGGAAGATACTTCTTTACAAGGTCATGGCACTCCTTGTAATGCGCAAAGGAAAGTTCCCCGGGTTCGTCGGAAATATGGAAATAACAGCGGGAATAATACCCCTTTTCCGTCAGCCATTCCCGAAGTTTTGGCAGAAACGCAGCGAGAAAGGCCCTGTACTCTTCCGAAAGCGCCTTTGTTTCCCAACCGAAAATTTTCTTTTGCTGCCCGTTTTCGACGGCGACGATCTTGGGAGCGCACTCCGCGCCCCACTGCGAAAACAGGTGCGACATTTCAAAATATTTTACGCCGCACTCTTCGCAGAAATTCATGAACCATCCAAGACGATCGAACCCGAACGAATACTGTCCGCCGCGGCGTTCCACGTCCACCAGCTGCACGGTCATCCGCTCTCCGCCGATCTTCGTATCCAGCGGCGGCGTGAACATCGGCACCAGGATCATGGTCAGCCCATGCTCTGCCGCACTGCGGACAAAAGATCGCAGAATCGAATTGTATTCCTCCGAAAAGAGAGGCAGGCGATAATAATCGGCAAGACTGTCGCAATGCAGCCAGATAGTACAGATAAGGTCGTTTTCGGGAAGCTCCTGCGGCAGAATGCGCAGCGTGTAATCCGCCTCGCCGAGCACTTCCCCCTGCCCGTCCTGTACACAAAAAATAATCCGATGCGTCCCTGCAGGCAGGCCGCGGACGGTGACAAAAAAGGATTGCCATGCTCCGCACTTTGCGACAATTCCGGCTTCGGATACGGAGCGCAGCACGTCGGGCATCATGCAGGCATGGTCTGTCAGCAGATAATCGTCCGAATTTTCCAGCGCGGGAAGTGTGCAGGGCACATCCCCCACAAGATCTACCCTGACACAGCCGTCGGGGATCCCCGTGACCGAATAAGAAAGATCGGTGCGTGTCTGACCGATACTGCGGTACGCCACCTGAAAACAAAATTTTTCTCCCGTGAGCGCGGTATTTTCCCGTTCAAACAGCTGCGGCCGAACCTCTCCGCGCACCTTTTCCAACGCGCTGAGCGTAAAGATCTCAAAATCGTGCTTCTGATACATTTTTCTCCCTTCCACGCGGCACAGTTTTTCTTATACGCCCGCGATCGTGTGATTTTATTATACTCACAAAAAAGCGCAAGTCAAGCCGAAACGGAAAATTTTCCGCAGGCACAAAATTCCGCCTCGCCCAGTATCATGGATATGAAGATCTTTCGGGAGAGCACCGCATATGAACAGAAAAACCACACCGACGCAACCCCACCTCCGCGATACGAAAAAACAGTTTCAGGGAGAAAAATATACCGTGACGAGGCATTTTATCGGAAACAAAGACGTTGCAAGCCTGATCGATGCCCTTGCCCGCGAGCGCGCCGACAGGGATTTCCGACTGTCATGACTCTGAAAAGGACGGCTCTGTACCTTCGGCTTTCGCGCGACGACGAAAAGGCGGGAGAAAGTTTGTCCATCGAAAACCAGCGCGCGATCTTAAAGCGGTTTGCCGAGGAAAACGGAGGCACGATAGCGGGCGAATATATCGACGACGGCTGGTCGGGAACGAGCTTCGAGCGGCCCGCCGTACAGCGGCTTTTAGAGGACGCAAAGAACGGAAAGATCGATACGATCCTCGTCAAAGACTTGTCCCGATTCGGGCGCAATTATATTCAGGTCGGGCAATACGTCGATTACATTTTCCCCGCTTACGGCATACGCTTTATCGCCCTCTCGGACAACGTGGACACCGCCGACCGCACGAGTTCCGCCATGGACATGATGCCCATTATGAACGTCTTTAACGAATGGCACGCGGCAAACACTTCCAAAAAAATACGCGCCGTACTGGAATGCAACTGGCGCAAAGGAAAATACACAAACTGGGCTTACCCTTACGGTTACAAGGCAGGGCAAGACGAAAAGCGCACAGCAGTCATCGACGAGGAGGCGGCCGCCGTCGTGCGCAGGATCTTCGACCTACGATTGCAGGGAAATTCCGCGCGCGCGATCGCAAGGACGCTGACGGACGAGGGGATCCCCAACCCTACGGCGCACTATACCCGCCTGGACGGGCAAAAGTCCGAACGCCGCAATTTCGGGCTCTGGTCCCCCAAAACGATTACCGATATTCTTAAAGACGAAACGTACATCGGGACGCTCACACAGCACCGCACCGCGCGCTTTTCTTACAAAAATCACGCGGTCTGCGATGTCCCCGCAGACGAAAGATTTATCGTAACGGCGGCGCATCAGCCCATCATCCCCTACACCGTCTGGCAACGCGTTCAGGAAATAAACGGCCGCACTTTTCGGGGACGTATGGACAAATCGGGGACGCTCCATCCTCTTTCCTCCCTTCTCGTCTGCGCGGATTGCGGAAAAAAAATGAAATATAAAAGAGCGGGCGGCACTTCCCGAGAGAAAGGAGGCTTCTATTCCTGCCGAACGTATACAGACCTCGGGAAAAAATATTGTTCGTCACATACAATTTCCGAAAAAGAGATCGTCCGCCTCCTCTTAAAGGATCTGCGCGCTATGCTCGGCAACCGACAGATCGACGAACAAAAGGCCAGGGAACACTTCCTTTCCTCCCGTGCAAAGCAGAAAGAAAAGGAAAGCGCCGCCGACGGAACGGAACTCCGCTCACTGAAAAAAAGGCTTTCCGAACTGGATAAGCTGATCGCCTCGGCCTTTGAAGAGAAAGTCCTCGGCTCCCTTCCCGAAAACGTATGCAAAGATCTGTGCGAAAAATTTTTCAGCGAAAAAGAAAGCGCATCGCGCAGAATTTCCGATCTTGAAAAGAGCCTGCAACAAGACAGCGCCGAGGAAGAAGCCGAAAAATATCTTCTGCGCCTGAAACAGTACGCAAACTGTGAAGATCTTACGCGCGAAATGTGCCTGCTCCTGATCGACAAAATTGTTGTCGGAGAAAAAAGTACGGACGGAACACCCCGCAAGATCGACATTTATTATAAATTTTCCGCTCCCAAACAATCTCCATAATCAAAAAGTCTTTTCCCATAAAACACCTGCCCTACAGGCGCAGACGGGGCAACAGGCGCCACAGGTGTAACTGGCCCCACGGGAGCGACGGGTGCCGACGGCACGGCGGCGACCGTGAATGTGGGAACGGTAACCACGGGCGACCCCGGCACGGACGCCGCCGTCACAAACAGCGGTACCCCGCAGGCGGCTACCTTGGATTTTGTCATTCCGCAGGGTGCAACGGGCGCAACGGGCGCGACTGGCCCTACTGGTGAAACGGGCGCGACAGGTCCCACGGGCGCGACAGGTCCCACAGGCGCGACGGGTGCAACGGGAACGATGCCTGCGGCGCAGGCCTTGAGCGCTTACACGACTCCTTCCACCCCTATTACCTCAGGTTCCGCCATTGATTTTGACCAGAACGCGACACAGAGCGGAACGGCGATCACGCACACGGCGGGGAGCACGGATTTTACCATCACACAGCCGGGCGTCTATTACGCGACTTACACGGGAACTGTTTCTCCCGGAATGGGGGCGACTTTCCCTGCAACCAGTCTTGTCAACTTCCGGCTGAACGGAAGCGATCTTCCGGACGCGGCTTCGCAAACCACGTTGAACGCCGCAGGAGACATGGCCGAGCAAACGGTGAACGCCACCTTTACGGTGACGGATACGCCCGCGACTTTGCAGGTGGTATCTTCGGGCGGGAATTTCAACTATTCGCTTGCCTCCATGAATATCCATTATCTCGGCGAGGCAGGCTGACGGAAAGGGAGCGGTTTTCCGCTCCCTTTTTTGCCGTTCGGATAAAATGTATGCTTGACAAGCCACGAAAAAAAATATATGATAGAGAAAAGGAGAAAGCAATGATAACGGCAGACATTCATACCCATTCCACCTTTTCGGAGGACGGCCGCAGCGATATCCGCGACATGGTGGAAGCGGCGATTTCCGCAGGATTGCAGACGTACGGCATCAGCGAACACCTGAACTACGAATATGAGCGGCTGCATCTGAAAATCGACGGAGAAGAGCCGCGCCCCACAGACGAAAGGGCGTACTTCTCCGCCATACGCAAACTGCAAAGAGAATATAAAGACCGGCTCTTTCTTTTGGCGGGGCTGGAATTCGGGTACGACCACGACACCCGAACGCAGGAACGGTACATCCGCACCGCTGAAACATACAGGCCGGATTTTATTATCAACAGCACACACGTCTGCCTGGGAAGGGATTGCTATTTCCCCGATTTTTTTGCAGGAAAGAGCAAGGAATACGCCTACAACGCCTATTTATACCGCGTTTTGGAGAGTCTGGACGCAGCCTACCCTTACGACGTTGTGGCACACATCGGATACTGCTCGCGCAATGCAACCTATCCCGACCCGAAACTCCGCTATGAGGAATTTGCGGACGTTCTGGACGAAATTTTAAAGCGAATCATCCGCAAGGGGAAAATTTTGGAGGTAAACACTTCTTCCAAAACGGCGGGAAGCCCCTTTCTGCCCGATACGGACATTCTGACAAGGTATTTTCAGCTGGGCGGCAGAAACGTTTCCTTTGCCTCGGACGCGCACGACGTGACACGCGTGGGAGAAAAGCGCGGCCTTGTGTGCGACGTCCTGAAAAAAATAGGTTTCACCGACCTGACCATCCCCTATAAGGGAAAACACATTCTTCAACCGCTGTAAAAAGCATGGAGGCGTCTCGTTTATACAAGACGCCTCCATTGATTATATTTTCACCCGTTGCAAACTGCGACGGGTGAAAATATTTTATCTGTTTTTTCTTTCAAACCACACATTTACTATTCCGCAAAGCAAGCCGCCTATGACAAAAGAGATCCACGCCTTTCCCCAAAGATCCCACAAAATACCGAGAAGAAGAAAAGAAGCCAGTGCGGCAATCATGATTGCGGAACAAAGCTTTCCTGCAAAACTGGTTTCTTTCCTTTCATTCTCATTGATGATCTGCAAAATCTCGCTACCCTCTTTTTCATACTCTTTTTCTAAAGCCTTTTTACAAAAGGAATCCCACCTGATCCCCCCGTACACAAAAAATAAAGTTGCCAAAGCAAACAGAGCCAATCCTACTCCGACACAAACGGCAAGAGCGATCTTGTTCTCAAATATCCCGCCATCGTTAAAAAAAGCTCCGCTCAGAAAAACGCAGATCCCCATACCCCCGAACGTAATTCCCGCAACCATAAACAAGACAAATCTGCGCACACGTACTTTCCAACTTTCCTCCTCAACAGGTAAAAAGTACCGTTCGTGTACGATCCCTGCAGCTGTAAAAACATCCGCGGCAAGCGTAAAGCCCGCCAACATTACAATGGCAAAACGGATATGAACGCTCGTCTCTTCGGTTAACACACCAGAGATGACCAATGCAACAATTCCGGCCACCGCAAGAATAACTCCTGTCCCTATCAATACTGCGAACTTTAGATTCCAGCTTTCAGGACGGAATTTATGCGCTATGCGTTCAAGTTCCTCATCCGTAAAGCTTTTTGCAGGGAGAGAATCCTGTCTTTCCTCTCCGCACAAAAGATTTTCTTTCCCCTGATCCTCTTTTGCAGGCGCAGGTCCTCCTCGCAGAAGCTCGTCTACCGATACCCCAAAAATATCTGCCAACGGTAAAAGTTGTGACGTTTCCGGAAATGCCTCACCTGTTTCCCATTTGGAAACAGCTTTGTTTGTTATCCCCAATAAATCGGCAAGTTCAGCCTGGGTCATCCGTTTTTCACGCCGAAGAGTGTAGAGATAATCTCCAAACCGATTCATACGCGCCCTCCTGTTTTTCTGAAATAATTGTAACAGCGAAGCCCAAAACCGTCAACCACTTGCATTAGAACGTTGTCGAATTGCGGTAGATTTTTTATTTCGCGCAAAAATAAGGGGTACGTCATGCAAAAATGAGGACATTATTTTTTCTCCTTGATGGTAAATTTATATAAATCGCTCTTGGAAACGCCCCTGTCCTTTGCGGCGGCTTTCAAAGCTTCCTTCACGCTCATGCCCTGCCGCACATAAAAGTCGATGTGTTCCTCTTCGGAGAGAAGGTTGAGCGGATTTTCGCGCGGTTCGGCGCCCTGCACCAACAGGACGTATTCCCCGCGCTTTTCCCCCGAAAGTCCCTGCAAAAGGCGGAACGGCTCCACACTTTCATGGATCTTTGTGATCTCCCGAACGGCACACGCATCGCGATCGCCGAACGCTTCTGCCAGCAATTTGATGTCCGCATCCACATCCTGCGGGGCGGAATAAAAGATCAGCGTGCCGTCAAATTCGGCATATCGGCGCAAGAAATCCTTTTTTTCGCTGTTTTTCCCGCGCAGAAATCCGAGAAAGGCAAACTTATCCGCAGGAAAACCCGAAAGGACCAGCGCCGCCACAAACGCGCACGCACCCGGAATGAGGGTGTATTCCGCCCCCGCATCCCGCAATGCCTGCACGAGCAGGTTGCCCGGATCGGAAATGACGGGCGTCCCCGCATCCGTCACCACGGCGACGTTTTTGCCCTCCTTTACGAGCGCGAGCAGTTTTTCCGCCGCGGAAAACTCGTTGAACTTATGGCAGGCAACGAGCGGCTTTTTTATCTCAAAATAATTGAGCAGTTTGAGGGAATGGCGGGTATCTTCACAGAAAATTACGTCTGCCTCGCGCAGAGTATCCAGCGCCCGCAGGGAAATATCCCCTAAATTTCCGATGGGTGTTGCAACAAAATAAACCATACGTCACCTCATTTTCTGTACAAACGGCCCGACAAGCGACTTAAAAGTGTTCGCCGCGCACGTTGATCTGATCGGGCAAAATCTCCAGCCCTTCCCTGCCGCACTTGACGGCTTCCACAAGGATAAGATAGGGCTTTGCCCCCTCCCTGCCGCGCACAAATTGCAGGCGCTTGGGCTCGAGAGAATGCGCCTTTAAGTGGTAAAACACTTCCGCAAGCCTGTCCGCCCTGTGAACGAGCGCAAACCTGCCCCCGCACTTGAGCACCCTCGACGCCGCCACGGCAAGTTCGGGCAAAGTGAGGGTGATCTCCTTGCGGCAGATCGCCTTTTTATAGTCCTCCTTGGCAAACCCGCCGCGTTCGTACGGAGGATTGCAGAGCGCGACGGAAAACTTTTCGCAGTATTCTTTGGGAATTTCCTGCAATTTGCAGCACACCGCTTTGAAATTTGTGAGGGCGTTCAGGCGAACGGAACGCCCGCTCATCTGCGAAAGCTCCTCCTGCATTTCAAACATGGTGACGGAAGCGATCTGCGGATGCAATCCGTAAAAATGCAGCCCCACCACGCCGCTGCCCGCGCAGAGATCGGCGACGACGTCCCCCTTCCTTGCCCTGCAAAAGCGGGTGAGCAAAATGGAATCGCTGGTAAAGCGGTACAGCTCCTTATTCTGAATGATTTTCAGGTTCCCCTCAAACAATTCTTCGACGGACTCGCCGGGAAGAAGAAACTCCCCTTGCCCTGCCGCCTGTGTTTTACCGAAAGAACCCGTTTCCGACTGTTGCAGCATATCGCACTCCTTACCCTTTAATAGTACCACAAAGGCGGCAAAAATTCAACAATTCTGCGCCCGTCCCCTCTTTTTTCGCGCGCTTATTGACAAACGACTTTCCCTCGCGTATAATAAAAAGAAAACGGGAGAAAAAACCATGCAATGCTATGATGCCATCCGCGCGCGCAGGAGCGTGCGCAAATATCAAAAGGGCGCCGTGATCCCCGCCGAACACGTAAAGACGATTCTGGAAGCGGCGATGATGGCCCCCAGCGCCGTAAACAGCCGCCCGTGGGAATTTTACGTGACGGACAAGCGAGAAATGCTGGACAAACTGATGCAGGCGCACCCCGCCTGTAAGATGCTGGAAACGGCGAGCCTTGCCATTGTGGTATGCGGCCGTCCCGATTTGCAGCCGCGGCATAACTATTGGCCGCAGGACTGCGGCGCCGCCATTGAAAATATTCTCCTGCAGGCGCTCGACCTCGGGTACGGCACCTGCTGGTGCGGATGCTATCCTACCGAGCCGCGCACTTCTCTCGTCAAGGAGGTTTTGGACTGTGAAGGCATTCCCGTGGCGATCGTGGCCGTGGGCAAAGCGGAGGAAAGCCCCGCCGCAAAGGGATTTTACGACGAAACGCGGGTAAAATATTTCTAAATTTTCAGGCGGAACGCAAAGCGTTTCGCCTTTTTTGTCCCCTTTTCAGAGCAGGCGAAAAGAGTTTTTGTGATAATCGATGACGCCCTTTCTTTTCAGCTTGGAAAGGACGGCCGAAAGAGCGGAGCGGTCGCAGCCGAGAAAATCGGCGAGCCCCTGCCGATCGAACGGAACGCAGAAGGTATTTGTCCCCGCCGCGCGGCGTACGGAACGCAGATACGAGAGCACCTTTTGCTCCAGCGTGCGCCGCGACAAGTGCTCGATGCGCTGGGTAAGATAGAGATTTTTGCGCGCAAACAGCCGTAAAGCATTTGCCGTGACCTGCGGTTCCGACCCCGAAAGGAGTCGCTCAGCGCTCAGCCAGAGCACGAGAGAAGGGAGGGTAGCCACCACGCTGACCGTAAGAGGTTCCCCCGAACAGGCGAAGGATTCCGCAAACAGTTCCCCCTGCCCGATGTGCGCCACGGTGACGGGGTCGCCGCCCGCATCCTCCCGCACGATGTCCGCACCGCCCGAAAGAAGTATGCCGATACTTTGGCATTTTTCGCCCGCGGAGAGCAGCCGCGCGCCGCGCGGGTATTCCGCTTTTCGCGGAAGAAGGGAGAGCAAAGCAAGTTTTGCGTCTTTTGTCCCCGCAAACAGGGGCAGAGTTTCCGGCTTCATATCTCCTCCGATTTGTTGTAATTACAACGGATTTTTCCCTCTCATTATACTATACTGAAGGGGCAAAAGCAAGAAAAAGGAGAAAGACATGAAGAGAAAGATCATAAAAATTGACGAAGAAAAGTGCAACGGGTGCGGACTTTGCGCGCAGGCGTGCCACGAAGGCGCCATCGGCATGGTGAACGGCAAGGCAAAACTCCTGCGCGAGGACTATTGCGACGGACTGGGCGACTGCCTGCCCGCCTGCCCCGTAAACGCCATTTCCTTTGAAGAGCGGGAAGCGCCCGCCTACAACGAAGAGGCGGTAAAGGCGGCAAAGGCGCAGAAAGAGCAAAGAGCGCAGGCTCCCCTGCCCTGCGGCTGTCCCGGAACGCAGAGCAGGCGCATCGAAAGAAAGGCGCACGCGGCGCACTCCGTGCAGGAGAGCGAGAGCGAACTTTCCCAATGGCCCGTGCAGATCAAGCTGGTGCCCGTGCGCGCGCCCTACTTTGAAGGGGCAAACCTTTTGGTGGCTGCAGACTGCACGGCATACGCCTACGGAAATTTCCACGCAAGATTTATCCGCAACCGCGTGACGCTGATCGGCTGCCCCAAGCTGGACGAAGGCGACTACGCGGAAAAGCTGACGGCCATTTTGCAAAACAATGAGATAAAGAGCCTGACCGTGGTGCGCATGGAAGTACCCTGCTGCGGCGGCATTGAAAACGCCGCAAAGCGCGCCCTGCAGGCAAGCGGGAAATTTATCCCCTGGCAGGTGGTCACCATCGGCACGGACGGGAGCATTCTGGACGAATGATGAATTGTCAAACTAAGTGCAACACTTTGCGAGATTTTCAAGGAACAAATCTTGCGGTGTTTGGAAATGTAAAACCTTTTTGGGCCTGGCGTTTAAAAGCGCCAGGTTCTTTTTTAATGTGGCAGGGCTTACTCTTGACAGATTCCTGCCCTTAGGATAGAATTCTCTGAGCAATCCGTTCAGATTTTCGTT
>DXFX01000110.1 GCA_019114245.1 Candidatus Borkfalkia faecipullorum | reverse complement strand
GATCTTGCCCGCAAGGACCATGCGCACGATCTCCGCCGTCTCCTCATCCGTGTAACGAAGCCCGTCCACAAAGACAGATTCCTTTCCCACACGTTTGAGCATTTCGGAGATCTCCGGCCCGCCGCCGTGCACGAGAACGACTTTGACGCCGATCAGGCTGAGCAGAACAATGTCGTGCATGACGGACATTTTCAGATCCTGGTTGATCATGGCATTGCCGCCGTACTTGATCACGACGATCTTGCCGTTGTATTCCTGAATATAAGGCAGAGCCTCGCTGAGGATCTGCGCGCGGAATTGCTTTTCCTGCATATTTTCCATAGCCTTCTCCTCAGGTGCGGTAGTCCCCGTTGATCTTCACGTATTCGTATGTGAGGTCGCAGCCCCAGGCGGTCGCTTTGCCGCTGCCGTCGTCCAATCCTATGAGGATCTCGATCTCTTTTTCAGAAAGGATCTTTTTGGCCTCCTCCTCGGAGAAAGGAATGCCGCTCCCGTTCCTGCAAACGGCAAGTTCGCCCGCGCGGCTCCTGAAATCGACGCTGACTTTGGTGATGTCCACGTCCGCGCCCGAATAGCCGATGGCGCACAGCACCCTGCCCCAGTTTGCATCCGCACCGAACATCGCCGCCTTGAACAGGTTGGATTTGATGACAGACTTCGCCACCGTGCGCGCCGCCGCTTTGCTCTTTGCACCTGTCACCTTGCATTCGAGAAGCTTGGTTGCACCCTCGCCGTCCCCTGCAATTTTGCGGCACAGGTAGGTCGTCACCTTATTGAGAGCCTTGCGGAAAGCGTTGAAATCCTTGCCGGGCGCGATGACAGGCTCGTTGCCCGCACAGCCGTTTGCAAGGACTGCCACCATGTCGTTGGTGGAAGTATCGCCGTCCACGCTCACCATATTGAAGGAATCCTTCACGTCCGCGGAAAGCGCCTTCTGGAGCATGGCGTGAGAAATGGCCGCGTCCGTCGTGATAAAGATGAGCATGGTGGCCATGTTGGGATTGATCATGCCCACTCCCTTTCCGATGGCGCCGATATGGCACTCCTTGCCGCCCAGCTGAAAGCTGTATGCGATCTCCTTGGGAATGGTGTCCGTCGTCATGATCCCCTGCGCGGCAAGGCTGCTGCCCTCCTCGCTCAGACCGCTGACGAGGGAAGGCATCCCTTCGCGTATGGGATCGAGCGAAAGGGGCTGTCCGATGACTCCCGTGGACGCGACGATGACGTCGTTCGCGGAAATTCCCGCGGCGTCCGCCACGAGACCGCACATCTGCTCGGCGATCTCCTCGCCGTTTTCGTTGCAGGTGTTGGCGTTGCCGCTGTTGCAGACGATCGCGCTCGCATACCCGTCCGCCATGTGTTTTTTGGTGACGAGAATGGGCGCACCCTTGACGAGATTCTGCGTATAGACGCACGCCGCCGCGGCGCGCGCGTCGCTGACAATGAGGGATAAGTCGCGCTTTGTTTTATTTTTACGGATGCCGCAATGCACCCCGTTTGCTTTGAATCCGATCGGCGCACACACGCCGCCCTGAATTTTTTTCATAGTTCCTCCGTTTACAACGAGAGAGAAGTGCGCTCGTCCATGCCGAGCATGATATTCATGCACTGCACCGCCGCACCGGACGCCCCCTTGCCGAGATTGTCAAACACGGACGCAAGCAGAATGCGCTCCTCGTTGCCGTCTATGTAAATTTCCATATCGTTCGTTCCCGCCAAAGGATTTGCAGGCAGGAAACTTCTGCTCTCTTCTACGATTTTAATGAAATTCTGTCTGGCATAGTACTCTGCAAAGTACTGTTTCAGCTCTTTTACGCCCATTTTTTTCTGCATCAGGCGAACATGAAGGGGTACAGTCACGCACATTCCGCAATAGTAATCGGACACGATGGGCTGAAAGGAAGGCGCGTACGTAAGCCCGCAGACCGCCTGCATTTCGGGCAGATGCTTGTGCGCCTGTCCCAACGCATACTGACGCGGACTGTCCAGCGCAATGCTCCTCCCCTCGCTCTCATATTCGGCGATCATCTTTTTTCCGCCCCCGCTGTAACCCGTCACCGAATGGCAGACAAGCGGATAATCGGGCGCAATGATGCCGCCCGCGATCAGCGGATAGACGAGGGAAATAAAACCGCTGGCGTGACAGCCGGGAACGGCGACCCGCTTCCCTTCCGCAATGCGTCTTCGGTGCTCTTTGGAAAGTTCGGGGAAACCGTACGCCCACGCGGGATTTGTCCTGTGCGCCGTGGACGCATCCAAAATTCTGACTCTCTCATTTTCGCACAGGGAAACGGATTCTCTCGCCGCCGCATCGGGAAGGCAGAGAAAGACGATGTCCGCCCCGTTGATGCACTCCTTGCGCGCGGCGGGATCCTTGCGCAATTCTTCGGGAAGAGTGACGATACTGACGTCGTTGCGCTTTCCCAGACGCTCGAAGATCTGCAATCCCGTCGTCCCCTCTTTCCCGTCTATAAATACGTTGACCATTTTAATTTCTCACAAAAAATGCGTTTTGCGACGCGCTTTCCGCGCGCCGCAAAGGAAAGATCATTTGAGTTTTTTCTCGTCCAGCAGAGCCTTGACTTTGACAGGCAGGCCGAACAGATTGATAAAGCCTTCCGCATCGTGCTGGTTGTAGACGTCCTCTTCCCCGAACGTGGCGATCTCTTCGCTGTACAGGGAGTGCGGGCTGGTCGTGCCTGCGGGAATGATGTTCCCCTTATAAACTTTCAGCCTGACGTCGCCGCAGACGTTTTCCTGCGTCTTGTCCACAAATGCGGAGAGAGCTTCGCGCAGAGGCGTGAACCACTGTCCGTTGTAGACAAGCTCCGCAAAGCGGATGGCAACATGCTGTTTGAAATGCTGGGTCTCCTTGTCGAGGCAGAGCATTTCCAGCTGTTCGTGCGCAAAGTACAGGATGGATCCGCCGGGCGTTTCGTACACGCCGCGGCTCTTCATACCGACGAGGCGGTTTTCCACGATGTCGATGATCCCCACGCCGTTCTTGCCGCCGATCTCGTTGAGTTTGTGCATCAGCTCCACAGAACCCATCTTTTTGCCGTCCAGTGCAACGGGAATGCCCTTTTCAAAAGTGATCGTGACATAAGTAGGTTTGTCGGGCGCCTTTTCGGGAGACACGCCCATTTCCAGGATCTCGTCGTATTTGGGCTCGTTTGCGGGATCTTCCAGATCCAACCCCTCGTGCGAAAGATGCCACAGGTTTTTATCCTTGGAATAGCTGGTCTCGCGGGTGATCTTCAAGGGAATGTTGTGTGCTTCCGCGTAATCGATCTCTTCGTCGCGGCTCTTGATGTTCCAGATCCTCCACGGCGCAATGATCGTCATTTCGGGCGCAAACGCCTTGATGGTCAATTCAAAACGGACCTGATCGTTTCCCTTGCCCGTGCAGCCGTGGCAGATGGCGTCCGCCCCTTCTTTCTTGGCGATCTCGACAATGCGCTTTGCAATGACGGGACGCGCAAAAGAAGTGCCGAGCAGGTATTTGTTTTCGTACACCGCACCAGCCTTCATCGTGGGATAAATGTAATCCTCGATGAATTCTTTGCGCAGGTCCTCTATGTACAGCTTGGAAGCGCCCGTTTTGAGAGCCTTCTCTTCCAGCCCGTCCAGCTCGCTCTCCTGCCCGACATCGGCGGAAACGGCGATCACTTCGCAGTTGTTGTAATTTTCTTTCAGCCACGGGATGATGATGGACGTATCCAACCCGCCCGAATAAGCAAGGACAACCTTCTTGATCTCTTTCTTTTCCATATGGGTTTGACCTCAAAATTTTACTGTTTAAAATTATACCCCCAACCCCTGGCAAAGTCAAGCGTTTTAAAGCAACTTTTTTCTAAAATATTCAATTTTAAACAATTAAAATTGTATAAAATGTATAAATATGCGTGATTTTTGAATAATTTATGAATATTCTCCGAAATTATTTTTAAAGGAAAAGCAAGGATACGGTTTCGGCGCATAAAATTCGTAATTTTATCCGCCAAAAGAGCGAAAAAAATGCCCTTTTGCAGCAAAATCCGATACGGCCAGAACGAACGTCGAGGCTAAAAAGGAGCAGAACGCATTCCCGCGTTCTGCTCCTTTTTGTTTTTTAAGTTAGCCTTCTCAAAAAGCGGCAGACACAAAAAATCTCCGCCCGTAATGTTTACTGTGCGGGAGCCCGCTTATTTTTTCGCGGTAAATCCGTACGTTCCCACCGTTTCACCCGTTTTGACATAGCGGTTCTGCACATAAGCGATCAGCTCCCCGTCCGGGATGTGAAGTTTGCCCCCTTCCGCCCAGTCTGCCCGCGCAGAAGCGCCGACAATTTCCGCGAGAAACATCACGTGGCTTTCCAGCTCGACCTTCTGCCGCACGACGCACTCAATGGAGACGGGACTTTCCGCAATGGCGGGAGCTGCAACATGGGCGCACTTTTCCCTGGTAAGGGAAAATTTTTCAAATTTATCCGTATCTCTTCCCGAAACGACGCCGCAGCCGTCCAGTACCTTTAAGAGATTTTGAGACACGAGATTGACAACAAATTCTCCTGTTTTGCTGATGATCTCATAGGAATATCTCGTGCGCCGTACGGAGATGCTGAGCATGGGTGGATCGGAGTTGATCGTTCCTGTCCACGCAATGGTGACGATGTCCGAAACCTTTCCGTCCCCGCAGGAAACGAGCACGGCAGGCACGGGAGCAAGATGGGTAAAAGCCCTGATCTCTGTTTTCATAATATACCCTCCGCTGAATTTAATGATACAAATTTGTAAGGAAAGCGTACTCTTTCAGGCGCCGCAAACACTGTTTATACGCGGGACAAAATCTTTGAACAAGGTTCCAGAATGCGCGCGAATGGTTCATCTCTTTCAGATGACAGAGTTCGTGAATGAGCACGTATTGCCGAAGATCTGCAGGCAGCATCAGAAGCCGCCAGTTGAGTTTGATGACGCCGTCGCTGCCGCAGCTGCCCCAGCGCGCGCGGAAATCGCGCACCTGCACGTCCGACGGTTCCAACCCCGTTTGCCGCACCAGGGAAAACATTTCCTCTTCCAATAAGAGCTGTCTGGACGATTGCAAAAGTTTGCGCACGCTGCGCCCGTCCCTGCAATAAAAAGCGCCGCCGCGCTCCTCGTCTTTTTTGGCACCGTAAAAGACGGGGATCTCTTTGCCGTCAACGAGGATCGCCGACCCGTTCCGCAAGGCGGCAAATTTCGGGTCGCTCTGCTTTGCCACCGTTTTTTTGATCCAATCCTGCTTGCTTTCCAGAAAAAAAAGAATGCGCTCGGCAGGCATTCCCTGCGGTGCGCGGACGATCACGCGGCCGCCCGTCACCGTCACGGCAAGAGTTCTCCTGCGCGAACGGATGAGTTCGTATTCAACGCCGAGCAAAGCACACCCTCGCCGAAATCACCGTTTCAGACGCATTTTTAAACCCCTCGATCGCAAACACCCCGGGCGCGATCTCCTGCCTGTAAAAGGTGAGAACGTCCCCTTCGTGGGATTGCCTTACGTAATGGATCTGAAAACTGCGCAGCTGCCGCTCTTCCAATTCAAGTACCGAAAAACAGTTGAAGATATAGTCGGCATATTTTATGTTGTTGACGTGTCGGTTGAGATCGTATTCCGAATTTGCGATGCGCAGGGAAAAATCGGGCGAACCGTTCTGAGCAACGGACGGAATGTGCCAATCGTCAAAGGCAACGCTCTTTTCGTCCAGAAAATCCATCTGCGGTTTTTCGACGAGTGAAGTGGGAACGATCCTTCCGTTTTCCTTTAGAATACACCAGCGCGAAAAGGCACGCATCGCGATCCCCTGTTCGTCCGCAAGAGAAAAGCTGCGCTCGAAGATCGCCTTGTTGGGCGTATGCGGCCAGGTCGCCACGCGCACTTTGTCCATAAATTTCGGACGGCGGTCTATTTCCACATAGATTTTGGAAAGCACCCAAAAATACCCTTCCTGCGCAAGCTTGGCAAAGCCCATTCCCATTTCCTCGGAATGCTGTCCCGCCGTTTCCTGAAAATATCCCAAAATGGCCGACGGACGGATCCTCTGCAGAAAGTCCGTTTCATAATTGCGGAGAACAAATTCCCGCTCCAGTTTGCTGTTTACCTGCATTTTTACGCCTCACTTTTGAACAGTTTTATTTTACAACAAACGCATCATTTTGTCCACACTTTTACGAGATTTTCCCAAGTGCAGATTTCTCGCAAAAACCGCAATTATCTGCTTGTTATGTCTGACATAATACTATGCAAACACAGGAAATTTGCAAAAATTGTGCGAAAATATTGACAAAATTTGTCTTATCATGTATAATACAGGAAAAGGAGGTGCCGCAGATGGAACCCGAAGATACCAACGAAAAACAGCAGGAAAATGCCGAAAACGCCTCCTCTATCAGCAGCGATCTGATCAGGGGGCATATCAATACCATCATTTTGAGAATGCTGTACGACGGAGACAAGTACGGCTACGAGATCATCAACGAAATTGAAGAAAAGAGCAAGGGGCAGTACACGCTGAAACAGCCCACGCTGTACAGCGCGCTCAAACGCCTTGAAAGCCAGGATTACGTCACCTCGTACTGGGGCGGCGCCAGCAGCGGCGGAAGGAGAAAATACTTCCAGATCACGGACAAAGGCAAGGCAGTTGTGGAACACAACCGCGCCGAGTGGGAATATTCGCGTACGGTCATCGACAGTCTGATCTCCGAGCGCGATTACGATTTCAGCAATCCTCCCCCCTCCTCTTCCGTCGATTTCCAGATCCTGAAAAAGTCCACTTCGCGCGTCCCCGTTTCCTATGCGGAAGAAGATGACGGCATCGAATTGATGGATACGTCCCCCGACTATGCAAGCGAAAAAGCAAAGGACGAGGCAGAAGAGGTCTCCTCTTCCGCTCCTGCACAAGAGCAGGAAGAACCTGCAGCAGAAGAAGTTGCCGCAGCGCCCGCACAGGAGCAAGCAGCAGAACCCGTTCACGAAGAAGTGCAGCCGACGCAGGCCGCCGCAGCGGAGAGCGCTGCAAGCGCCACCATTTCCCAACCGGCAGAAGCTGCCGCACCCGCACAGCCGGAACAGGTACGCGAGACGCAGGAAGAGAGGGAAAGGCCTGCAGAACCCATCCCCCTGACCGAAGCAGAAAAACAGCGCATTCACGAGAATTACCGCGCCCTGATCGGAAACGAGGAAGACGCCACTTCCCACTATTATGCGCACGTCACAAAGGACAGGACAGAAGAAAGCGAGCAGGACAACGATTATGATCAGTACGCGCAGGACGGCTATTCGGACGAATACGCTCAGGACGATTATTACGCCTCATCCCCTTCGGCAGCTGACATGATGTACGCGAGCAAGTCCCCCGCCGAGCGCAATTACAAGGACCTTTTAAATAAACTGTACGACTCCTCCAACAGCCAGGAAGAGTACTACGAGGAAATGGAACAGCAGGCCATGCAGCCGCAGCAGGCAGAACCGCCCGCCGCAGAACAGCAGGTTCCTCCTCCTTACGAACAGCCGCCCCAGGCAGAGCAGGAAGCGCCCGCGCAGACCGTTCGTCCCGCGGGAAACACGGCAAGCAATATCGAATTTTACGACGTGGAAGAGCGCGCCCAGAAAGACGGGCTTCGCGTGACCACGACAAACGGCTCGAGAAACCGCACTTCGTCCAAAAACATCGGCAACACGTTCAACAAGGGAAAAGCGCTTTTCCTGACCGCCGTCTATGTCTTTATCGTCATGCTTGCCGAGTGCATCATCAGCCACTGCCTGCGCAACCAGTTGGAAACGGGAACGCTTTACATCCTGCTCCCCTACCTTGCCACCTTTGTGATGCTGGGCATTTTCCTCTTCCTCTACCTCAACGGCTACGGAAAGAACAGCAGAAAGTCGCAATCGAGGACGTATATCTCCGCCAGTCTGATCATATTTGCGGACATCGTGCTCGTCATCGTGGTGATCGCGTACCTCGTCATTTACTTTGGCAATACGACCCTTCCCACATGGATCCAGATCGTAAAATATGCGATCTTCCCCATTATTTTCTGCTTTAACCTGCCGCTGTTTGCGATTTTGTATCGCGTCAACTGCAATAAACAGTAATAGAAAACCCCTTGCTTCGGCAAGGGGTTTTTGTTTAAAATGGTGAATTATACTATTAAGTGCAACAGTTGAAGAAAAAAAAGGAGTTCATACAAATCTGTGGTAAAATAGAGTTGCGAAACCAAAATTTTGCCAAGGAGATCTGTATGAACTACAAA
>DXFX01000109.1 GCA_019114245.1 Candidatus Borkfalkia faecipullorum | reverse complement strand
CGATCGCAAACTTGACGTTGGTCAGATCCTGCGGGTACAGGCCCTGGCTTTCCAGCTGCCCGCGCGTGATGTTTTTGATCGTTCCCGTGATCCCGCCCCAGCCTTCGGATACGGGCCCGAATTGAGTGGCGCGGAAAGAGTTGGCATTGCTGTCCCCTCCCGTCGTCAGGAAAACGTTGATAAAGACCTGATCGTTTGTCCAGTCCACGAAGTGCGCCATGCCGGGAAGTCCGCCTTCCCCTTTGAAGGTCGCTTCCGCATAATAGAGCTTGCTCGCCTGCATATTGAACACGCCGACGCCGTATTCGCTGTCCTGCGCGCGCGCCGTCTGCGCCTCGTCGGCGGCAAACAACCCTTCCGTCTTCATCCATGCGCCGTCCGCAAAGACCTTTCTGTAAATGTTGATCGTGAGCGTTTTGCTGGCTTTAAAGGTCGGGTCTATGGGGTCTGTGACCGTATAGGTGACGGTATGCGTCCCTTTCGGAGGCGTGACCTTGCCCTCCGACGGCGTTCCCAGGTTTTCACTGTAGACCGCCTGGATGTCCGCGATCGGCTCGTTGTCGCAGGAAGTTGCCGTCACTGCGGGCAGAGTGATCTCCGTGCCTTCCAGCACGCCGATCGTGCCGCCCTCCTCCGTGCTCTGGAAATACTCTTCGGGCATCACGCCGCTGAACGAAATGGTCGGATCGCTCCGATCTCCGCCGACGACGATCTCCACGCTGTCCGACGCGTCGCCGCAGGTCAGCGTGATCGTAACGACGCCCGTGCTGAGCGCTTTGAGGATGACGCCGTCGATCTCGACGATCCCGTCAACATTTGCCGTGATCTCGTATTCCGCATTTTCCACGGGAAGTCCGCCGCGCGTGATCGTAAACTCGACCGTCCTGTCCGCGTCGTCCTTTTCCCAAAGGGCTGTCAAAGCGGCCTTGTTTGTAATTTCCACTTCAACGGGCACGTTCTGCATCAGGCCCTGAACCTTCGCCTGCGCTTCCGCACCGCTGCAATACTGCATCCCCTGCACGGTCACCCCTGCATAATTATAACCGAAAATGCCCGGAATTGTATCGATATCGCTGAAATATCCTTCTCCGAAATCCGCACTTTTCACTGCCGACACCAATTTGCCGTCGATAAAGCAATAGAAAACGTCCCCGTCACGGGCAACAGCAAACCTGATCTGCTCCAAATTTTCGGGATAGACTCCCTTTTCTACCATCTGCGCTTTGGTGTAATTGACAACTTTCCCCGTGACGCTCGTCCACGACGTATTGTCCCCCAGATCCGTCGCACGGAAAGAGTTTGCATTGTCCGCAACGGAATCGGACATCAGCATCACGTTGACAAAATTCTTTGCGCGCGAGCCGTCCTCAAAATGTCCCATCCCTACCAGCGATCCGCCCGAAACGAACCCGCTGAAAGTCACTTCGGCATAGTACTGTTTGCTTGGCTGCATTTTGAAAACACCCAGAGCGTACCCGTTCGGATAGAGAGACGTCGCTGTCTGTGCATTATCTTCCGCAAACAATCCGTCCGTGGTGAGCCACCAATCCGAAATATCGGTATATACTTTTCTGTACACGTCGATGGTGAGAGTCTTGCTCGACGTGAGCGAAGAATCGATTGGATCGGCGACCGTGTAAGTGACAGTGTACGTCCCCTTAGCAGGATAAAGCGTGCCAAAGCCATCCGTCTCGATACCTTCGCTGTGCGTGACGGTAATGGCGTCTTCTTCGATAGCGCTGCCGTCGCACGCCGCCGCCGAAACGGTAGGAAGCATGATCACCTGCGTCCCTTCCAGAACGCTGACTTTGCCCCCTTCCGCAGTCTCTTCATAGTACTCGCTCGGCTGCACACCGCTGAAACTGATGCTCGGCGCCGTGCGCGTTGCCGTAAATTTAAACGAGGTGCTGACGCTTTCCGCCGAAACTGTCACCGTGATCTGCGTTCCGTTTGCCACGTTTCCCGCAAGGGTCAACTTTGTTCCGTCTGCCGTGATCAGATTTGCAGGATCGGACGAAACAGTGATCTGCGTGTTTTCGCCGGTGAAATAGTCGGACGGTTCAAAAGAGAGAGCCAGCGTGCGCGACGCACCCGCGACCCAATCCTCTTCCATCTCCGTCTTGTTTGTGACTGTGACCGAATCCAGTGCGGGACGGACGGTAAGCGCTACGCTGTCCGTGTGTCCGCCCGCCGTGACCGTGATCGTCGCCTCGCCAACTTTTTCCGCTTTCAGGCTCATGCCGTTCACGCTGATGACCGTATCATCGCTCGAAGTGATCTTGGCATCCGTATTTTCCGCATTGAACGATGTGGGATCAAATGTGAGCTCTACGGTGCGGTTTGCTTCGCCCACGTGCCAGGCGGCGGCCAGTTCCTCTTTGTTGGAGATGGCAACGCCATTCAGCGACGGGCTGACCGTCAGTTTTACGCTGTCCGAAGCCTCGCCGCTGGCAACGGTGACCGTTGCCGACCCCGCGCTGACTGCTTTCAGCGTACTGCCGTCCACGGAAACGACGCCGCTGTTGTCGGATGAGATCGTATACTCGGCATCCTCAACAGCTTCCCCGCCGCGCGTGACGGTAAACTCGATCGTCCTGTCCGCGCCGCCTTCGCTCCATTCCGCCGTCAGCGATTCCTTGTTGGTGATCGTGACGGTCAATTCGTTTGCACTGCAGCCCGCCATAGCGAAGCACAGACACGCAAACAAAGCAAGTAACAGAAACAATACTTTCTTTTTTGTCATTTTCTCCCTTCCTCCGTTTATTTTACCAAGCACAAGGCTTGTTAAAAAACAATTTTCTGATCATTTCATGAGGCCTTCTATGTGTCTCGTCAAAACCTTTGCCGCCGCCTTATGCCCATCGATCGTCGGATGAGAACCTGCTCCGGAAGTGTTGGTCGGCAGACGGCAATAGCTTGCTTCCCCGTCAAAATCGTTTACGACGGAAGAAATTGCACTGTCAATTTTATATACAATTCCCATCATTCCGTAACACAGTACAAAATGTGCGTTCGGATAGAACTTTTTCATTTCGTTCAGAAGAGCGAGATAATCGGCCGCAAACATCTCTCCCGTATAATTCGGCGCGCTGCTGTCATTGGTCCCGAGATTGATCACAACAAAGTCCGTTTCGGGGTCGACGGGATATTCCGTACGATTCAATGTTGAATACCAGCGCCAGATATTGTACATTGTGATATCAGAGCCGAGCATATACGGAACTCTGACCGTGATGCCTCCATATCCTACAAAACTTCCTTCAGAACCGAGCGCCTGCGCCGTAAATGAGGCATACGTCTGCGTCCCGTCCGAATTTTTTACGGTAATAGCGTCCTCTTTGGTGTCGGAACAATTTCCTTCTCCCGCAGTGATGGAATCCCCGTAAAAATCGATTTTCAATTTTTCCTCATTTTCTTCACCCTGTTCAAGGATACGGCAATTTGTTCCCGTCTCCACTCCCGTGACGACAAGGGAATAACTGTTTCCGCCCGTGCGCTGCTGCGTCATTTTCATGATACGCACGGTATGCACGCCCTCCTTCAGCCCCTCCGCAAAAACATAGGTCTGCTCCGTCTGTTTTTTGATAGAAATTCTTTCCCCTTCTTCATCACCGTCCAGATAACAGCGCACATATTGCGCCGCCGTCGCATCGCTTTTGACCGACGCTTTAAACTCTGTCCCGTAAAAAGCAAATTCCAAGCCGGAATTTACGTTGTCAACCACAAGATCGCCGTTTTCGTTTTCATACACTCTGCCGTGAAGCCTGACCGCGTTTTCTGCGAACGGGTCACCGTTTTCCGCTACGCCATATACCGTAACCGAAAGAACATCCGACGCATTTTCATATGAGACTGTAACCGCGGCGCTTCCCTCTCCAACGGCGCTCAGCGTATTATCCTGTATTGTTATCACGCTTGTATCGGAAGATTCATATTGCAACAGAGAGACGTCGGCGGCGGAACCGTTTACCGTAAACGAACCGATGGGAACTTCAATATTCTCGTCCCCCTCCAATAAAAACAGAGTATCTTCCGCCAAAGTCAGCGCATAGATCTTTTCCTGCTCCTCGGGCGGCACATCTGGCGTATCCGACTCGTCAGGTTTTTTCACAGGCCCGCCGCACGAAGCAAAAGACAAAGCCATGATCAAAACGATCATCAACGATAAAAATTTTTTTATCATACGTTCCCCTCCCTTACTTGTAACACTACTTTTCCCGCGCTCTGCCCTCTGTACAAGAGAGAATGCGCCGCTTCGGCCTCCGTGATGGGCAGGATTTTATAGATCGCGGGACGGACCGCCCCCGAAGACACTTTTCCCCATAACTTCTTTACAAGGTTATTCAGAATTTTAATCTTTGTCTGCAGCGGCTTTGACCGCAGCGTGCTTCCGACGATCCGCACGTTGCGCACATACAATTTGCGCATATCTATCTGCGTCAGATCGCCCGCGAGCGTTGCGATCATGATCCACTTTGACATATAGCCCATATACGGCAGGCAATCTCCCATGTTTGCCCCGCCCAGGCAATCGATCGCGATGTTTACGGGTCTGCCCTTCTCATCAAACGAACGAAGTACCTGCACAATGTCCTCTTCGCAGGTGTTTACGATCAGATCAGCGCCCGTTTTGGCCACAACGGAGCGTTTTTGTTCATCGATGATCGTCGTAATGACAAAAGCGCCGAACGCTTTTGCCATCGGGATCAGAACGCTTGCAAGTCCGCTTGCCCCCGCCTGTACCAGGACCACGTTCCCCGCTTTCAGGCCGCCTTCCATAAACAGATTCAGATACCCCGTTGCAAACGCCTCGGGGATGGCGGCCGCTTCTGCCATGGTACAGTTTTCGGGCACGGGCATCACGAGTCCGCAATGAACGGCCACATATTCCGCATAGCCGCCCCCGCCCAGCAGAGCGCAGACCTTATCTCCGATATGAAGCCCGCTCTTTCTCATCGCTCCCTGTCCGAAAGCGACGATCTCTCCCGAAACTTCCAGTCCGGGCCATTCGGGGCAGCCCGGCGGCGGAGGATACGTCCCCTCCCGCTGCATCAGGTCGGCCCTGTTGACCGCCGCATAATACACTTTTATCAGAACTTCGTCTTTGCCGGGCCGTACGTCCGGCACATCCTCCCAACTCAGACTGCTGTCTTTTTTGATCACAATGGCTTTCATATTTTTCCCTTCCTGTCATGAACGGTCTGAACTTTCACAGAACAATTCTTCTTTGATGCGCAAAACGTCAGCGATCAGCGGTTTTTCCCGATTGGAGACCTGAGAATACCGATTGTGGCACAAAACATACCTCGAACCGAACATCCACGCCGTGGGGCGGACGAGTTTTCCGTATGTGCCGCTGGTCTGATACAAAAACGGAATGCCCAGGCTCTTTTTCAGCAGACAACAGGTCTGATAAATTTCCGCGACGTCGTCCGCACTGCCCGCCCTTACGATGATTTTGGCAATGTCCGCGCCGCGATCCCGCATCTCCTCGGCCAGCGCCAGCGCCTGCGCCTGCGACAACATTTTGCCCACGTGTGCGGAAATCAGGATCTCTCCCCCCGCCTCGTGGAGCTTTGAAATCAGCTCTTTCTGCCGTTCTTTCGCCTCCCGATCCATGGAAACTTCGGCAGGGAGCGCACAGGCAAAGGCTTCCGTCCGCCCCTCCAGACTTTTCAAAGGGGCTTTGTCGAACAGATACATCGGAAGATCGACAGCCGCCGCCCCCGCGCTTACCGCATTCAAAAAAACGGACGAGAGGACTTCGGGATCTTCTTCGGGAAGATAGTCCAAAGCCATGAGCGGCCTGTTTGCCGAGGCGATAATAGAAGAGATCACCTCCGCGCTTTGATATTGCTTATCCAGAAGCTCGATGTGCAGCAAAAAGCCGTCTGCCCCCTGCCGCTCGGAATCCTGTATGTCAAAAATTGCTTCTTCGGGCGTTCTTACGCGCAAAGAACTGATCACGGAAAACTTCCCCATTGTTGAAAATCTTTGTTTGCGCCCGTCCTTCTGCTCCATTTCTATACCCCGTCTTCCATCAGCAGATGTCTGCCGCCGTCCATCAATATCGTTGCGCCTGTCACGAAAGAACTCCTTTCCGACGCGAGATACAACACCATATCCACGATCTCCTGCGGGTCAGCCGCTCTCCCCAGGGCCGTCTTCATGTTCGCCATTCCCGGGCGGGTCAGCACAGGACCCGGCGCAACGCAATTTACGCGTACGCCGTACCTGGCGCCCTCTTTTGCCAGCGATTTGTTCAGTCCGTTCATGATCGCGCTCTTCGATATCGCGTAATCGAGCCCGCAAGTATCTCCTTCCAGCCCCGTGATGGATCCGAAATTGATGATGACGCCGCTCTTCTGCTTTCGCATCTGACGCATCGCTTCATGACAAAAATAGACCGTTCCCATCAGGTTGACGTCCACGCCCCACCTGATCTGTTCGATGGGAAGATCACAAAACTCCTCCCACCTGCCGAAGATCCTGCAGGAATTTCCTCCCGCACAGTTGACCATCACGTCGAGCGAACCGAATTTTTCAATGCACGCTCTGACGGTTTCCCGCACTTCGTCGAAATTCCTTACATCGCACAAAACTGTCAGAAGCCGTTTTTCATCCCCGTCGAACAGGGCTTTTGCCTTGTTCAGCTCTTCCTCGTTGTAGTCGCATAGCAATACGTTTGCGCCGCGCTCAAAAAAATTTTGCCCGGACAATAATCCCATGCCCGAAGCTCCGCCCGTGACTATTACTGTTTTTCCGCTGAATTCTTTTTTCATGATCTTCACTCCCTTCCGATTTTATTCTATCACCTTGACATCCCGTTTTCAATGTGCTATACTACTGAAAAATAGCACAATACTACTATTTGAGGGGGGAACCATGAATTTCAGCGATATCAACATCTCTACTCTCATTTTAAGCAAATATACGGACAAAAAAAATTATCACAGAGACTATTCAAAACTGCCCCGTCCCTTTCATTCGATAGCGATCATGCTGAACGGCACGGGGACTTTGGTCTACGAAAATCTTGTGATACGCCTGGCTCCCGGAGATGTTTTTTACATTCCGCAAGGCTCTACCTATTCTTCTTTCTGGGAGACAGACGAAACATCCCCGCATATCAGTTATTTTTCCATGCACTTTTCTTTTGAAAAGCCCCCCGAAAACTTTTACAACACCACCTATCCCATGCAGAAATTTTTTGTGGACGACCTCCCTTTTCTGATCGGAAAATACGAACGGTTACAGGAAAATCTTTTGCTCCCCGCCGAAAACAACTTTTCCTCAGCCGCCCTCTTTTTTGAAATTCTGGCAACCGTGCTTCCGAAAATGAATATGGCCGCAAACAACCAGATGAACAAAAAAATAGAACCCGCCTTGCAGTATATACGGACAAATCCGAACAAACCTGTCTCTGTCAAACACCTTTCCGCCCTCTGTTTTCTGAGCGAATCGCGCTTTTTTACCCTGTTCAGGCAACAGGTCGGCGTTTCCCCCATCCAATACAGAAACAACCTGCTCTTGGAGCAGGCCGCACAGTACATTCTCATCTATCCGAGCAAATCTATCGAAGAGGTCGCCGATTTTTTTAATTTTTCCTCTTCCGTCTACTTTATCCGTCAATTTAAAAAACACATCGGCATGACGCCTTATCAGTACAAACAGAAAATGCTTGACCAAAAATTGTAATGGGTGTTTGCTCCTCGTACAAATAAAAAAGATCCCGATGGTGTTCCTTTTCGGGATTTTTTTTATCAGCGGTTCGTCCCGTTACAGAAAAACCGTTCTGCAAAACAAACCTTAATACCGAGCTCCTTCCCTTTCCCGGGATCATTATCCGCCTTTTTAAAATTTCATAAAACGCCAGCAGGGCATACCGAACAGCGGCCTGTACTTGTAAGTAGTTGTGCTCTTGGTTGCATACGCATTCAGGGCAAGCTCTTCGATAAGGTATCTCCGCTCGCTGTTTACGATAAGCTCCGGGGCGCCGAGTTCAAGCAGTTTTTCCAGCCGCTGAGCGCGGTTTTCAACATTTTCGACGCGGAGCCCCTCCCGATCGATTTTTTCCCTGACAACGGTTTGAACCGCTGCAAGCGTCTCTTCTCTTCCTTGCCGTTTTCGAGCGATCTCCCCGCACTCTTCAAAAATCTCCTTCTCTTTGGCAACGATCGCCGCGGCGTCCGCTTTGGAAAGATCCATCTTATATCGGTCGGCATAGGATGCTTTGTCGAGATTTTCCGCAAGATCGATGGACACTTTCGTCTTCTTCTTGGCAATGATAAGTTCACCGTTCTCCACGCAGGAAAGCATTTTTTCGAGATACTCTTCGGGCGTTGTGTTTCCGAGAGTGTATTCCTTGTTTTCATCGCAGGGAAATTTGTCAAGCGCAAAAATTTTTAACATAAAGCAGTACCTCCTCCTTGTTCAGTTTTTGAAGAAACTTTTTTCTCGTTTCAATACAATTCTATACAAAACAATGTACCCAATTCGGTACATATATTCTGAAAAAGATCTTCCTTTCCCATATTCGGCAATGTAACACAGTTTTCTGCAAAAAAGCCGGTTCACCCTAATTTTTGAAAAACGAAAAACTGATTACCTTCAATCATCGTTCAACAGATTGCTGTTTTTCAAAAGATCCTTATTAAATTTATTCCATCGGCCGATCCCGTCAACCGCTTTTCTATATTTTTGTTTTCCGCAAAAATGAAAGCCTGCCTGTCCGAAGGAACAGCGCGTACTAAAAACGGCGAAAGCGGGATGCTTTGATCGAGGCTGTCAACAAGTAAAGTTATAAACAACGGTTTTTTTAAGGTACGTCCCATCGTTTTTTGAACCATTCCCCAAAATCGATTGACTTCCGAAAAGCAAGAAAACTGAAACAACACCTCTTCCATGGCGTTGAAATCTCTGCGCGGCCGTACGCCCTCCGCCGAAAATCTGCCGTCCCTGTCCAGGATCAGCCGAAGCTGTTTTTCAGGGCAGATCTGCAGCGGCAAAAAATCCCGAAAAAATCGTTTCAACTCCCGCCGAAAGGTATGCGTGAGACTTATCCCGTCTGTGCGTGCGGCAAAATTCTGACTGTCTTCTCCCTGCATCGCTTTTCGGTATTTCTCCAGCTTGTTGGAAAAAATCAATTCCACAAACGGAACATACCTGACATAGTCGTATCGGTTGATAAAAAATGAACACTCTTCCTCTTCCAGGCTCACGCGGAATAAAGCGTTTCCTTCCTCTTCAGACAGCAAGCGCCCGTCTCTGTAGATCCTCGTTTTGCAGTGATCAACCGAATCCGCGCAATACGTTGTTTCGGAAATACAGGGAGTTCCGTCCAGATCTGTCTCCGCGTAGATACGGCTTTTTTCGGAAATGCAGTACGGCGAAACCTGCAGGCGCAGCAGCCGATTGCACAGCGCGACATTCAGCGCCGCAAATACCGCGCGCGTATCTTCGCCCGCTATGACGTTGAGAGTATCAAAAAAATTCACGCTCTTATATCCGAATCTCCCGAAATGTTCGATCGTCAGCCTTTTTACAAACATATGCGTCCATCCCTTTTTGAAAATTGCGTCTGTCTCATTGACTCCTCTATAATAAAAGAACGGGTGTACCAAATTTGGTACGTCCGTTGCATACTGCATATTTTTTTACAACATTTCGTCTTCGCTTTAATAGCAGAACTTCCTGCTGAAAGCTAATTATATTTCTCTCTCGCTGATTCCAGGTTCTTCGCAATGCGTACGCGCAAAGAAGCGGGGGAAAGTATTTCCACAAAATTCAAATACTGCATTGCCCAATACTCCATCGCATTGGGACTTGCTTTCACATACACTTTCAGTTTATCGCCGTATGGCTGTATGCGTGCATTGTCGCCGAACCAATCGACGATCTGATCGACAATGCTGTTTTCCGCCAGAAATTCGATGCTTTCGGGCTTGTCCGTAAACATATACGGCAACGATGTGGCGTATTCCCTGTAATCGATACCGTTTTCGTGCCCCGAAAGGGAACGCAGCGGCGTTGCAGGCTCGTCCGTCAGCCGTATGTCCGTGATTCGATCCAGCCTGTAATGCCCGATGGTTTTCCACTTTTCATTGCCGCAGATCAGATAGTACCGCTGATTGTGCAGGATCATCTGGTACGGCGAAACGAGATGGTCTTTCGTCTTATGCAATTTTTTATCCGTACCATACTTATTGTAACTGAATGCGATTTGTCTGCCCTGTTCGATTGCCGTGTCGATGATTTCGATGTTATAAAAGAGGGCGCAGTTATCCGTCTTGCTCCAGTCGTTCACCGACCAGATATTTTTGACGTGCGAACGAAAATATTTGTTGGAAAGAGCACACAGCCTTTCGATCAGATCTTTGGAGTGTCCGGCAGTGATATATCGGCTGGAAAGCACGCCGTCTATGAGCATACGAAGCTCGGAATCCTCAAATTCGCGCGAAGCAAGATAACTTCCCCTGCGGTCGGATCCGATGTCGTACCCCGCCTCTTTTAAAAGCGACAAATTCCGCCCGATCGCCTTGCGCTCGATGACAATGCCGTAATCTTTATCCAAATATTCGGCGATATCCTCCTGTTTGAGAGGGTTGTCGTAATCGCTGTACTGTTCTAAAATTTGCAAAATGCGCAAAAGCGCCAACTTTTTCGGTTCGAGAGAGTTCATATCCATTTCCGCTTTTTTACTTTTTATCATTCGGAAGAGCTTGCTAGGAAAATTTTACACGCAAAACTCACGCAGTCTCTGCCAGAGCATGACCATGGCGAGGGTGTCGAGTCCGCAGTAGGCCAACAGACTTTGGCGAAGTTTGTCGCGCTCCTCTTTTTCCATGCCGCGCAGCGCTAAAAAAGTATCCGTTGCCTCGCTGCCGTTGTGCACGTCCGCCAGGTTGTGATAATCGAGATTTGCATTCTTCGGAAACAATGCGGGCAATACCTTTTTGATAGAAAAACTGCCGCCCATCGCACGGTCGTACACATAGCCCTTACGGAACATGTCCAGCAGGTCGCGCACGTTTTCGCAGATGGCGAGAAGTTTTTCGGAAAGGTCGGGAAAAGTTTCCGCAAGTTCTTTCAGTCTCCCGCACTCGAACCCCTTGTTGTATGCCAGGACACAGGCACCTTTCGGAAGATCTGCGATCAACCGTTCGGCGAGCGCGCGGCGCGGATCTGAGTTTTCATCCGCCAAAAAATCTCTATGCACGAGCGGTGCGTCCTGGTTTTCAAGAATGTGCAGCGAATATTGGAACGGCACCTGCTGATAGGGTTTTAATCCGTCGTACAGAGGCACCCCCGTCTGAAAGGTTTCAAAATCCAGAAAACACAGCGGATACCAAAGCGTTTCCAAAAAGCTTTTGACGCCGAGACGGTCTATGTGCGTTGGCAGTTCCAGCTGCTCAAACTCTACCTGGCGCTGCTGCGCCTTACTCAAGGGAATGCCGCTCTTCACGATGTCCGAAAAGGAGACGATCCCGCGCCGCAGATATTCGCACGCCTTTTTCACGGACAGGCGATACAGATCGAATACGTTCGGGCAGGGAAGATCGCGCGCACAATATTGCCAATACGCGCACCCGTACGGCGCAAAACATTGCTCTCCGATGATCTGCGGCGGTTCTTCTCTTTGGGCAAGGCAGGCTTTCGCCCGCTCGGTATTTTGCGCGACCTCTGCGTAATACGGCAAAATCGACGCCGAAACATCCTGCACTCTGAACAGTTTATGAATGTCTATCTCCCCCTGCCGCACATAGGTATTGTCGATAAAAACGATATACGTCCCCTCAATTTTGTAACCGCTCTGCTCCAAAACCCAGCGCTGGTAGGCAACGTCCCAAAGATATACGTCCTTGATGTCGGTACTCGACTTGACTTCGCAGATCTCGTACCCTTCCCCTGATTTGTGCAGGATATCGACGGCGCAATAGCAGCCGTTTTTCGTGAACGCCGCTTCGCAGATATTTTCTTCCCCTGCAAGAAGATACTTTTGCGTATTTTTCAGCATTGCGGAAATATCAAGCTTTCCCTCCGCTGTGTACGCCGTCGTTTCGACAAATTTGCCAAAAAGTCCCATGGCAAGGTCGCCGATCACGTTCCCTTCCTGAAAGCGGCGCTGCAGAGATTCGTCCTGCACGGCGAGTTCGGGGCGATATGTATCCAGCCATAGCATTTTCGGACATTGGCAAAAGCGCGTATATTTGCTTTTGGATAAATTCATCCGTTTTTCCTCCGTATTCCTTCCCTTCCTTGTATCACACTTTTCCTGTGGCAAGAAATCTGTTTATCGGCTCCGAAAAGTAAAGAGAATGTAATATCCGCAAAACTCGGAAATACAATCATTCATATTTTATATTATACCATTTCATCCGTGCAAAAACAAGACTTATGCAAAACTTTTTAGATAGCGGCCCACTTTTTATCGGGACAATACTGCCGCGCTTTTTCCGCAAACTCTTTACGGCACAGAGTGTACTCCTGACCGATCTCTCTTTTGTCAATTTATGAGTCCATTATACGCCATTTTATGTACTGTTTTTGGGACTTAACCGAAAGCCCCTATGCAAATCGGTCCAAAGCATGACTTACAAAGAAAAGATCGGAATTCATAACAACAACACGGACGAAACAAATCCTGAAAACGAAAGCCCTCGGTTTTTTCTTATCAAATACCCCCTCCGCCGTCGGCTGCGGGATCGATCAGATAAAAGGATGCCCCTGCAAAAGAATTTAACTTTTGCAGGGGCATCTCCCTTTACGCGCCCTGCCGACAGGCAATGCACAAAAAATTCCGATAACGCGTTTTTTATGAAAACTTTTTCGACTTTCTGTACTTCTCCGCGTGTTCCGTTTCAAAAATATACAGAGCAGACCGCGCGCGGCTCATGGCGACGTACATCAAATCGGGTTTCTTGTAAGTTTGGATGTCCGTGAGAATAATGACCGAGTTTTCCAAACCTTTAAAGCCCTGTATCGTCGAATAAGTGATATTTTCCGTCTCCTCATCCACCTCGTCGATTTTGTATTTTGTGATCTTTGACACGACAGATTTTTCCCTTTTGAACGGAGACAAAATTGTAATATCTCTCTTTTTGATCCCTCCTGCCAGAATTGACTTGATTTCCGACTCCAAATCGGCATCCTTCCCCTGAAAAGAGTCGATCGTATCGATCTCGATTTTCAGACTTTTATAGTTCGACCGATCGATTTTCCCGTTGAGCAATCTGTTTTGCCCCTTATAGGGAGAGATCACGGCAACCTGCGCATTTTTCAGCGAACGATCCGGCAGATCCAGGATTTTCAGAATGATTTTCAGTTCGTCTTCGTTAAAAGGAGAGGCACTGCCCTCCGACGTATGATTTGTTCCCCATGCGCGGTGCGGGTCATAATCCACCCATACGGCGCTCGCACATGACCCGATTTTCCCTATACGTTACGGTATTTTCAGGACTTTTCGCTGTAGATCTTTGCAATTTCGCCTGCTTTTTCCAGGATCTCTTTCCGCAGCCACTGCGGCTCCAAAACCTCGCAGTGTTCTCCGAATCCCAGGACAAAATTTTTAATATCCTCTTTGTTCTGCATTTTACAGGAAAGAATCGTCGTATTGTTGTCTATCTCGTCAATGCTCTGTTCTTTCCCGTAAATTCTCTCTTTGATCAGCATGGCGTATCTGCCCGTCAGTTTCAGCCTGATCGGATACCATTCCCCGTTCTGCTTCATGCCGTATTCGTCCAGATAGTCCCTCTCGTTATAAGTCAGCAACACGCGG
>DXFX01000108.1 GCA_019114245.1 Candidatus Borkfalkia faecipullorum | reverse complement strand
AACCTGAACACGGCTCTCGTTTCTAAGGAAGCGACGGACGAGGTGAACACAATGCAGGACGCGCTGGATGCGGCGTACGAGTATGGGTACACGGTAGATAAACTTACCCCTTCCTCCAGCGGCGACATTGTTTGGGACGAGGTGAACAACCGCTTCGCGCTGATCAATGAGAAGAAAGAAGTCGTATTTGAGGACGGCGCAAAACCTCTCACGAGGGATGCAACGAAGACTTGGAAGATCGTCACCGAATTGAAAGGCACGCAGGATTGCAGTTGGTATGTCGGCGGTCTGAGCGAAGAGGCAATCGAAGACTTCAAGTTCACGATGGGTGTGGACACGGGTTCTGTGGAAGCCAATGTGAATTATGCAAGCGACAGCACGCAGAATGTCACCATCCGCACCAAAGGCGGCACGCTCACGGTGAATGCAGAAAACGCAACGGTCAGCCACCACGGCACGGCGCAGAGCGTAGACGTGCAGGCGGTAGATGGGAAGAACTCCTATCACGAATACGGACAGGTTGTAGGCAATATCTCTGTTAAGAAGGGGCATTTTGTAGCTGAAAGCGGTTCTTCCGCGGCGGCTGTGGTTGTAACGGCTGCAAACGTTAATGAGGCAGAAAATGTTCAATTAACTTTCCAAGCAAATTCTGGAGTTAAGGGTATTGCTGCGGCTAATCAAGAAGTAGCGGCTATATTGAATGACCTCATAGTAAGTAATGCAACGCAGGTTGTTCCTTCTGATGAAATTGTAGATAATTCTTTCGTTGGAGGACTGGGGACAGAAGAAACTCCTTATCAGATCTCCAACGCGGACGAATTCAAATCTATTACAAGCGGTACCTCGGATAAAATGAAATATTATGTTTTGACCGAAGATATTCATTTTGTCGAAAGTGACTTTGTCAGCAATTATTTTATGTTTGAGGAAACGCTTGAAAATTTTGTTTTGGACGGTCAGGGACATAATTTAAGCACCGAATCTCATATGGATATTTATGATGGTGTTAAACATACTTTTGTTTTCGGTGGACTGGTAGGAGAGGTAGTTATTAAGAATTTGAATTTGATAATCAATTCTTACGACAGCTACTTTACGTTGGCATATAACTCTACAGATAGTCATGTGAAGGATAGCAAATTGACGCTCGAATGTGTAGATGTCATAAGTACAGAAGAAGGAGCTGTTGTAACGGGTGACCTTTATAATAATGCTCCCTATGTATATTATGTAAATAATGATATTAACTTTTTAGATTGTGACAATTACGTTAATTATACCTCTACACAAGCTGAAAGATACTATGCAATATATGTTGGGGCTTACGATGTTTGTAATCAAGGAGTAACTGTTACTTTTGAGAACTGCGATAATTATGCTAACGTAACAGGGGCTGGATATACCGCTATGTTTGTGGGAAACTCTAACCTGGCTGATTCCAGTATGCACGCTGAATATGAAGTAATCAACTGTTATAACTATGGCACTATTCAGGGAGCCAAAGGGGCTGCTTTGTTTTCAGTGAATGAGGCCAGTATTTATTTTGCAGAACTGAATGAGTTATATACTTCTTCTGCAAATAAAGGATATATCGGTCAAATGGCTGTCGAAGGGTTTACATATAGCATTGAAGGGGATAAGATTTCTTACCAAATCAGTGATATGACAAACATTTCGTCCATTTATCTTACCTTGTCTGCAAGTATTATTTATTATGAGAATGGCGTGGCAGTAGCTTCCGGTTCAGTAAAATTCACCGAAACTATTTCGGAACCTTCGGCTTCCGGTACGTTTACTTACCGCGTAGGAAAATTCATCGATAAGAAAACCTTTGATGGAATGAATACGGGTATTGAATTATCGGATGAGAACAAGGTTATCGAATATAACGAAATGTCTGTCTATTCTATCGAATATCAGGGAAATGTTTACTATGTTGTAGTAAGCAATTTGGGTGATGGTAGAATAGGTGTAAATGCTGTTTCTCAGGTTTACATAACCGCTTGCGACGCAGCGGGACAGGTATTGGGAAATGCAGTTTTACAGGAAAATAGCTAATTTTTCCAAAACCGCAGGGCGCAGAAATGCGCCCTGTTTTTTTATTCTAAAATATGGTATATCACGGAAAAAATCTGTTCATAATTGTGTAAATTTTTTTGAACGGAGTTCCCCATGAAAAAGCTTTGTATAGTTTTTGCTTTCTTGCTGATACTACTTGCAACGGCAGCGATTACGGCTCAGGAAAAGCCTTCGCAGACTTCTGCTTACCTGCGTATGCACGTTCGCGCAAATTCTGACGACCTTGCCGATCAGCAGATCAAATACGAGGTAAAGGACGCTATCGTGCAGTATCTCATTCCCGTCGTTGCGGATTGTACGGACAAACCATCTGCAATCGCCGCGTTGACGGCGTGTCTGGACGAGGTGGAGCAGGTAGCGGACGAAGTTCTGTCCGAGCACGGTTTTGCATACCGTGCAACGGCAAGGGTGTGCCGCGAATCCTTTCCCGACCGCGTTTACGAAGGGGTCACTCTTTCCGCGGGCGTGTACGATGCTCTCATCGTGGAATTGGGCGAGGGCGCGGGCGCAAACTGGTGGTGCGTGGTGTATCCTCCGCTCTGTTTTTCGGGCGAGGTGACGGGGCAAACGATACAATACCGTTCTCGGCTGCTGGAAATCATAGAAAATTTTTTCGCAAAATAGGCTGACTCCTGTTTTTGCGGAAAAGACAGGAGGAACGATGAACAAAACACTGAGGGCGGGTGCGTTGGCGCTTTCTCTTGCCGCGGCGCTGGCGGCGACGGTGACGTTTTCCGTACAGTCGGCGCGCGTGGAAGAGAGGGCGTCTTATGCGCAAGCGGCGGAAGCGGCGGTGCTGAAACAGGGCAGCCGCGGTGAAGATGTCAAAACGGTTCAGCAGAAGCTGAAGCGCTGGGGCTATTATACGGGCAGCGTAGACGGAATTTACGGCGCGCAGACCAAAAAGGCTGTGGAATATTTTCAGCGCAAAAACGGCCTTGTTGCGGACGGGATCGTCGGAAGCAAGACGTATGCGGCGCTCGGCATGATGCAGCAGGCGCAGGGCGGTTCGCAGAGTTCGCAGGGAACGGCTACAAATTCGGATACCTACCTGCTTGCCCGCTGTATTTACGGCGAAGCGCGCGGCGAAAGCTATACGGGTCAGGTAGCAGTGGGGGCGGTGGTGCTCAACCGCGTGAAAAGTCCGCAGTTCCCCAACACCATTTCGGGCGTGATCTACCAAAAGCACGCGTTTACGGCGGTGAGCGACGGACAGATCAACCTCACACCCGACCAGACGGCGATCAATGCGGCGAAGGACGCGCTCAACGGCTGGGATCCGACGGGCGGGTGCCTGTACTATTACAATCCCGTGACGGCGACCAGCGAGTGGATCTTTTCGCGCGAGACGGTCATCACCATCGGCAAGCACGTGTTTGCGATATAAGGAGGGGAAAGGATGTCAGAATTTAAGAGATCGGGTGAAGAGGACGCCCGCAAGATCCGAGAAGAAGTGTACGAAGCGCGGGAAGAACAGCGTGCGGCGGAGCGGATAGCGGCGGCGCAGCGCAAGGAAGCGGAAAAGCAGGCAAAGATCGCGGCGCAGGAAGAAAAATCTCGCCAAAAAGCGGAACGCGAAGCGCAATCGCGCGAGCGCGCCCGTTTAAAGGCGGAACGCCGCGAAGAGGAGCGCAGACAGCGGGAAGAAAGGCGCGGCAGTCAGGGCGGAAGCAAAAGCTACGGCGGCTGGCTGGCGGCGGTAGTTTCCCTTTCGGTTGCGGTTTTGGCGCTGGGCGCCATCGTGACGGTGGGGTATTTTGACCTCAAAGACACGAAGGGTTCGCTTGTAGACGGAATGCACGAAAGCGTTTACGAACTTTCCGAACAGGTGGAAAGCCTGGGCACCGATCTTGCAAAGATCCGCATTTCGCAGGGGAATTACGAATCGCAGAAACTTCTTGCGGATATGCTGGTGCGTTGCAGGCTTGCGGAGCGCGCCGTGGAAAACTTCCCCGTGGACGGGACGGATGCACAGCGTCTGACCGCGTTTTTCAACGAAGCGGGGGATTGCGCGCAAAAAACGCTCTTAAAGCTTGCGGCGGGCGAACAGCTCACCGAAGAGGATATGCACGCTCTGGAAGGCTACTATGCGGATATGCAGACCGTGCGCGAGGCCATGCCCGCCCTCTTGAAGAGTGCGGATGTCGAAAAAAATCTGCTGGGCGAAGGGGACTTTGAAAGCAGGTTCGAGGACCTGACGGCGCGCCTGCGCACGCAGGAACAGCCCTCCGCGCGCAGAAGCGAGGCAAAGGGCAAGGACATCGGCGAGGAGGGCGCGCTGGAACGCGCAAAAAATTTCTTTGCCGATTATAAGACGGAAGAAATGCGCGTGACTGGCAGGACGGAAGGCGAACTTCCCGCCTACACCGTGGAATTTAAAGACGGTTCGGGCGTGGAATACAGCGCGCAGATCACCCTGCAGGGCGAGCTGAAAATGCTGGAAAGCTACAAGGAATGCCATGCGGACAACTTCGACGCGCGCCAGTGCAAACAGATCGCGCAGAAGTTTTTGCAAAAGACGGGTTACGGCGGACTTGCTCCCGTCTGGGCGAGCATGGCGGGCAGCGAATGCACCATCACGTTTGTCAACGAACAGCAGGGCGTGCTCGTCTATCCCGAACGCATTCTCGTCAAAGTCTGCAACGAACGCGGCATTGTCACGGGCATGGACGCCAACCTGTATCTGAAAAACCGCGGCGAGCGCGAGATCGGCGAAGGCAAGATCTCCATGGAACGCATCGAACAGGCGGCGGCACAGCGTATGCGCGTGCACGGCGTGCGCCGCGCCATCATTCCCGTAGACGGGCGCGAGGTGCTCACTTACGAGATCCGCGGCACGTACGGCGGCAGAATGTACTTTGCCTATATCGACGCCAACACGGGCGAAACGGCGGAGATCCGCGTTGTGACCCGTACGGACAGGGGCTGGGCATTGCAGTAACAGAACAAAAAAAGGACTTGGGAAGTTTCCCAAGTCCTTTTTTGGTTCAGTTTGCTTTCTTTTTGGAATGTCTCCACAGCGCGAGCCGCCTGTAAAAAGCGGAGCGGCTGAGGGAAAGTTCCGTCAGAGAATCTCTGAGGGAGATTTTCCCTTGTACATAATTTTGTGCAACGTAAGTAAAATTTTGCGACAAAGACGTTTTCGGCCTGCCGAATTTAACGCCGCGTTCCTTGGCGAGGCGGATGCCTTCCGCTTGCCGCGCCCGAATGTTGGAGCGTTCGTTTTCCGCCACAAAGGACAAAACTTCCAAAACGAGGTTGGAAACAAATTTCCCCAGCAGGGTATCCGATCGGCTCCGCGTATCCAAAAGCGGCATATCCAAAACAAGAATGTTTGCTCCTATCGACTGTGTGATTTTACGCCATTCTTCCGTGATCTGGTCGTAATTTCTGCCCAGCCTGTCCAAAGACTGAACAACAAGGAGGTCATCTTTTTGCAAAACGCCGCGCAGTTTCAGGTACTCTGTACGGCAAAAGTCTTTTCCGCTGCTCTTTTCCGCATAAATGTTTTGCCGCGGGATTCCGAGCCGTTTGAACGAATCGAGCTGTCTTGCCAAATTCTGGTCTTTCGCAGACACACGCGCATAACCGTAAGTTTTCATGACGTACTCCTTTTTTTTGAACAGCATAGCAAAAAAGCGGGCAGTTGAAAACAAAAAAGTGAACAAAAAAATAGGGTATCGGAAAAGTACACAAATTTGAAATTTACATATTTTGTTCCTGAATATATACCGTGCATTTATATTAGCACAGATTCTTATATTTTTCAAGGGTTTTTTAATATATATTTTAATAAAATTATTTATAATTTATATTATTTTAGAATTTCCGTATTAGTGTACTTTTTTGGGACAAGCAGCATATTGTTAAGAGTATGAATGCGAAAAGGACGACTTATGGAAGAGAAAAAACGGAAAATTGACAAAATCAGCATGATCATAATGATCGTTCTCATCGTACTGCTTTTGCCTGTACTGATCGTAAACCTTACGCTCATCGTAAAGGGGAGCATTCGCCCAGACACGCCGCCCGACGTGTTCGGCGTTGCGCCGCTTGCCGTAACCTCTGGTTCGATGGACGGCAACAGGGAGGACAGCTTTGCCAAAGGCGCCCTGATCTTTGTAAAACTTCTGGACGAGGACGAAAAACAGACGCTTGCGGAGGGGGACGTCATCACTTTCCGCACCTCGGGCGCGTTTGTAACGCACAGAATTGTCTCCGCATTCCGCGATGAAAGCGGCAAAATCGTTTCCCTGGTAACGCAGGGCGACGCAAACAATACGACGGACGGAGCGATCGTGTTGGAAAATGTGGTGGGAAAATGCGTGGGAAGCGTCGGCGGACTTGGCGATTTTGCCATGTTCATGCAGACGCCTGTCGGCATTCTCGTGTTTGTGGGCATTCCCGTATTGCTGTATATCGCGTACGACGTTTCGCGCGTGATGATCTTCAACAAGCGGGCAAAGTCGGACAAGAGCGCCGAATTGCAGGAAAAGGATGCAGAAATCGAGCGCCTGCGCGCACTGGTGGAAAAACAGGGCATTCAGGAAGACTCGGAACAAAAAGAAGGACAGCAGGAGGAGACCCAACCGCCGCAATCGGAAAGCGGAACAATTTCCGAAAAGAAAGGGGAGTAAATTTTGCTTTGTACCACACACAGAGCAAATTTACATAGAAACAAAACAAGATGGGAGGTTTGAAATGACAAAGAGAAAAAATGTTGTTTCAAAAATGTTGTTGTTGGTGCTGATCCTTACGCTGATCAGCTGCTGCTTCCTCGGAAGTACCTTCGCCCGCTACACCACAGGCGGAGAGGGCTCCGGTACGTTGCAGGTCGCAAAGTGGAATGTTTCCATTACGGGAGATGGTACGGGTACAACCGCGTTGAACTTTGAGAAACTTTCTCCTGCAAAGGAAGCGTATGATACTGAAACGCAGACTGCTCGTACTCATTCCACAGAGGT
>DXFX01000107.1 GCA_019114245.1 Candidatus Borkfalkia faecipullorum | reverse complement strand
TATCGATGCCGCGCATCACCCCTTCGATGAGACAATCGGGACTTCCCACCCCCATCAGGTAGCGGGGAACGCCCGCGGGCAAAACAGGCTGAATGGTATCCAGCATTTCATACATGAGAGGTTTGGGCTCTCCCACGGAAAGCCCGCCGATGGCGATGCCGTACTTTGCGTACGGCTTGGCCGCCTCCACGCCGGCAAGGCGCAGATCTTTGAAAAAATTGCCCTGCACGATGGGAAAGAGCGCCTGATTTTCGTTTTTGTGCGCCTTGTCGCAGCGTTCCAGCCAGCGAACGGTGCGCTCCAGCGCGCCCTTTGCGTATTTGTAATCCACGCCGTACTCGCTGCACTCGTCAAACTGCATGATGATGTCCGCGCCCAGCGCGTTTTCGATCTCCATCACCTTTTCGGGCGTGAAAAAATGCTTGCTCCCGTCGATGTGCGAATTGAACCAGACCCCCTCGTCCTTGATGTTGTTGAGCTTTGCGAGGGAAAAGACCTGGAACCCGCCGCTGTCCGTGAGGATGGGCCTGTCCCAGTTCATGAATTTATGCAGTCCGCCCGCCTTTTTTACCAGTTCGTGGCCGGGGCGCATATACAGGTGATAGGTGTTGGAGAGAATGATCTGCGAACCCGCCTCTTTCAGATCGCGCGGGAGCATTCCCTTGACCGTCGCCTGCGTGCCGACGGCCATATACACGGGCGTTTCGATGTCCCCGTGCGGGGTGTGGAAAATGCCCGCCCGCGCGCCCGTTTCGGGGTCTGTTTTGATCACTTCAAACGAAAACTTTTCTGCCAAAATATTCTTTCCTTTTGTTCTGTTTTTTATATAACGTGCCTCTGTTTTCAGGACGATCCCCCTCTCTTTCTCCCGCAAAAAAGCGCTCAGAGACTGAGGATGGAAAGCGCCTTTTTATACCGCTCTGCGCGTTCGAGAACGGCCTGCGTGCGCATGGATACGGGAAGCCTCGAAAGATCTGCGTTGTGCTTTAAATCGGCGATCTTCACCGCCGTTGCAATGGGGTCGGCCTTGATTTTTTTGATATAATCGAAATAATCCGTCCCCTTTTCGCGGGTGAGAAGCTTCAAGGGTGCAATGACCTCCCGCGGAAACTGCCCTTCCAGATCGCTCATTGTGACGGATGTGTCTTCGACGACGTCGTGCAGGAGCGCGACGCAGACGGAAATTTCGTCCGTCATCTGTTCCGCCAGATGCCAGGGATGAAAGATATACGGCATTCCCGCCTTGTCCGTCTGCCCCGCATGGGCATTGTACGCGACGATCGCCGCCTGTTTTGTAAGTTCCGTGTAGATCATTTTTTTGATGCCTTTCTGGCCTTGTCACCGTGCAAAGCCCTTTGCGCGGTGAAAAATGTTTTGCAGGTAAATCTGCTCCTTTCATAGCCGAGGCAATTCTGCTGGTCGGAGAAGCGAGCAGGTCGAGGAGCGCGCGGCTTTCGCGACGGGAGCGTATACAGACATACGTGACCGAGAGAAAACGCAAGCGCGACAAAGAGAGGTAAATTTGCGGGCAATTCTGCTCATTTGAGAGCCGAGAAAGACAAGGCGCGCGAGGATAACCCGAAGGAGTTTACTAAAGCGTAAATGACTGAGGTTTGCCCCGCCGAGGCAATTCTGCTGATCGGAGAAGCGAGCAGGTCGAGGAGCGCGCGGCTTTCGCGACGGGAGCGTACACAGACGTACGTGACCGAGAGAAAACGCAAGCGCGACAAAGAGATGCGAAGCTTATACGATCAGCATCGCGTCGCCGAAGCTGAAAAACCGATACCCCTTCCCCACCGCCTCTCTATACAGAGAAAGGCATTGTTCCCTGCCCATGAAAGCGGAAACGAGCATGATGAGGGTGCTTTCGGGGAGGTGGAAGTTGGTGATGAGGGCGTCTACACACTTGAATTTGTAGGGCGGATAGATAAAGATGGAAGTATCGCCGCTGCAGGGGCGCAGAAAGCCGTTTTCGTCGGCGACCGTTTCCAGCGTGCGGACGGAGGTCGTCCCGACGGCGATGACGCGCCTGCCCTCCCGTTTGGCGGCATTGACGATGTCCGCCGCCTCCTGCGAAACGCAGTAGTATTCGGAGTGCATGACGTGGTGGGTGAGATCCTCCTCTTTTACGGGGCGGAAGGTACCCAACCCCACGTGAAGGAGCACTTCCGCTACCTGCACGCCCATGTCGCGGATCTCCTGCAGGAGCTCCTTGGTAAAGTGCAGGCCCGCCGTGGGCGCGGCGGCAGAGCCGTCCGTCTTGCAGTACACCGTCTGATAGCGGTTCTGATCTTTGAGTTTTTCATGAATGTACGGCGGCAGAGGCATACTTCCCACGCGGGAAAGGATGTCCTCGAACACCCCGTCAAAATGGAACTCGACGATACGTTCGCCCGTCGGCGTCCTGCTTTTGACGGTGAGGGAGAGCTCTTCGGAGACGACAAGTTTTGTCCCCTCCTTCGCCTTTTTCCCGGGGCGGACAAGCACTTCCCAGTCGGTCAGATTTTGCCGTTTGAGCAGCAAAACCTCTACACGTCCCCCGTTTTCCGTGTACGCGAACATACGCGCGGGGAGCACTTTTGTATTGTTGATGACGAGCACGTCGCCCGCCTTTAAATACTCTTTGATGTCGCGGAAGATCCTGTCCTCGCTCTTTCCCGTGTCGCGGTAATACACTAAAAGGCGGGAGGAATCGCGCGGCTCCGCGGGAGTCTGCGCGATCAGCTCTTCGGGCAGGTCGTAATAATAATCGGATTTCAATAACATAGCAACGCTCCGCAGACTTTATTCGTCGTCAAACATGGATGTCTGCAATCTCTGTTTTTCGCTCATCTTTATCCCCAGATGTTCGTACCCGCCTTTCAGGCAGACCCTGCCGCGCGGCGTGCGCGCGATAAAGCCGAGCTGCAACAGGTAAGGTTCGTACACGTCCTCGATGGTGTTGGAATCCTCGTTGATGGTGGCGGCGAGCGTTTCCAAGCCCGCAGGGCCGCCGTTGAACTTTTCGATGAGGGCGCGCAGGAGGGCGCGGTCGGTGTCATCCAGACCCAGCTCGTCGATGTCCATTTTCTGCAGGGCGTAGCGGGCGTCCTCGACGTTGACGACGCCGTTGCCCTTGACGGCGGAAAAGTCGCGCACGCGCTTTAACAGCCTGTTGGCGATACGCGGCGTTCCGCGGGAACGGCGGGCGATCTCGTTTGCCGCGTCGGGCAAAATTTCGATGCCCAGCGTGCGCGCCGAGCGGGTGACGATCTGCGCAAGTTCGGCGGGTGTGTACATTTCCAGGCGGCATAGCACGCCGAAACGGTCGCGCAGAGGGGAAGCCAGCATCCCCGCCTTGGTCGTTGCGCCGATGAGGGTAAATTTTTTCAGGGAAAAGCGGATGTTGCGCGCCGCGGGGCCCTTGCCCACGATGATGTCCAGCGCGTAATCCTCCATGGCGGAATACAGAATTTCCTCCACCGAGCGGTTGAGGCGGTGGATCTCGTCGATAAACAGCACGTCCCCCTCGTTGAGGTTGGTGAGAATGGCGGCAAGGTCGCCGCTGCGCTCGATGGCGGGACCGCTGGTCAGTTTGATCTGCACCCCCAACTCATTGGCGATGATGTGCGCAAGGGTGGTCTTGCCCAGCCCGGGAGGGCCGTACAGCAGGACGTGATCGAGCGCTTCCCCGCGCATTTTTGCGGAGGAAATGTACACGTTCAGGTTTTCCTTGACCTTGCTCTGTCCGACGTAATCCGCCATCGTCTTGGGGCGCAGGGCGTTTTCCTCCACGTCCAGCTCCCCTTTCGTACTCATGACGAGGCGCTCGTCGAACCCGTTTTCAAAATCTTCTTCAAAGCTCATGTCCCCGTCCTCCTCTTATCGTCACATACTTTTGAGGGCAGTCATGATGATGTCCTCCAGCGTCTGCGCGCCCTTTTCCAGCGCGCCGCGCACCGCCCGCGTGCTCTCCGCACGGGTGTAGCCGAGGGACATGAGTCCCACGACGGCGTCCTCTTCCTTGTCCGAAAGCTTTTCGGCAGGCGCCGCCTGCTTTCCGCCCGAAACGGGCGCAAGTTCCGCGGCGGAGACCTTTTCGCGCAGTTCCAGAACGATGCGTTCCGCCGTCTTTTTGCCGAGGCCCTTGACGGCGGTGAGCATCTTGACGTCCGACGTAGCAATGGCGACGGCGATGTCGTTGATGTTCATGGCCGAAAGGATGGCGATGCCCATTTTCGGGCCGACGCCCGAAACGGTGATGAGTTTCAAAAACATATTTTTCTCTTCGGGGGAAACAAATCCGAACAGAGAGAGCCCGTCTTCGCGCACTTGCAGATAGGTGTACGCTTCGCCCTGTTTTTCGTTGACGAGCTTGGCAAACAGCGCGCCCGAACAGAGAAGTTCGTACCCTACCCCGTTGTTTTCCAGCAGGACGGTGCCTGCATCCGAATACAAAACTTTGCCTTTCAAATAACCGATCATAGTTTACCTTTCAGATAGAATACAGTCCCGAAAGCCGGGAAGTGAAGGAATGGCACAGCGCCACGGCAAGCGCGTCGGCCGCGTCGTCGGGGCGGGGAATGCTTTTCAGGCGCAGGAGATTTGCCGTGACCAGCTGGATCTGCCGTTTTTCCGCCTTGCCGTAGCCCGTGAGCGCCTGCTTGATCTGCATGGGCGTATACTCGAACAGTCTGCCGCACCGCTTGACGCAGGTAAGCAGAGCCACGCCGCGCGCGTGCGCCACGGCGATGCCCGTCGTCACGTTTTTTGAGAAAAAAAGTTCCTCCACCGCCACTTCGTCGGGCGTGCATTTGTCGAACAGTTTGTTCAGCCCCTCTTCGAGAATGGCGAGCCGCGCAGGCAGCCGCTCCTCCTTGGGCGTGAGCACAACGCCGTAATCCAGCGCGCGCGAATTTCCGTTGGCGTCCTTTTCCAGGATCCCGTAGCCGAGCGTCGCCAGGCCGGGATCGATCCCTAAAATAATCAAATTTCCCTCTTTTTGAAAAAATAACTTGAATTTTTTCGTAAAATAGGTTAGAATAGTATCGAACGATCTCCGCCGCCCCGCACAAAACGGGAAAGAAAGAGATCCTCTACCTCATTATTTTAAAGTTTTCGGCAGAATAAGTCAATCGAAAATCGCTTAAAAAAGAAACGGAGAATGAAATTATGAAACTGTGGGAAGGCCGTTTTACACAGCCCAGCGCCAAAAGCGCAGACGAATTTAACCAATCGCTCGGGTTTGACTACAAACTGTACTGGCACGACATCCTGGCGAGCATCGCGCACGTCAAGATGCTGGGCGAAACGCAGATCATTCCCAAAGAGAACGCGGACAAGATCAGCGACGCGCTCGTCAACATCCTCGCCGACATCGAAAAGGGCAGCCTGGAACTGGAAGGCGCGGAGGACATCCACACCTTTGTGGAACAGGAGCTGACCAAACGCATCGGCGCCGTGGGAAAAATGCTGCACACGGCGCGTTCCCGCAACGATCAGGTGGCGACCGACCTGCGCCTGTACGTAAAGGACAGCATCGTCAACGTGTGCGGAAACCTGCGCGCGCTCGTCAACACCCTTCTGGAGATCGCGAGCAACAACGTGCAGTTCATCATGCCCGGATATACCCATATGCGCAGGGCGCAGCCCATTTCCGTGGCGCAGTACTTCAACGCGTACAGCGAAATGTTCCTGCGTGACATCGAGCGCTTTACCGACTGCTATAAACGCACGGACGTGATGCCTTTGGGCAGCTGCGCGATGGCGGGGACCGACTTCCCCATCGACCGCAGAATGACCGCGAGCCTGCTCTCGTTCTCGGACATTTCCCAAAACTCCATCGACGCCGTTTCCGACCGCGACTTTGTGGCGGAATACATTTTCTGCTGCACAACGGTGATGGCGCACCTCTCCCGCCTTTCGGAAGATCTGATCATCTACACGACGGATGAATTCGGATTTATGGAGATCTCGGACGAGTACTCGACGGGTTCCTCCATCATGCCGCAGAAGAAAAACCCCGACATCCCCGAACTGGTGCGCGGCAAGACGGGCAGGGTGTACGGCGATCTGACCGCCATCCTCACCGTCATCAAGGGCATTCCCCTTTCCTACGACAAAGACCTGCAGGAGGACAAGGAACCGCTGTTCGATGCGGAATCCACCGTGCTCGCCTGCCTGAATATCATGAACGAGCTGTTGCAGCACATCTCCTTTGATACCCGCAAGATGCGCAACGCGGCGGCGGGCGGTTTTTCCACCGCGACGGACATTGCCGACTACCTCGTGCAGAAAGGGATGCCCTTCCGCGACGCACACGCCGTCACGGGCCAGATCGTGCGCTACTGCATCGAAAACGGAAAGACGCTGGATAAACTCGATCTGTTCGTTTACCAGCAGTTCTCCACCCTCTTCGACGAGGAGATCTTACAGCGCGTAAAGGTGAACAAGTCCGTGGAAGCGAGAAAGGTCATCGGCGGAAGCGCACGCAGCGCCGTCCGCGAAAATATCCGCTCCATTACGAGGCGCCTGAACAGAATGTTCAAGGAAAACTGAAAAACATACAAAAAGCCCGCCTGAAACGGCGGGCTTTTTCTGTGAAAAACAGGGACGTTGTGCAGATTTTTGCACAACGCCCCCTTCTTTTTGTTACAATTAAGCCTTGGGAACGACGATCTCCATATCCGAATCGGGATAGGTGCAGCAGGGATGAACGTACCCGAACTTGACGTCTGCCAGGCGGCGCTTATCCGCGCCCGCGATGGAGAACTTGCCGGAAACCAGCCTGCTGTGGCAGAATCCGCAGCCGCCCGCACGGCACTTGGAAGGCGCGTTGATGCCCGCGCGCTCCATGGCGGTGAGCACCGTCTCGCAAGCGGAGGCGGGAACCTTGTACACGTCGAAGCCCATATGCACGGTGAGCCGGTACTTCACGTCCTTGACGTCGCGCACGCCCACGCAGTTCGCCTCTTTCTTGACGCGGCGCAGGGGCAGGTTGAACGCCTGCAGTTCCTTGTCCGCAAACGCGTACATCGCCTGCGGGCCGCACATCATCACGGTGAAGTCGCCCGAAGTGTACTTTCTGATGAGGTCTGCGCCGATAAATCCGTGCTCGTAGCCCTCTTTCTTTTCGTTGCTGAGCACGTACACGACCTTGATCTTGTCCGAAGCCAGCGCATCCAGTTCCGCCTTGAAGATGAGGTCTTTTTCCGTCTTTGCGCCGTAGAGAATGGTCAAAGAGAAATCGGACGTGCCGTCCGCAATGGACTGCGCCATGCTGTAAAAAGGCGTGATGCCGCTGCCGCCCGCGAGAGCAAGCACCTGCTTGCTGTCCTTGATCGGCTCGTAGCAGAATTCGCCCGAGGGATCGCCCAAAGTGAACACGTCGCCCGGCTTTGCGTTGTCGAACAGGTATCCGCTGAAGAACCCGCACTTTTTCACCGTGACGCTGACCTGTTTGTTCAGCGCCGCCTTGGGTGCGGAGGAAATGGCGTACGGCCTGCTGACAAAGCTGTCCCCCACCTTGCATCCGAGCGTCAGGTACTGACCTGCGCGGAAATAGAAGGGACGCTCGCTTTCAAAGAAATACGTCTTGGTGTCGGCGGTGTTCTGCTCCACTTTGACGAGCGTGGCTTTCTGGTAGCCGGGGTGCAGGATCTTTGCCGTCTCGTTGACGCGGTAGGAAACGGGCAGAGGCTGCGCCGAACCTTCCGCAAGCTTTTCGCGGCGCTTGGGAACCATCTTCTTGAAGCGGAGAAGATCCATAAATCCGAAGATCTGTTTTTTAAATACGAACGCCATAACTCAGCCCTCCCTCTTGATATCGCCGACTGTCTGTCTGCCCGAAATATCGCCCGAGAAGTAGGCGCTGGAATATCCGGACAGGCGCATGGAATAGCCGCCCGCAAAGCGCAGGCCGCGCACGGTATGATCTTCGCCCATCATCTGCAATCTGGGCATCAGGCCGTCCCAGTACTGGGATTCGTAGCCGTAAATGACGCCCTGCGGGTGTCCGCAATAGCGGGCGTAGGTCATGGGCGTTGCCACGGAGATCTCCTCGATGCTGTCGCGGATCTTTGCGCCCGTGTCCTTTTCAAAGCGGTCGATGAACATATTGGCGACCATGTCTTTGGTTTTGAAGTAATCTTCCGCCTTCACGTTGCCCCAGTCGTCGGACATATACAGGGTGGTGAAGTACATCATGCAGGTACCTTTGGGCGAGCATTCGGGGTAAGCGCGGTTGAGGCAGACGGTTGCCTGCGCGGTGTTGGTACGGATGGAGCGCATAAGGTCGTACTGTTTGACCGTGTCGCTGGTATCGTACAGGAAATAGTTATGGTTTTCCACGCCCAGCTCGTCCGCGGTGCGGTTGAGGCCGAGGAACATGGTGAATCCCCTGCCCGCAAACTTGCGCGCGTTGGTGGCGCGGACGTCTTTTTCGGACACTTTGTCCATCATCTTGCCGAACACGAGGTGAGGCGCGCAGTTTGCCACGACGTGGCGGGTTTCGATCTGCGTGCCGTCGTCCAGCACGACGCCGGCGACGCCGCCGTCCTTCTCGTCCTGCAGGATTTTGACCGCTTCCGTGTTGAAGAGGACTTCGCCGCCCAGCTCGAGGATGCGGGAAACGAGCGCGAGGGAAATTTCATGCGAACGCATTTTAGGCATGCTTGCCCCGCGGCGGATGTAGCGGTTGACCATGGACGCATAGTGCACAAAGCTCATGTCGTTGAGGTTTGCGCCCAGGTAGCACCAGTACGCGCTGAGAATGTCGATGGCTTTCTGCGGCATTTTCAGCGTTTTGAGCACTTCGTTGACGGAATAGGAACCGCTGCGCACGAAGTTGCCGTATTGGGAAACCATCACTTTGGAATCCGCTTTGCCGTTCTGCGCGGAAGTGTAAGCCTGCGCCAGGCGCACTTCCTCGGCGAGGTCGAAGAACTTGCGCATGGAAGGCGTGCTGCCCGGGACATAGGATTCCATCTTTGCGATAAACGCATCCACCCCGAAAGGCATGGTGGCATCCAGATTTTCCGAGCGCACGATCACGCGGTACGCTTCGGGGATCTCCATCCAGTCGATCTTGTCGGTAACGCCCAGCGAATCGAACAGATCGCGCACGTCACCCGCGTTGTCCTTGGTTCCGAAGTCGTTGAGCTCGTGCAAAGACGCCTCAAACTCGAACCTGCCGCGGCGGAAACTTGTAGCAAATCCTCCGGGAAGATTGTGTTTCTCCACCAACAGCACTTTTGCCCCGCCCTGCAACAGGCGGATCGCCGCAACCAGACCGCCGTTTCCGGCGCCGATCACGACCGCATCGTATTTTTTCATGCCTGCCTCCTTTTTATTATTCCTGAGAACTCTTTATCAGTCCGCGATACACCGCGGTCAGCATCTCTCTGATCCGCTCGGGCGTGAACGTTGCCGTGCCCGTGGCGATCATCGTGGCGATCCCGTGCGAGAACAGCCACATTTCTTCATAAATATCTTGCGCACGCGTCCCTTTTATATTCTCTTCCTGTTCCAGAACTTGGAGCACGTATGCCTGTTCCGTGTGCGAAGTGAGAATGTCTTTGCCGGAAGATTGGCTCATGAAGAGAAGCTTGAAAAACTCCGTCTCCTCGGCGGCAAAACGGATGTAATTGAGCCCGATCGCCTTGTATGCCGAAACGTCCGCCACCTGCGTCCGCAGGTATTCGTCAAACTTTTCCAGCGCTTTTGCCGTAACGGCGCTGCGCACCTCTTCCATCCCCTCGAACAGCCAGAAAATGGGCTGCGTGGAGCAATGCAGCTGCGCTGCCAGCGACTTAGCCGTCAGCCCCGACATTCCCTGCTCGCGCACGATGTGCGCCGCCGCTTCGATGACTTGCTCTTTGGTTACTTTGGGTTTGGGCGGCATCTCTTCCTCCTTTATATAACGTTCGTTATATAACGATTATTATATTACACCTTGATCCCGCATTTGTCAATACTTTTTTGAAAAAAAGAGTAAAATTTTTGTACGAAAAACGCCCGTCGGCGCATTCCCTGCGCCGACGGGCGTCCTTTCTTTTTCAGATAAAAAAGGCGGGGAAAACTCCCCGCTTTTTTGTCAATTCGTTTACAGGCTTTCCTTGAGAATGGAAACGACGTCCTTTCTGTCCAAAATTTTGTAGCCGCCCTTCATGATATAAGTAGCGTCTGCAATTCCCTCGATCATGTCAGGCGTGACGCCCAACGTTTTGAGGTCCATCACCAATCCGAGGGTGCGCATCCAGTCCGCCATGCGGGAAAGGCCCTCTTCAGCGACCTGTTTTTCCGTCTTGCCCTCGGCGTTCACGCCCCAGACGTTGACGGCAAAGCGCGCAAATTTTGCGAGACCGTAAGGCAGAATGTGGTGATAATACGCCATGGAAACGGCGGAAAGCGTCATGCCGTGGGTGGCGTCCGTGTACGCCCCTACCGCCTGGCCGAGCATATGCACTTCCCAGTCGGTGGTTTTGCCCATGGCGACAAAGGTGTTCAGCGCCCAGGTTGCCGTCCACATGATGTTGGAACGCGCCTCGTAATTTTTGGGATCTTTCAGCGCGATGAGCGAGCTGTGGATCAGCGAGCGCATCAGCCCTTCCATCACATAGTCGGACGTGTTGTCGTCCGTGCCGGAGAGGTACTGTTCGAGGATGTGGCACATGATGTCGTAAAATCCCGCCACCATCTGGTACTGCGGCAGCGTGTAAGTGTATTCGGGGTTGAGGCAGGCAAATTTGGGGAACACTTCCTCGCCGAACACGTGGCCGATCTTGAGCTTCTGCTCGTGGTTGGTGATGACGGAGCCGCCGTTCATCTCGCTGCCCGTGCCGACCATGGTGAGCACCGCCCCGACGGGGATGAGCTGATTGTCGGGCGCTTCCATGTTGAGGTAGTATTTTGTCCAGGGATCCTCTTTGCAGTAAGCGGAGACGGAAACGCCCTTGGCGTAATCGATGACCGAACCGCCGCCCACGGCGAGGAGCAGATCCGCCTTGCATTCGCGGGCGCGGCGGCAGCCGTCCATGAGCTTTTCCGAGGTGGGATTGGGCATCACGCCCGCGTCCTCATACACATTTTTGCCGCATTCCTTTAAAATTTTCAGAACAGCGTCGTAGATCCCGTTCTTTTTGATGGATCCGCCGCCGTAAATAAACAGAACGTTTTTGCCGTATTTGGGCAGTTCTTTGCGCAGACCTTCCAGCGCCGTCTTGCCGAAATACACTTTCGTGGGGTTGCAATACACAAAGTTTCCTAACATAATGACCTCCTGCGCCGCTCCCCGCGGCTTTTTTCGTGTTTATTATAACGCAGGTACCAAAAGATGTCAAATACTTATTTTTTATAGTCCGCAATACCTTTGGAGCATACAAAAAGCCGCGGAAAGCTTTCCGCGGCTGATTTTTATTTTTTGTCGCAATTAGAAGAGAGCGGGCAGCCCTCGCACTTTTTGTGGCGGCGGCGCAGGATGGCGCGCACCGCGAAGGCGACCCATGCGGCGACGACGAGCGCGATCAGCACGGAGATCCCCGCCACGTTGGGCGTACCCAGGCAGGCGAGCCCGATCTGATACACGACGAAGGTGACCAGCCATGCGACGACCAGCTGGAACACCGTTACAAAGCCCGTCCATTTCCAGCTGCCCGATTCCTTATGAATGGTGGCAAGGGTGGCGGCGCAGGGAATGTACAGAAGGCAGAACACCATCAGGCAGAAGGCATTCAGCTGCGTGAACCCGATGCCTGCCAGCACCTGTTCAAAGACCTGCATTCCTTCCGCCGAGCTCGCGTTGACGATGCCGAACAGCACGGCGCAGGAGGAAACCACCACTTCCTTGGCGGAAATGCCGGCGATCAGCGCCACCGTGATCTGCCAGAATCCCAGCCCCACGGGCAGGAACACGGGCGCAAGGAATTTACCGACGTATGCGCCGAAACTCTGCGACATATCTTCGGCAAACCCCGTCGGGCCGAAATTCAGAAGCGCCCAGATGATGAGGGTGGCGACAAAGATGGTCGTACCCGCCTTGACGAGGTAATCCTTGATCTTGTCCCACACGTAAATGACGACGGTGCGCGCGTCGGGGAGTTTGTATTCGGGCAGTTCGATGATGAGGTAGTTGACGCTCTTTTTCTTGTCGATGCCGTGGATGATCGCGGAGATGCCGATGGCCACGGCGATGCCGATGAGGTACATGGAAAAGGCGACGAGCATGGCATACTGCGCAAAGAACATTTCCGCAAACAGAATGTAGATGGTCAGGCGGGCGTTGCAGCTCATGAAGGGCGTGACGAGCATGACCTTGAACCTGTCGCGCTTGTTTTCCAGCGCGCGGGAGGCCATGATGGCGGGAACGGTGCAGCCGAACCCGAGCAGCATGGGGATAAACGCCTTGCCAGAAAGTCCGAGACGGCTCATCAGCCCTTCCATGACGTACGCCACGCGGGACATATATCCCGAATCTTCCAGAAAGGCAAGCGCCAGGAAGAGCATGAGGATGTTGGGCAGGAAGGTGATGATGATGCCCACGCCGCCGATGATGCCGTCCACCACCAGCGATACGACGATCTCGTGCGCGCCGATGGAGGTGAGTCCGTTTTGCGCGGTATCCGAAAGCCAGCCGATGCCCAGCTCAAAGAATCCCTTGATCCAGTCCCCCACAAAGAAAGTGAGGAAGAACACCAGGGCCATGATGCACAGAAAGACGGGAACGCCCCAGATCCTGTGGGTGAGCACGCGGTCTACCTTTTCGGTGAACACGTCCTGTTTTTGCTTGTGCAGGAGCACTTCGTGGATGATCTCTTCGATGAAATCGTACTTTTCGTTGATGATCTGCGATTCGTAACTCTTGTCCAGCACGTCGGGCAGGTCGACGGGATACTTTTCGGTGATCTCCTTGTCCTGCTCCAGAAGTTTGAGCGCGTGCCAGCGCTCGTTGACGATGTCGGGATATTTTTCTTTGAGTACGGGGATGATCTTGTCCAGCTTGTCCTCGATCTCGTCCGAATACACCATGGCGTATTCGTCGTGGTGGTTGTGGCGGTGTTTGGACACGTACGTATGGTCGTGAACGAGCCCCTCGCACGTCTTATGCCCCCTGTGGTGGATGGCGGCGTGCAGCAGGGAATCCAGGCCGCGGCGCTTTCTCGCCGTTACGGGAACGACGGGGATGCCCAGCATTTCGGGCAGGCGGTGCATATCGATCTCCATGCCGCGCTTTTGCACAATGTCCATCATGTTCAGCGCCATGACGACGGGTTTGCCCAGTTCCAGCAGCTGCAATGTAAGGTACAGACTGCGTTCCAGCACGGACGCGTCCACGACGTTGATGACCACGTCCACTTCGTCGCTCAGGATAAAGTTTCGCGCCACCGTCTCCTCCATCGTGTAGGAGGTGAGGCTGTACGTTCCGGGGAGGTCGACCAGGTGAATTTTCTGGTTGTGATTGCGGATGGCGCCCTCCACCTTTTCCACAGTGACGCCCGGCCAGTTTGCCACTTTGAGGTTGGCGCCCGTATAGGCGTTGAACAGCGTCGTCTTGCCGCAGTTGGGGTTTCCGATAAACCCGATGGTCATTTCCTGATCTTCGCCCGCATTTGCCTGTCCTTCGTTGGTTTTTTTCTGTTCTTCGCTCATTCTGCCCTTTCCACCTCGATGTTGTGTGTGATGGCGGCGCCCAGCGCAAAGCGCGATCCGCGCAATTTTACGATGAGAATGCCCCGCCCCTTGCGCCCGAGTACGCTGATGCGCGTGCGGTCGGTCATGCCCAGCGCTTCCAGCCGCCTCTCCGTTTCAAAGGGAAGATGAATCTTTTCCACAATGTAGCTTTCGCCCATAACTGCGTCGCTTAAAAGCATCTCTCTCTCCTGTTCTGTTTCTTTCGGTGCATATTATAACACCGCAGACGCATTCCGTCAACTTCTGCCGCGCCCCTCAAAAAAATAACGTGCCGGCGCGAAAAATCGCGCCGGCACGGTCTGTCCGTCCTTTTACTGCGTAAAAAAAACAGAGCGCGATGCGCTCTGCTTTTCGGCGTATTTTACATTCTGCCCTGTGCGTCCCCGGGGAAAAAGTTATGTTCCGCCCCCGTGTACAGGGAAAATTCCCGTTCCAGATCGAAGTTTTCCGCGCTGTCAAAGGCGGCAAGCTTGGAAATGGAGACCTCGTAAGCGGTCATCGTTTTGACTTCGTAATCGGAGACTTTTTTCTGGTATTCGCGGCTCTGGATGCGCCCCGAAAGGGCGATGCGGTCGCCCACCTGCAGATTTTTGACGAACCGCGCGTTTCTGCCCACGCGATGCAGGGAATGTAATCGGATTTGTTGTACGCGCGGTTGACGGCGACGAGGAGATCGGCGATCTCGCGGTTGAACGGCGTTGTGCGGTAGACGGGCGGTTTGCAGATGTAGCCGCTCAGCACCACGGAATTGGGGTTGCGCGAGGGCGGCGCCTGCACCGTTTCGCGCACGAACACGGTGAGCATCAGCCGCGAACGCCCGTTTTCGATTTTATTGTAGGAGCGGAACTGTCCCAGCGCGCAGAGGGTGGAACCCACTTTCAGGTCGTGTTCGCTGATCAGGCGTTCGGAAACGGTGACGGGCAGGATATCCGCCTGACCCGAAAGCCGCATCACCTTGACAAACAGTTCGTAAAAGCCTTCCCCGTACACCTCGTGCGAAAAATTCGCCTCGCTGACGATCTCGCCCATGATAAACACCTTGTTGTTCTTCTCTGTGCCGTTCATAAAAAAGTACCTCCGATTTCTGACTGTTTTTTCAGGATGCGGCGTGTTGTCTGCCGTTTGCGTCCATGGTAAAATTGCCACGGTGAATGAGTTCCCCCACGGGCACAAACTCGTAGCCGCTGTTTTTCAGCGTTGCCAGCACGGCGGGGAGCGCCTCGGCCGTGTGAAGTCCGTTGTTGTGGCAGAGTATGATGCTGCCCGGCTGTACCTTTCCCGCAATGCGCAGCGTGATCTCGGACGCGGTGAGATTTTTCCAGTCCAGACTGTCCACGTCCCACTGAATGGTGTACAGCCCCATCGACTGCGCCGTCTCCACTAAAAGATCGTCGTAATCGCCGAATGGCGCGCGGAAAAGCTCCACTTTTTTGCCCGTCACCGACTCGATCGCCTGCGAAGAGGTCTGCAATTCCTTTCGTATCTCGCTTTCGGAAAGTTTGGACATCTGCGAATGCGTGGCGCTGTGCGTGCCGATCTCATGCCCCGCCGCGTCGATCTTTTTGACGTACTCGGGGTATTTTTCCGTCCAGAACTGCACCATAAAAAAGGTGGCGCGCACGTTTTCCGCTTCCAAGGCCTTTAAAATGGCGTCCGTATGTTCGGTGCCCCAGGCGCAGTCGAAGGTGATCGCGATCTTTTTATCTTCCCTCTCCACGCTGTACACGGGCAGTTTCCGCACGGTTCCGCCCGTAAAAACGGCATACGCACCCGTAAATTGCAACAAAAGCGTCAGTGCGACGAGCAGAGCCGCCAGCACGATCGCCGTACCCGCACGACGCGCAGAAATAACGCCGAATTTCATCCTGTCCTCCTCATTTTATCAGGTATTTTTTCAAAAATTCTCGCACTCTGTGTCGAATAAAAACTGTTTTTGACGCATCTTTCCCGATGCGTAGTGTAACCTTACAGTCTTTGTCTATACATATGAATGCGGGCAAAAAAATATTCCCCCGCGGCGATGCCGCGGGGGAAGAAAAAAGTTTCGTTATATGGGAATGGCATACAATCCCATGCCGCACGCGGCGGCGATGAGGATGAGGAGAATGGGCGAAGGCTCGTGCTTTCTCCATTTTTTAAAGACAAACAGGGCGACGACGAGCAGGACAAGAATGACGAGCGCCCGCCAATCGAACGACATCCCCTGCCCGAACGAGGAAAAGCCGAGCACCGTACTCAACAGCATAGTGAGCCCCGTTCCCAGCACCATCGCCACGATCCCGGGGCGTATGCCGCCCAGCACCGCCTGCACGCCCGCGTATTTGAGAAGGTTGCGCAAAATTGCCGCAATGAGCAGGATAATGAAGAAAGACGGAAGCACCACGCCCACCGTGGCGCACAGCGCGCCCAAAACGCCCGCCTGCGACGAACCGACAAAGGTTGCCACGTTCACCGCGATGGGACCGGGCGTGGATTCGGACACCGCGATCAGGTTCATCAGCATTTCCTCGCTCATCCAGCCGTGCGACACCACTTCGTCGCGGATGAGGGAGATCATGCCGTACCCGCCCCCGAAAGAGACCGCGCCGACCTTTAAAAAGATAAGAAACAGATCCAGGCAGATCATTTGCTTTCCCCCTCCTTTTCAGGCGTGCGCTCCCCTTTCTGCGGCTCCCCTTGCCGAGAAGCGTCCGTTTCTTCCTCGACGGAGCCGTTTTGCTCTGTTTTTTCGGGGACGTCCTTTGTTTTTTCGGACAATGCGGCATTTCCCTGCATAGTCGGCTCCGACCGCGCTTTGCGCCGCTTTGCAACGAGAACGGTCAGATACACGGCAAGCCCGCACGCACCGCAGATGAGAATGTAAAAGAGGGTGGAAAAATCCACCGCGAACACAGAAAAGCCCACCAGACAGCCGAACACGCCGCAGAACAAAATGAGGTTGAAGGCGTTCTTTTTCATCTGTTTCAGCATTTTCCAGCCTGCATTGAGGATAAGAAAAACGACCGCGACCTGAATGCCCTTGAAGGCGTAATTGACCAGCGTGAGCTGTAAAAACGCATCGAAAAACAGGGAGATCAGATAAATGATGAGAAAGGCGGGAATGCACACGCACAGCGTGGAGACGGCCGCCCCCCACACGCCGCCCGCCTTATACCCTATGTAAGTGGCGCTGTTGATGGCAAGCGGCCCGGGCGTGGATTCCGCAATGGCGACCATGTCCAGGAATTCTTCCTCCCCCACCCACTTTTTCTTTGCGACAAATTCCTTCTGAATGAGGGCGATCATCGCGTACCCGCCCCCAAAGGTGAACAGCCCGATTTTTAAAAAGCTCAGGGCCAGGACAAGAAGGCGACGCAATCCTGCGCGCTCCCTTTTCTCCTTCTGTTTTTGCATATTTCCTCCTTCGCCCTTTCGGCAGCTTTCCCTTCCATTATACACCTTGACAAATGAATTGTAAAATACTATAATTTTATTGAAAACATATGGAAAAAGTTATAAGGAGCCGATATGACCATCCGACATCTGCGCGTATTTCTCACCGTGTGCAAACAAGGGAGCATCACAAAGGCCGCCGAGGAACTGCACACCGTACAGCCTTCCGTAAGCCTGACCATTTCCGAGCTGGAAAAACATTACGGGATCGTACTGTTCGACCGCATCGGCAGAAGGCTTGTGCTCACCGACTTCGGGCGGCAGCTTGCCGTAAAGGCACAGGAAGCTGTGGAGGCGTTTGACGAGTTTGAAGCGTTTGCGCACACCGCGGAGGAAAAGCCGTACGTGCGTGTGGGCAGCTCACTGACAATAGGAAGGGTGCTTTTGCCCGAACTGTTCCTCAGCGTGCACAGTACGCACCCCGAGATCCGTCTGAGCGCCGCCGTCTGCCCCGCGGCACAGCTGGAAGAAAAACTGCTTGCGGGGACGGTGGATTTTGCCCTGCTGGAGGGAAACACCTCCTCCCCCTACCTGCGGCACACCCCCTTTGCGCGCGACAGGCTGGCTGCCGTGTGCGCGCCCTCCTTTCCTGCGGCGGACAGATTGACGCTTGCACAGCTGAGCAACTGTAAACTTTTACTGCGGGAACCGGGCAGTGCCTCCCGCGATTTTATCGACAGTTTATTTGCACTGGAAAACCTGCACCCCGAACCCGTGGTGGAATCCGCCAGCAACGAGGCGCTCCTCTCCCTTGCGGCCGAGGGCGAGGGCATTGCCATCCTGCCGCAGACGCTTGCCGCTCCCCTGTTGCAGAGCGGAAAGCTCTGTGAGATCACGTTGGAAAACGTCTGCCTCGTGCGCGAATATTGTATTGCCTTTCACAAAGACAAGCGCTTTACCAAAGCACAGAGACAGGTGTACGAACTCAGCCTTGCCCTGACAAACAACAAAACTTTTTGATAGATTGGCACCTTCGGCCTGTTGCCTATCCTCTCCGACGTCCTCCGCTACTCTTTGCCGTTCGCCGATACTTTCAGACCTTCTCCGCCGTCCTTCGGCACTCTCCGACGTCCTCCGACATTTTGCGCCATTTTCCGACGCGCTATTTCCAGTGCAGAAAGAATGCCCGAAAGGTCGTCAAGACATTGAAAAGCGGTCCGCCTGCCTGCACACCGACACGAGCCCCGACATTGTAAAATCGTAAAAAATAAATAAAAAATATATTTTATTTTATAAAAAATATTTAATAAATTATTTTTTAATTATTTTTTATTGAATAAATAAGAATTAAAAAAATAAAATAAATTGAAAAATATTCAAATAAATACGAAAAAACGGGCAGAAAATCATAAAAAATGATTTTCTGCCCGTTTTTTATTTCTTTTTTACTCTTTTACCCAGGTAAAATTTTCTTTCCCTGCGCCGCATTCAAAATGATATTTTACGATGCCGAGATCCAGCCCTCTGCAAAAACCGCCCGTCTGCACGGCGCGCACTTCCCGCTCGCCAACGAGCTCAAAGCTGAATTTCTGCTGATTGATCGCCGTGGGTGCAAGCAGGGCCGCCTCCACCCCCGCGCGGAACCATGCGGGCGGATTTTGCACGTTGCACACCTGCGCAAAACTTTTGCTCCTGTGCTGTACTCCCTGCGTGGCGCCGTAACCGATTGCGATCAGGCAAAAGAGCTTTTTCCCCTTTCCGATGCAGAGGCTCTTTTTTGTTTTGCCCTGCGCAAAGGAGAGCGCGACCCAACAGGTGTTCAGCCCCAGCCGCTGTGCGAGGAGAACGGCGCGTTCGCCATAGTAACCCGCGCGCTCCTCTGCCAAAGGTGTTTTATCCCCGATGACGGCAATGTAGTTGCGGACGTTGGAAAACTTTCCGTAATGAGCGAGAAAGCAGGAAAAGGCCTGCGGTTCGTCCGTGATCAGGCGCAGGTCCAGCCCGCTTTCCGCATTGGAGCGCGCCAGCTCCTCCTGCAATGCCTGCACAGACGAGGGCGGGATAGCTTGTCCCGTAAACGCGCGCACGCTGTGCCGCGCGTGCATTGCCTGCAGAATGTCCATACTCCTCCTGCCGCCAAAGCGCCCGTGTTGTAAAGAAACTCAAGAGAACGCTTTGCGAAATGTATTTTTTATGTTTCAATGCGAAAAGCGTCGGCGCATCTGCGCCGACGCCTGACGTTTAATTTTCCGATGCGGGAGGTTCGATGCCGAACGCTTCCTGCGTTTCCTCGATGAGGGAATCGCTTTCGCGGTGACCCGTGACGAGCTGAGGGCTCATGTTCTTGTAATCGCGGACGCCCGTACCTGCGGGGATCAGCTTGCCGATGATAACGTTTTCTTTCAGGCCGATGAGCGGGTCCACCTTGCTCTTGATAGCAGCTTCGGTGAGCACGCGCGCCGTTTCCTGGAAGGAAGCTGCGGACAGGAAGGAATCGGTGGAAAGCGCCGCCTTGGTGATACCGAGCAACACGCGCTTTGCCGTTGCGGGCCTGCCGCCCTGTTCCATCGTCTTTTCGTTTTCGTCCTCGAAGGTGAAGATATCCACCAGTTCGCCGGGGAGCATCTGCGTATCGCCGCAGTTTTCGATGCGGACCTTTCTCATCATCTGACGGACGATGATCTCGACGTGTTTGTCGTTGATGTCAACGCCCTGCGAACGGTAAACGGACTGCACTTCGCGCAGGATGTAGTCCTGCACGCCCTTGACGCCCTGAATGCGCAGGATGTCCTGCGGGTTGACGGAACCGCCGTTGAGCTGGGTTCCGGGTTCTACCTTTTCGCCCGACTTCACGCGCAGTTCTGCGTTGAAGGGAAGGACGTATTCTTTCTTCTCTTCGCCCGTGATCTCGTCGCGGATGACGACGTGTTTCTGGTTGTCAAGCTCGTTGATATACGCGATACCGGGCACTTCACACAGGGTGGCGACGCCCTTCGGGCGGCGCGCCTCGAACAGCTCTTCGACACGGGGAAGACCTTGCGTGATGTCGCCCGTGGCGGCGATACCGCCCGTGTGGAAGGTACGCATGGTCAGCTGAGTACCCGGTTCACCGATGGACTGCGCGGCGATGGTACCCACCGCTTCGCCCACCTGGATGGGGCTGCCCGTAGCCATGTTTTTGCCGTAGCACTTAGCGCAGACGCCGTGACGGGAGTTGCAGGTGAATACGCTGCGGATGGACACTTCCTTGATGCCCGCCGCGACGATCTCCTTGGCCATGTCCTCGGTGATCATGTGGTTGACCGCAACCATCACTTCGCCCGTGGCGGGGTTGATGACGTCTTCGGAGACGAATCTGCCCGCGAGACGGTCGGCGAGTCCTTCGATCTCGCCGTTGGGGCCGACGATGGCGGAGATCTTCATGCCGCGCGGCTTTTTGCCCGCGCAGCAGTCGTCCTCACGGACGATGACGTCCTGCGAAACGTCGACGAGACGGCGGGTGAGGTACCCGGAGTCTGCCGTTTTCAGAGCCGTATCGGCGAGACCTTTACGGCCGCCGTGCGAGGAAATAAAGTATTCGAGAACGGTAAGTCCTTCGCGGAAGCAGGATTTGACGGGGATCTCGATCATTTTACCTTGCGGGTTGACCATGAGTCCGCGCATACCTGCCAGCTGTTTGATCTGGTCGATGGAGCCGCGGGCGCCCGAGTTCGCCATCATCCAGATGGGGTTGAACTTATCGAGGCCCTTTTTCAGCTCGTTGGTAACGGCGTCGGTCGTGTCTTTCCACACGTTTACGACGGCGTTGTAGCGCTCCTCGTCCTTCAAAAGGCCGCGGGCGAACTTCTTTTCGATGACTTCTACCTTATGCTCCGCTTCGGCGATGAGAGGTTTCTTCGCGGCGGGGATATGCATATCGAAGACGGAAGTCGTAATGGCGCCGATGGTCGAATATTTATAACCGAGCGCCTTGATCTTATCGAGCACGTCTGCCGCCTTGGGCGCGCCGCCCGTTTTGAAGCAGCGGTCTACGATCTTGGAGATCATCTTTTTGCCGACGGGTTCGTCTTCCTGCTCCTGGCGGATAAGCTTGCCGTCCACTTCTGCCTGATATCTGTCTTTGAGCAGGCTGAGATCGCATTTGTTGCTGCCGCCGATCTCGTATTTGAGATAATCTTCTTTGGTGTTCCTCTGCACGAAGCCGAGATCCTGCGGGATCGCCTCGTTGTAGATGATGCGGCCGACCGTCGTTTTTACGCGCCCGGTGATCTCCGTTTCCGGCTCGCCGTTTTCGTTAAAGAACTTGCCTTCGGGGAGTTTTACCGTACGCTTGACGTAAATTTCGTCCTGCAAGGTGATCGCCTTGGTCTGGTACGCCATGATCGCCTCGTCTTCCGAGGTGTACAGCGGCGCGCGGTACTGCTCCGCCCCTTCCGTGCCCACGGGAACCTCGTCATGGTTGCTGTTGTACCACTTGTCTTCATAGCGGCGGATAATGGTCAGATAGTATGCGCCGAGCACCATGTCCTGCGTGGGCGTCATGACCGGTTTGCCGTCGGAAAGTTT
>DXFX01000106.1 GCA_019114245.1 Candidatus Borkfalkia faecipullorum | reverse complement strand
TGCACCTCCAAAAGTCTGTCCAACTTTTGGGGTGCATATCATTCGGCCGTCTTTTTTTTGTTTTTCGGTTGACAAGATCTTCCTTTGTGTGTATAATTATACTGATTATTGTATAATTATTCTAATCATGTCCGAACAGGACAGAAAAGGGGAGAGCATATGCAGGTCGTCTTATACATAGGGATCCTTCTCGTCTATTTTGCCGTCATGATCTTTATCGGGGTGAAGAACAGCCGCAGTTCCCGTTCCGTGCAGGGCTTTGTCCTGGGCGGGCGGTCGGTGGGCCCCTGGCTCACGGCCTTTGCGTACGGGACAAGCTATTTTTCTGCCGTCATTTTTATCGGATATGCGGGACAGTTCGGCTGGAATTTCGGCATTGCGGCAACGTGGATCGGGATCGGAAACGCGCTCATCGGATCCTTGCTTGCCTGGGCCGTCCTCGGAAGGCGGACCAGGGTAATGACGCAACAGTTGGATTCTGCCACGATGCCCGATTATTTCGGAAAACGTTTTTCGGACGGAAAACTGAAAATTGCCGCTTCCGTGATCATCTTTATCTTTCTCATCCCATATACCGCTTCACTGTATAAAGGCTTGGGCAGCTTGTTTGCCATGGCTTTTTCCATTCCGTATTGGGTGTGTATTCTCATTATGGCGGCCGTCACGGCAGTCTATGTGCTTGTCGGCGGATACATGGCGACGGTCTGGAACGATTTTATCCAGGGCATCATCATGCTTTTCGGAATTGTGATCATCATTGCGGCGGTGCTCCTGAATGCGGGCGGACTGACGCAGGCGATCGCCGATCTTTCCCAGATCTCGGCGGGCGCGCAGCAGGGCGCTTACACTTCCTTTTTCGGCCCCGATCTGTACGGGTTGATCATGGTCATTCTGCTCACCAGTCTCGGAACATGGGGATTGCCGCAGATGGTCCAAAAATTTTATTCGATCAAAAGCGAAGCTTCTGTCCGTACGGGAATGATCGTCAGTACGGTGTTTGCCTTTGTCGTTGCGGGCGGCTGTTACTTCCTCGGCGGGTTCGGCAGATTGTTTGTGGAGGACGTTTCGGGCGGATTTGATACCATCATTCCCGCCATGCTCGAAGAGAGCCTTCCCGTCATTCTCATTGCTTTGGTGCTTGTCCTCGTCGTGTCGGCTTCCATGAGCACTCTCTCCTCGCTTGTCATGAGTTCAAGCTCGACCATCACCCTCGACCTCATCAAGAGCGTGAAAAAGGACGGGCTTTCCCATTCTTCGCAGATGCGGCTCATCCGTATTTTTGTCGCCCTCTTTATTGCCGTGAGCGCGGTCATCGCCATTGTGTATGACGAATTGAAGCTTTCCTTTATCGCGCAGATGATGGGGGTGAGCTGGGGCGCGCTGGCCGGGGCCTTTCTCGCGCCGTACCTGTTCAGCCTGTACTGGAAGGGGACGACGAAGGCGAGCTGTTGGGTCTGCTTTGTTTTCGGCGTCGCAACGAGCATTGCAGCTATGGTTCTTTCCCTGTCCGCTTCTTCCTTACCGCAATCGTTGTTGGACAGCTTTTTGTACAAATATGTGTTCAGCTCCTCAATCTATGTAGGGGCATGGACCATGATCGCTGGGTTTGTCATCGTCCCCGTCGTCTCTCTGTTTACCAAAAAACCCGAGCAGGCGCGTTTAAAGGAACTGTTCAAACCGTTTACGCAACTCAACGAAGCTTTGGAAACGGCTGCAGAGGATTATCTTGTCAAGCCGCGCGTGTCATCGGCGCAGCGCCCGCAGGAGAGCGAGGACGAAAAAAACTGACATTGACAGGAAAGGTTTTTGGCCATCTTTGTTTTTATAGTATACTGAATTTAAAGAGGAATGAATAGGATTGTCAACCGATATTTTATATATCGGTTGACAATTTTTTATGGATGTGATAAAATTTTATCCATGAGTATCAAGGAAGAAATTTTAAAAAAATTGGATGAAGAAAAGGGAAATCCCGTATCCGGAGAGGAATTGGCGGAACAACTTGGCGTCAGCCGCAATGCAATCTGGAAGGCGGTCAAAGTGCTGCGGGAGGAGGGATACGGCATTCAGGCAACGACCAACAAGGGCTACGTTCTCTCTTCGGCGAGCGATGTCCTTACGGCTGAAAAAATCCGCTCCCGACTTTCTTTCAACTGCAATGTTATTGTAAAGAAGTGTGTGGATTCTACCAATGACGAGGTGAAAGCGCTTGCCGCGCAAGGGGCGCCGGAATGGACGGTGGTGATCGCGAAAGAGCAGACAAAGGGTAGGGGAAGAAATCAACGCAGCTTTTTTTCACCGCGCGGAACGGGGTTGTATATGAGCGTATTGTTCCGTCCGACATTTTCCTCTTCCGAATCTCTGTTTGTCACGACGAGCGCCGCCGTTGCCGTATGCGAGGCGATCGAAAAAGTCAGCGGAAAAACAGCACAGATCAAATGGGTGAACGACGTCTTTCTCGGCGAAAAAAAAGCGTGCGGGATTTTGACGGAAGCTTCTTTCAGCGTCGAAAATAACGGCATGGAGTACGTCATTGCGGGAATTGGAATCAACGTAAAGGAAGGCGCTTTCCCGAGAGAGCTGCAGGGGATCGCAACGTCTGTTTTCGGAAAAGATTGCCCTTCGGATGCGCGCGCCGACCTTGCGGCAACCCTGTTGGAAAGGCTGAAATTTTATTACGACGGAATCCCTTCCAGGTCGTTTTATCCGCAATATGAAAAGCGCTGTTTTATCATCGGACGGGAAGTGATCGTCTGTTCGGGGAAGATCACGGGCAAAGCGATCGTGGAAGGGATCGATGAAAATTGTTTTCTCAAAGTCCGCTTTGAGGACGGAACGGAAAGCCTGCTTTCTTCCGGGGAAGTTTCTTTACGCCCGATTTTTAATTAAATTGGTTTATACAAAGTACTATATCAGACATAAATCGACGTATCAGGAGATAAAATGGATAAGACAATCAAACTTGCACAGTGCGCTATTTTTGTAGCGCTGATGATCGTATCGGCATACATCAGTATCCCCACGCCCTTTGTCCCGCTTACTTTTCAGACGGTGGTTGCGGTTCTGGCGGGGATTTTGCTCGGGCCCTGGTACGGCTCTGCGGCAGTCGCCGTCTATGTGTTGATGGGGCTGATCGGCTTTCCCGTCTTTGCGCACGGGGGAGGGTTTGTCTATGTCGTCAATCTTACTTTCGGATACCTGATCGGTTTTATTGCGGGCGCATTTGCAGCGGGTCTTGTCTCCGCACGAGGCAAGGCGCTTACCCTTCGCAGAGCGGTGGTTGCCGCCCTGGTCGGGTTTGCTGTCAATTATCTGATCGGCATTCCGTATTTTGCCTGTATCTGGGCTTTTTATATGCACAACGGGGAGCTGTGGAAGGCGATCGTCGTCAACAATCTTCTCTATATGCTGAAAGATCTCGTCCTGTGTGTCCTTGCCGCGGCGTTGGCGGTGCGCGTTTACCCGCTCATGAACAGGCGGTCGCTTCGTTTGGATCGTCGCGGGAAAAGTGCGGAAAAAAAAGGCGGAGATAAATAAACAAAATTCCCGTTTTTCACCGTTTTTTTATCAAATATATTTACATTATTCTTTAAATATAGTATAATAGATAAAATAAAGAGG